>CAINLT010000454.1 GCA_903850505.1 uncultured Myxococcales bacterium | reverse complement strand
GCAATCGCCCTTGAGCGACAACCCGGAGTCGAGCGAAAGGCCGCCCAACATGCTCTCCAGCGGCAGAACGATGAGCGAAATCGTCGAGTTGCAGAAGCCGGTGACCGTGCCAGCGTCAACGCCCGGGATGATGCCGCCCAGGCTGTTGCCGAGGCCCTGACAGTCGATGAGCTTCTGCATCGCGCCGACGAACGAAGTCTGGCCCGTGAGCTTCTTGAGCACCACGTTGGTCAGGATGTACAGGATCAGCTTGCCGTAGTTCAGCGTAATCGTAGACGAATCGATCGACATGTGGGTCTGCTGGCTGATGGAGCCCGAGAGCTTGCCGCTGATGAGGTCAAACGGGAAGTTCGGGTCCGTGGACACCTGCGTGAGGTCGAACGAGATCTTGCTGCCGCACGTCGCGAAGTTCGGGTCGTTCTTGTCGCAGCCGAGGTGCCACCAGAGGTTGATACCTGTAAAGTCGATCTCGCCGTTGAAGAAGAAGTCGCCGTTGACCTTGAAGACGTGCAGCACGCCTAACATCTCCAACTTCTTGACGATTTGCAGAACGTCCTGGCCCATCTGGAAGAAGTCCTGCAGCCACGGCGGCGAGCTGTTCAGCAGCCAATCCGTAATGAGCTTGGACAGTTGCTTCTCAAACAGGCTGAACACCGCGTCGACGATGAAGCCGGCGCCGAGGAACTGCTTCACCAGGTTCTTGACCTGCTCGATGATGAACGCGCCGGGATCATAGAAGATCTGCACGGCGGTATCGAGGATCTGGCCCAGCTGACCGGGAATCGCGCCCGTGAAGTCAAAGTGGTTGACCATGTCGTACGCGCCGGCGGCCTGCAGCGGCAGCACGGTCATCGTCACGGTCACCGACGTCGTGTTCTGGTCATTGACCAGCACCGCATCCGCGCAGCCCGCCGCCGCCAGATGGCCGACGAGGTCTTTGCCGATCACGAACACACCGTATTTCTTCTCAGCCGGCAGGCCCTTGAACTCGGTCGGCAGGTCGCCGATGTAGGTCGTCTTCTTGCTGAGCACGGTCGACGGCGGCAGGATCGCCTTGAACGACGCGCAGGCAAACGGCGCGGGCACGATGTTGACGACCACGTTCCCCAGCGGGATTTGGTTGTCATACATCAACTTCACTTCGATGTTGCCGGTGGGCAGCGCCGAGACGATGATGTCGACGAACACGTCTTCCGCGCATTCGGCGGAAACCTTGATCTTGTAGTGCGTGCCCGGGCCCTTGTTCGGGTTGAACGTGTTGTACGTCGCGCCGTTCTTGGTGTCGGTGGCGGAGATTTGGTTGCCCAGCGTGCCGGGACCGGGGCCGTTGACGCCGTCGTTCTCGACGATCTCCCACGAAACCGGAATCTCTGACGCCGGTCCGCCAGCCGCGTAGTCGACGACGACCGCGTAGATCGGGTACGGCTGATTGTTCGGCGCCAAGCTGATCGGCTTGGTCGTGTCGATCTGCGGAATGATGACGCGCTTGCAGCCGACGTCACCGCCCGCGATGGCGTCCGGATTGTCGTCCGTGTACGCGTCCTGGGCGCTGTCCGGGGAATTGCTGTCGAACTTGTACTTGACGTCGCCGTGCGCGTCAGCCGGCACGATGATGCCGCCCTGGACCGTGTCGCTGCACGCCTGACCGAGGATGCTGATGGTGACGAGGAGTGCCAGCCATGCTTTCTGGGCGCGGAATCGGCGCAGAATGGATTGGTGACGCATGGTAACCTCGCGGTTCTATCAGCGAACGTTCAGCGGGCGCTCACGGGCAGCATGCCAATGTGCAAACGAAACCCCACCATCTTGTAAGGTAACGGATCGTCCGGCAAATGCAAAGGCACGATTTTGTGACGCTCCGCAAGTCGCGACGCGGCGTTGCTGCTTGTAACCGCACGTCGTTTGGCGCTACGCTGCGAAGCCGTCGACGTCGACATCCCGGAGTCAGCCATGGCCGCACCACACACCGCTGGACTTTCGCACGAACAGTTGCTCGGCGCGCTTGAACGCCGCTTTGACTATCAGAGCGCCCGGTCGGTCGCTGGCGAGTTGCTCGCTGCCGCTGGCGTCGCCAAAGCGGACCAATACGATGGCGCGTCCGCTGGCAAGCTTCGCGCTGCCGCCGAGACTTCGCTGACGCGTGCACATGCCGTCCTGGAAGCGTTGGCTGTCAGCGCCCCGGCGGCGCCTGTCACGCCTGCCAAGGCCGCCCATGCGGCGCATGAAGCGGCTCACGCGGCTGAACCGGCTGAAGCTGCACCGGAAACCGCAACGGCCGAAGATGGCGCAGCGGACAAAGCCGACAAGAAGAAAAAGGCCTAAATCGTATATGACCGCTCGCACGCCCGACCTGCTCACGCCCGTTGCCACTCAGCCCGAAAACCAGACGCTGGCCAGCCCGCCGACGCCCCCGCGCAAGCCGCAGGTGACCGCGCCGCGCGCCGTGCGCGAGCTGGAAGAAGACACGTTCCTGCCCGACACTGACGTGCACATCCGCGTGCCCGCGCGCCCGCTGGTGCCGAGTGATCCGGCGAACATGGAGCGCAAGCTCTCGCACCTGTTCAGCAAGGCGTCCAAAGATTTTGGCATGCTGGAAGCCGGCGACAAGGTCATGGTCTGCATGTCCGGCGGCAAGGATTCCTACGCGCTGTTGCACCTGATGCAGCGGGCGCAGAAGCACTCGCCCAACAAGTTTGAGATCGTCGCGGTGCACCTCGATCAGGGGCACCCGGAGTTCCCGACGGACAAGCTGGAGGCGTACATCAAGTCGACCGGCGCGCCGTACGAGATTGTCCACCAGCACACCTACCAGATCGTCCTGGACAAGCTGGAGCCGGGAAAAACGACGTGTTCGCTGTGTTCGCGGCTGCGGCGCGGCATCCTGTATGACACGGCGCAGCGCCTCGGCTGCAACAAGATCGCGTTGGGCCATCACCGGGACGACATCATCGCGACGCTGCTGCTGAACCTGTTCTTCT
The DNA here is from genome assembly GCA_903850505.1 of uncultured Myxococcales bacterium. Taxonomy (GTDB): domain Bacteria; phylum Myxococcota_A; class UBA9042; order UBA9042; family UBA9042; genus CAIYBN01. The sequence goes on along the minus strand of CAINLT010000454.1, from coordinate 29,688 downwards.
GCGGCCAGTTGAAGGCGATGCCGCCGCTCCTGCGCGCGGATGACGGCAAGAACATCGTGATTCGGCCGATGGCGTACATCCCTGAGAATTTCCTGATCAAGTGGTCGGAAATGCAGCAGTATCCGGTCATTCCGTGCAGCCTGTGCTCGCGCCAGCCGGACCTGAAGCGCACGCAGATGCAGAACCTGATGAAGGATCTGGACCGGGTGTACCCGGGCGCGCTGCCGTCGGCGCTGACCGCCGTGACGGACGTGAAGCCGCGTTTTCTGCTGGACCGCAAGCTCTTTGACTTCACGAGCTTTGACGCCGGTGCCAACGATCGCGAGGAAGATGCTTTCGGCTAGACGCCTGAAGCTCTTGCCAAGCCGTGCCCGTCGGCCGACGATAGGCGCGTGACTGACCCAACCCGCGCACAAACTACGCCGTTGACCTTCGAAGCCGTGCTCGACCTCGTCGTGCAGGCGCGTCTGCTCACGCGCGAGCAGGGCCAGGAAATGAAGCTCCACGCCGAGCGCAAACGGCGGGTCATCGAGCGCGAACGCAAGCAGCAGACGGGTGAAGAAACGCCGGTGATTTCGCCGGCCGAGCTGATCGCCGCGTTCCAGATGCCGGGGACCGATGGCCAGGTGCTGGGCGAGGAGCGCGTGCAACGGACGCTCGCGGCGGCCTACAACATGCGGTTTTCGCGCATTGATCCGCTGAAGGTCGATGCCAAGCTGGTGACTTCGCTGGTCAGCCAAGCGTACGCCCGGCGCAATTGCCTCCTGCCTCTCGGCCGCGACGGTGCGACGCTGATCCTCGCGGTGGACGACCCGATCTGCGCCGAAGTGCGCGCGACCATGGCGTCGCGGCCCGATCAGCCTGTTGAGCTGGTCATCGCGCTGCGTTCGGAGATCCAGCGCCAGATCGCCGACATCTTTCAGTTCCGCGCCAACATTCGCGGCGCGCAGGTCGACCTCGGCGTTGCGGACACGGATCTCGGCAACCTGGAGCAGCTCGTCAAGCTGAGCTCCAGCGGCGCGCAGGTCACGGAGGATGATCGCCACGTCGTGCGGGCGGTCGACTTCCTGCTGAAGTACGCGCTGGACCAGAAGGCGTCAGACATTCACATCGAGCCGAAACGCGAAGTTTCGCATGTGCGGCTGCGCATCGACGGCGTGCTGCATACCGTCAATCAGCTGCCCAAGGTCGTGCACGCGGCGATGACGTCGCGCATCAAGGCGATGGCGCGGCTGGACATCGCCGAGAAGCGCCGGCCGCAAGATGGCCGCATCAAGATTTCTCGTGACAGCGGCGAGACCAAGCCGGGTGCCGCGGAGAAGCCGGGCATCGAAGTCGAAATGCGCATCTCCGTGATGCCGACCGCGTTTGGCGAGAAGATCGTCATGCGGATTTTTGACCCGCAGACGGTGTTCCAGGATATGGGGCAGCTTGGCCTGTTTCCCAAGCAGCTTGAGCTTGTCGACACGTTCATCAAGCGGCCGCACGGGCTGATCCTGGTCTGCGGACCGACGGGTTCGGGCAAGACGACGACGCTGTACTCCGCGCTCAAGGCGCTGGCGACGCCGACGCTGAACATCACGACGATTGAGGACCCGATCGAAATGGTCGTGGAGGCGTTCAACCAGACCGCGGTCAATCCGCGCGTGGGGCTGACGTTTGGCACCGCGCTGCGCACGCTGCTGCGGCAGGATCCGGACGTCATCATGGTCGGCGAGATCCGCGACACGGAGACGGCGCAGAACGCGATCCAGGCGGCGATGACGGGGCACCTCGTGCTGTCGACCGTGCATACCAACGACGCGCCGTCGACGATTGCCCGCCTGCTGGATCTGGAAGTGCCGCCGTACCTGATCTCCTCGACGCTGGTTGGCGTCATCAGCCAGCGTCTGCTGCGGACGATTTGCCTCAACTGCCGCAAGGAAACCGAGCTGACGCCGGCGGAAGCGCAGTTGCTGGGCATTGAACAGCGTCCGGGCGAGCGGTTCCGCGTGTTTGTGGGCGCGGGATGCAATATTTGCCGCGATACCGGGTTGAAAGGCCGGATGGGCGTGTATGAAGTGATGCCCGTGTCCGACAAGATTCGCCGGCTGGTGCTGACCAAGGCGCCGGCGGCGGAGATTGCCCGTCAGGCGGTGCAGGATGGCATGGTCACGCTGCGCGAGTCGGCCATTCGCAAGATGGCGCTGGGCCTGACGTCCTTTTCTGAAGTGCTGCGGGCGACGACCGACGGCGATTTTTGAGGTCAAATGCCAAACGAACCTGAGAAGCCCGCGCCGACCGACGAGCGCGACGCGCCGCAAGAATCCGCGGCGAGCAAGTACCGTCGCAAACAGCTGGAGCGCCAGTTGGGGCCGACGCAGTTCCTCGATCAGGCGCCCGCGCACACGCATGACACGCTCTGGCGAGGGCTTGCGCGCAAGGGCGAGGCGCGGCTGCTGGTTGTGCGCGCGACGGAGGCTGCCAAGGAAGCGGCGAGCCGGCTGAATGCTTCCGAAGAAGTGGCCAAGCTCATTGGCGAGCTTGTCGTGTCGTCGCTGCTCGTGCGGTCGACGCTGAATCCGGACGCGCGGATGCAGGTCTACATTCGCCATGACGGTCCGACCGGCAAGATGGTCGTGGATGCCTGGGAAGGCGGCGGCGTGCGCGTGTACGTGAAGACGCCGGAAGCGACGACGTCCCTGGACGGCGCGCTGTTTGGCCCGGGGCTGATGGAAGTGGCGCGGACGCACGCGGCGACGGGCAAGTCCTGGCGGAGCACGGTGCAGTTGCAGGGCGACCGCATCGAAGACTTTATGATGCACTACCTGCTGGAGTCCGAGCAGGTGTTGTCCCTGCTGCGCGTGGAAGTCACCGTCGGGCAGGGGACGGTCCAGAGCGCGCTGGGCTATCTGGTGCAGCTGATGCCGGAAGGTACGCACGACGACCTGAAGCAGATGACGGCGAACCTGGAAGGGATGACGCCGCTGGCAGAAGGGATGTCGGTCGCGGACCCGGATGGCCGCGCGTGGGCGGAAGCGCTGATGCAAGGCTTTCTGTGGGACCAGTGCGCGCGCGAGATGGTGGAATACGAGTGCCGGTGCTCGCAACAGCGGATTGTGCACATGCTGTCGACGCTGCCGCGCGCGGACCTCGAGGAGATGGCCAATGACGCCGTCGATCTCGAAATTTCCTGCGATTTCTGCCGCACGCAGTACACGGTCAAGCCCGCGGTGATTGCTGAGCTGCTCGAGAGCCCATCCTAGGCGCGCTGCCCGCCTCTTGTGCGACCGCATCGTACCGCGCAAAATCGGGGCATTGCGTGCCCGCTTCGGCGGCACAAGGAGAGTCCCATGCTCGGTCAAATGTCCCACCAGCCCCTGCTGATTTCCTACCAACTGCGCTTTGCGGATCGCTTTCACCACAACATTGAGGTGATTTCGCGCAGCGTGGAAGGGCCGATTGACCGGTCTTCCTGGGGCAACGTCGCCCGGCGCTCGCGCAAGCTGGCCAACGCGCTGGTGGCGATGGGCGTGAAGGCGGGCGACCGCGTGGCGACGCTCGCGTGGAACAACAACCGGCATCTGGAGCTGTATTTCGCGGTGTCCGGCATCGGCGCGGTGCTGCACACCGTGAATCCGCGCTTGCCGCTGGACCAGCTCCGCTACATCGTCGACCACGCCGAGGACGGCGTGCTGTTCTTTGACAACACGTTCGTCAAATTGGCGCAGTACATCGCTTCCCAGCAGTTGCCGGTGAAGCGCTACGTCGCGATGACCGATGCGGCAAACCTGCCGCCGGACACGCATTTGCCGGAGCTGACGGACTACGAATCGCTCATCGCGCCGCACAGCGAGGAATTCGAATGGCCGGATTTTGACGAAAATACCGCGAGTTCGCTGTGCTACACGTCGGGCACTTCAGGCAATCCCAAAGGCGTGCTGTATTCGCACCGGTCTACGGTGCTGCACTCGTACGCGGCGGCGATGGTCGATTCCCTGGGCATCTGCGCGGGGGACGTGACGCTGCCGGTCGTGCCGATGTTCCACGTGAACGCGTGGGGCGTGCCGTATGCGGCGGCGATGGTTGGCTCCAAGCTGGTGCTGCCGGGGCCGGGCATGGACGGGAGGAGCCTGCTGGAGCTCATCGAAAGCGAGAAAGTGACGAGCCTGCTTGGCGTTCCGACGGTCTGGATGGGCCTGCTGACGCACATGAAGTCGGTGGGTTACACGATGACCCACGTGAAAAAGGTGACGATTGGCGGCGCGGCCTGTCCGCCCAGCATGATCGAGGCTTTTGAGCAACAGCACGGCGCGCGGGTGATCCACGCCTGGGGCATGACGGAGACCAGCCCGATTGGCACCGTCAACACGTTGCTGCCCAAGCACGCGGGGCTGAGCGCGGAAGCGCAGATGGCGGTGAAGCGCAAGCAGGGGCGGCCGCTCTACGGCGTGGATCTGCGGCTTGTCGACGACGATCACCACATCGTGCCGCACGACGGCGAGACGTCGGGACACCTGCAAATCCGCGGGCCGTGGGTGGCGAGCAGCTACTTCCGCCGCGACCGCGACGAATCGCACGACGGCGAATGGTTCTACACCGGCGACATCGCGACGATTGACGCCGACAGCTACATGCAAATCACCGACCGCAGCAAGGACGTCATCAAGTCCGGCGGCGAGTGGATCAGCTCGATCGACCTGGAAAACGCCGCGATGGGCTATCCCGGCGTGGCGCAAGCGGCGGCAATCGGCGTGGCGCATCCCAAATGGCAGGAGAGGCCGCTGCTGATCGTGGTCAAGCAGCCGGGCGCCGACGTCACGGCGGAGGAAATCCAGGCGTACCTGACGACGAAGCTCGCGAAGTGGTGGTTGCCGGACGCGGTGGCGTTCATCGACGCGCTGCCGCTGGGCGCGACGGGCAAGGTGCTGAAGCGGCAGTTGCGCGAGCAGTTCGCCGACTACAAGCTGCCGACCTAGCAGCAGCCACCGTCACGGAATCTTGTACCCGACGCTCCACGTCGCGGTCACCGTGTTGTTCCACTGCCATTGGGCCTGCGCGGTGTGCAGGTTCAGCGTCTGATTGGCGGCGACGGCTTGGTTCAAACCGGTGACGCTGCACGTCGTCGCGCCCGCTGCGACCGTGCACTTCGCCGTGCCGCTGTCCACGTTGTTGACGCGCACGGTGAACGCCAGCGTTGTGGTCGTGCCCGTTGACGGCGTGATCTTGACGCTCAAGCTGGTGATCGTGAGCGCCTGGCCGACCTTGATGGTGTTCGCCGTCGACGTCGAACTCGCGGCGACAATGCTGCTGAGGGCGCCGTAGTAGTTCGCGTTCGCGAACGAGTCGACGAGGTCGGTGTTGGTGCCGCCGCTCCACGTGCACCCGGAGACGCTCGCTGTCGCGGGGCTGCCAGCGACCGCCGCGAGGCTCCACGCGCTGCAGGTGATGGGCGGATTGCAGACGTGCGTGCTGGCGTTGCAGGAACCCGTGCTGCAATCCGCGTCCGCGGTGCACGCCGCGCCGCCGCCGCACTGCCCGCCGACGTGGGTGCACGCGCCGTTGGCGACGTTGCACGAGTCGGTGGTGCACGCGTTGTTGTCATTGCACGCCGGAATGAGCGTGCAAACGCCCGTGTGACACGCGCTGCTGGGCGCGGTGCAGAGGCTGCCATCGGTGCAAGCGCCGCCCTCATTGCCCGCCGGATTGCTGCAGCCGATGCCGCTGGTGCACGTGTCCGCGGTGCAGACGTTGCCGTCCGAGCACAGCGCGCTGTTGGCGGCATGCGTGCAACCGACGCCGACTACGCAAGCGTCCGTGGTGCACGCCGTCAGGTCGTCGCAGAGCGCGTCGTTCGCCACGTGGCCGCAGCCAGTCGTGGCGCTGCACGTGTCCGCCGTGCAGTTGAGGCCATCCGTGCACGCGCTGTCCTCGGGAGCATGCGTGCAGCCGCTCGCGGGATCGCAGCCGTCCGTGGTGCATGCCAAGCCGTCGCTGCAGTCCGCAGCTGTGCCCGCACAAACGCCGCCGGTGCAAGCGTCGGAGAGCGTGCACGCGTTGTCGTCGTTGCACGTCGCGCCGTCAGCCTTGGCGGGATTGCTGCAGACGCCGGTGCCGGTGTCGCACGTTCCGGCGGTGTGGCACTGGTCCACGGCGCTGCAGATGACCGGCGCCGCACCGATGCAAGTTCCCGCCTGGCAGGTGTCGGTTTGCGTGCACGCGTTGTCGTCGTCGCACACCGTATTGTTTGTTATTGGCGTGTAGACGCATCCGCCCGTCGCGGTGTCGCACGCGACTGTGTTGCACGCCTTCGCGGCGCACGCCTTCGCGATGCCGGAGGCGCACGCGCCGCCCTGACAGTCGTCCCCGCTCGTGCACGCGTTGCCGTCGCTGCACGCGCTGCCGTTCGGATCGGCGGTGTAGTCGCATTCGCCGGTCGCGCTGTTGCAGAGAACCCCGTTGCACGCTTTTCCGACGCACACGGTCGGCGTTCCCGGTGCGCAGACGCCGCCCTGGCAAGTGTCGCCGTTGCTACATGCGTCACCGTCACTGCACGCCAGGCCGTTGCTGACTGGCGTGTAGTCACACGCGCCGGTCGCTGTGTTGCAGGACACGGTGTTGCACGCCAACGGGAGGCACGTCGTGGGCGAGCCCGCGATGCACGCGCCGCCTGCGCACGCGTCGTCGTTGGTGCACGCGTTGCCATCTGAGCACGACGCGCCGTCGTTGCCCGCGACCGAGCCGCAACCTGCCGCCGCGTCGCATGTATCGACGGTGCACGGGTTGGCGTCGTTGCAATCGCTGTGGGTCGGCACGCCGGCGCACTTGCCGGACGCGCAAATGTCCGTGTGCGTGCATGCCACGCCGTCGTCGCAGCTTGCCATGTTGAACGTTGCCACGCAGCCCACGGCCGGCTGGCATGTTTCATCGGTGCACGGATCGCCGTCGTTGCAGGTGAACGCGTTGCCTTTGCACACGCCGTTGGCGCACGCGTCGGCGTTGGTGCAGGCGTTGTTGTCCGTACAGCCCGCGCCGTCATTGCCGGCGGGCGTGGTGCAGCCGCTCGCGGGATCGCAGCCGTCGGCGGTGCACGGATCGCCGTCATTGCAGGTCCGCGCCTTGCCCGCGCACGCTTGCCCGACGCACGTATCAGCGATCGTGCACGCGCTCCCGTCATCACATGCCGTTTCTGGCGCTGCGTCGACGTGCGTACAGCCGCCTTGCGCGCTGCACCCGTCGATCGAACACGGATTCCCGTCGTTGCAGCTGTCCAAGCCCGTCGGCACGCACGCGCCGCCGTTGCACGTGTCGCCCGTCGTGCACTTGTTGCCGTCGTCGCACGCCAGGCTGTTGGCCTGATGGACGCAGCCCGTGGCGTTGTCGCACGCGTCGGACGTGCACGGATTGGCGTCATGGCAATTCGGCGCCACGCCGCCGATGCAGCTCGCGTTGGTGCAGACGTCCGCCGTCGTGCACGCGTTGCCGTCGGTGCATGTCGCGGTGTTGGCCAAGTGCACGCAGCCCACGCCGTCCACGCACGAGTCGTTCGTGCACACGTTGCCGTCATCGCAATTGGACGTCGTGCCGGAGCACACGCCGCCGGCGCAGCTGTCGTTCAAGCTGCACGTCTGGCCGTCGTCGCATGCCTTGCCGTTGTCGTTGGTGAACACGCAGCCGGTGCCGCCGTTGCACGCGTCCTGCGTGCACGGGTTGTTGTCATTGCACGCCAGCGCCGCGCCGCCCACGCAGGCGCCGCCGCTGCACACGTCGTTGGTCGTGCAGACGCTGTTGTCGCTGCACGGGCTGCTGTTGGCGGTGTGGACGCAGCCGATGTGCTTGTCACAGGTGTCCGTCGTGCAGTTGTTGTTGTCGTCGCATGGCGCGTTGGCCACGCCCTGGCACTTGCCGTCCTTGCACGCATCGCTGCCGGTGCAGGCGTCGCCGTCATTGCAGCTGGCGGTCAACGGCGCGTGGAGGCAGCCGCTGAACTTGTCGCAGGTGTCCGTCGTGCAGGGGTTGCCGTCGTCGCAGTTGCTGGCTTGGGTCGCGCACGCGCCGCTCGCACAGGCGTCGCCGACCGTGCACGCGTCGCCGTCGTCGCACGGCGTGCCATCCAGTTTGGTGTAGACGCAGCCGGCGCTCTTGTTGCAGACCTCCGTCGTGCACGGGTTCTTGTCGTCGCATTGGACGACCGTGACGGCGCCGCAAACCTTCGCCTTGCAGGTGTCGCCGGTGGTGCACGCGTCGCCGTCGTCGCACGTCACGCTGTTGGCGAGAAACACGCAGCCGCCCACGTTGTCGCACGAGTTGTCCGTGCACGGATTGCCGTCGTCACAGCCGAGCACCGTCCCCAGGCAAACGCCGTGCGTGCACGTGTCGGCTGTGCTGCACGCCTTGCCGTCATTGCACGCGCCGCCGTCGATTGCGGTAAAGACGCAGCCGAGCAGCGCATTGCAGGAATCGACTGTGCAGGGGTTCCCGTCGCTGCACGCAATCACCGCGCCGGCTTGGCACAGCGGTCCAACGCAGTGTTCGCTGGTCGTGCATGCGCTGCCGTCGTCGCACGCTGCGCCCGTCTCGCTGTGCAGGCACCCGTCTGCCGTGCTGCAACTGTCGATCGTGCACGCGTTGCCGTCGTCGCAAGTCGTCGCGGGGCCAGAAGTGCAGACGCCGCCGACGCAGGTGTCGTTGGTCGTGCACGCGTTGCCGTCCGAGCAGCCGCCGCTCTGCGGTTCCGTCAGGCAGCCCTGGGTTTTGCTGCAGGAGTCCGACGTGCACGGGTTGTCGTCGTCGCAGACGATGGGGGTGCCGCTGCAGGTTCCGTCTTTGCACGCGTCGCTGCCGGTGCAGGCGTTGCCATCGTCGCAAGCGCTGGTAAGGACGACGTGGCTGCAGCCGCTGGCAGGGTCGCACCCGTCGGTCGTGCACGGATTCTTGTCGTCGCACTGGGTGCCCGCGCCCGGGACGCACGCGCCGCCCGCGCACGCGTCGCCGACGGTGCACGGCGAGCCGTCGCTGCACGTCGCGGCGTTGGCCAAAAAGACGCAGCCGACGGTGTCCGAGCACGTGTCGTCCGTGCACGGATTGCCGTCGCTGCAACTCGTCGCCGTGCCAACGCACGCCCCGTTGGCGCACGCGTCGTTGCTGCTGCACTTCTGGCCGTCGTCGCAGGCTTTGCCGTCCAGGTTCAGGACAAAACAACCGCCTTTGGGCGCGCAGCCGTCGGCGGTGCATGGATTGCCGTCGCTGCAATCGGCGACCTTGCTGGAGCCGCAGACGCCGGCTTTGCACGTGTCGCCCACGGTGCAGGCGTTGCCGTCGTCGCAGGAAGCGCTGTTGGCGTTGTGCACGCAGCCGATGGCCGGGTCGCACTTGTCGTCGGTGCAGAAGTTCCCGTCGTTGCAGTCCTTGGCGGCTTGGCATGCGACGCCGGTATCCGCTTCAACGGCATCAACGCCCACGTCGGGCGGATCGATGGCGGCATCTGTTTCGGCCGCGTCGAGGGCCGGACCGCTGTCATCGGCGTCCGCAACGTCCGCGTGAACGTCGGTCGGGACATCCGGTTGGCTGTCGACCGCCGCCGCGTCCGTCCCGGCGGCTGAATCACTTGCCTGCGCATCGACGTCTGACGTGCCTCCCGAGTCCTCGCCGGCCGCCGCTGTTGTCCCGCACGCTGAGAGTGCCAAGGGGAGGCAGGCAGCGCTGAAAGAGACCAAAGAAAAACGCCAAAAATAGCCGGTGACGGCCGAAAAAGCATTGATTCTCATTGATAGATCTCCGATGTAAGGTGCCGGACACCCCAAGACTCTCGGAAGATAGGAGCGGTTCAATCGGGCGCAATGCGGCGACTGTGAACTCTCGCCTGAACGACGACGTGCGCGGCTATTGGGCTTGCGTGCGCTACTTGGCGAGCGTGCAGTACTTCGGGAACACCGCTGGCAACGTGTCGCCTGCGAACGGTTGCGGCGCTTCGCCGAGCTTGAAGCGGCTGAGGAACGCCCAGTTGGCTGCGGTCATCGCCGCGGGCCACTTGTGTCCCGTGTCGTGGTTGCACTGGATGACGTAGTGCTTGTCGCTGACGAGGAAAGAAATCAAGTCCTTGGCGAACAAGTCGAAATTCTGGCCATACGCGCTGTCGCCGCCGCCGCCCCAGGTCACGAGATCGGGAAACTTGTTGGTTGTGGCCGGAAACTTGAATAGGTAGCCGCCTGACGACGGTGCCGATGCAGCGATGACTTTCTCACGAGCGAACGATGTGAAGACAGTCATCAAGCCGCCGCCGGAGAAGCCGGTGACGTAGACGCGCTTGGCGTCCGTCTTGTACTGCTGGCTGACGCACTTGAGCATGTCGTCAAAGAACACGAGATCCTGATTGTCGTCGCCAAACGCGTGCAGCCCGTACGCCCAATCGGTCTGGCTGACGGCTTTGCCGGTCGCGTCGCGCTCGGACTGTGGCACGACGAGGACGAACGGCTCCGTCTTCTGGTTGTCGGCGTAGTGCGTCTCGTTGAGGATGCCGCCCATGTCGTCGTTCACGCCGTGGAAGAGGAACACGACCGGCATGTTCTGCGCCGTGGCGTCCGCGGGCAGCACGACGGTGAACTTGCGGTTGCGCTCGGCGCTGACGATGTCGTTGACGCCGGCAATGAGCGTCGGGCAGGTCGCGATCGGCGCGTAGTGCTTGACCGTGACTGCGGCGCACGAGGCGCCCGGCGTGTCGCCCTGCGTGCCCCACGGGACCGCCTTGAACGTCGAGCCCTTGATGTCCTTGATGAATTCCAGGACGGTGCCGCCTACGTCGCCGCAGAACGTGCCGTCCTCGTGCAGCGTGCCGCTGAGCGCGAAGTTGGCGATGTGGACGTCCGTTCCGGTGGGCGACGCCTTGCCGGGCAAGACAATCGTGTCGGTCAAAACGGTGAAGCCGCCGCCCTTGTCGACCGGCACGTTGGTGAGCGTGGCAATGGGGTCGCTGACAAACATCGGGTCGCTCTTCTCGGAAATCGCGCGCAATTCAAACGTGTTGAACGTCCCGCCGTTGCTGAGGCTGCCCGTCGCGGTGATCGTCGCCTTGAACGGCAGCAGCAGATCGCCAAACGGCACGACGTCCACGGTGATGTAGAAGTCGCCGTGTGGAATCGCTTGACCGACTGTGACGTCCGCGGCGATGTCGACGCTCGCGTCCGCGCTCGCATCGACGTTCACCGTGTCGGCTGTCGTCTGCGACGAGCAGGCGGCGAGGAGGGCAAGAATCGTGCAAAGTAGCGTCTTCACGGGGATCTCCGGGCGCCGGCAGGGTACGCGGCACCTAAGCCTGCATGCACATGCGCGCGCGGTCAAGCGCGAAGCCACAGCCGCTTGACCAAGGGGGCGCCACGCCTACCTTGGGATTCCGAGTGGCCCGCCATGCGTCCATGGAGCGGGAGTGGGGCGCGAGTGGCTGTGCGCCCAAGGAGGCAATCGTGAATTGCGCTTATGTGACTTTGATCTGCAACGGTGACGCGTACCTTCCCGGCGTCGAGGCGCTGGGGGAATCGCTCAAGGCGACGGGTACGACCAGGCCGATGGTGGCCATGGCCGCAGCGGACGTGTCGGAGGCGACCCGCGCGCGCCTGGAAGCCCAAGGCTGGCAAATCCGCGACATCGCGCCGCTCCACAAGGCTGGTGCGCAGCCGCTTTTCCCGCGTTTTGACGACGTCTTCGCCAAGCTTCGCGCGTGGCAATTGACGGAATTCGATAAAGTCGTGCTGTTGGATGCCGACACGCTGGTGCTGCAGAACATCGACGAGCTGTTCTTGCGACCGTATTTTGCCGCCGCGCCAGATTTCCTGATGCCGGATCGTTTCAACAGCGGCGTGATGGTGCTGGATCCGTCCGCGGAGACGTTCGCCCGGATGGTCGAAGTGCTCGACAAGGCGCCGACGTACGACGGCGGCGATCAGGGCTTTCTCAACACGTTTTTCGCCGATTGGTACGCCATGCCGGTCGCGCATCGGCTGCCCGCGGGCTACAACTTGATGCACTTCATCCTGCAGTTCCTGCGCGGCCATCCCGTATTGCAGCGGTCGCTTGAGCGCGAGGCCAAGGTCGTGCACTACGCCATCCAGAAGCCGTGGCACGCCGCGCCCCAAGTCAGCGGCGCGTCGCGGGATTGGTGGCAGATGTATGCGCGCGTGCACCCCGAGCTGGACACGGACTGGCGGCATCGCGTCCACGCGCTTCAGGACCGCGCCTTTGACCGGGTGGTTGAGGCGTTCATTCGGTAGCGCGGGCCGGAGACTTGCCCCATCTCAGGGCTGGGCAAAGAGCGCGCGGGACAGCGCGTCGGTGAGCTTGGCAGCGCCGATGTCAGACAGGTGGCTTCCGTCCGCATACAGCGACGCGCCGTTGGTGTCGGCGATTGTGCAGCCCGCCGCGACCGGGCAGAGAATCGCCGCCGGATCCACGAATGTCACGCCAGTCAGGCGGGCAAATGCCGCCTCGGCGCTGCGGTTGCGCGCCTGATACTGCGCTTGGGACGTCCGCGCGTGAAGCGGCACCAGTCCGGGAAAGACCCGCTGGCGCACCAGCGCGTTGGGCACGTCAAACTCGTGTTCCGGCACGCTGCGGACGATCACCACGCGCTTCCCGGCGGCTTTCAGCTGAGCGACGGTCCGCGCGAGCGCCCGCGAAAAGACGGCGGGATTCTCGGCGACGCGGGCATCGCGCGATGTGCTGTCCACGAACGCGCGCGGGAGGGAACCCCACCGGAAGCCCTCGGTGTAGCCGGCCCACTCCGCGGCGAGGACCACCGTCTGAATCTCAGCGTGCTGTGTCGCAAACTTCAGGGCCTCCGTCATCAGCGGCACGCAGTAGGGCTCCTTGTTGTCCTCGGCGCGAAAATCCGCCAAGGGCGCGCACCATCCGCCGCTGACGGTGACGCCGGTCGCGCCGTGGGCTGCGAGGACCGAGCTCAGGACGCCGTTCAACATGCCCGCGTGGGAGTCCCCGAGCAGCGCGACGCTCGCGTTGCCGTCCGGCTTGCCGATGCGGCAGAGATCGCCGCGGCCGACTTGTTCGGCGGTGTAGCGGTCGTGGCAGCCGACGCTGTCGCCGCGCTGGGGCGGGATCACCGTGGCTGCGACGGTAAAGCGCGCCGGGAAACCGTTCGCCCAGTGCAGCGTCAGGCCAGCCGCAACGAGCGCGACGCTCACGGCGACGGCGACCCGGAGCACGGTCCGGCGCGTGGCGGCCAATTTGCCGCGAAATGGCCCTTCGACGAAGCGATAGCTGACGTAGGTCACCGGCACGAGGCCGGCCAGAAGCGCGGCGACGAACGGCCGCGGCGCCTGCCCGGAATACACCAACCGCGCAAAAGCGAAAGCCGGCTGGTGCCACAGGTACAGGGAATAGGAGGCCAAGCCCACGAGCACCAACGGCCGCGTCGACAGGAATCGCCCCGCGAACGTCGCCGGCGTCGCCCAGAGGATAATCGCCGTCGTGCCAGCGGTCGGAAGCAGCGTGAAGAGGCTGGGATTGCGCGTCGTATCCTCAAACAGCGCCATCGCCGCGAGCAAGCCGAGCAGACCGAGCGCCGCTGCCAGTCCGCCCCAGCGCCAGCGCTGCACTTCCGGTCGGTGGCGCATCACCCAGGCAGCAATCGCGCCCATCAGCAATTCCCACGCCCGGAACGGCGCGAAGAAGAAGGCCGCGCCTGGGTACGTGCGCGAGGCCCACTCGGCAATGCCCAGCGAGAGACAGAAGCCGAGGATCAGGATCGCCAGCGTGCGCGCGCGGAACCGCTTCACGAGTGCGACGAGGAGGATGGGAAACAGCAAGTAGAACTGCTCCTCCACGGCCAGGCTCCAGGTGTGCAACAGCGGATTCTGTTCGGCAGCCGGCGCGAAATACCCGGTCTGGCCCCAGAACAGCATGTTGGACGCGAAGAGCGCGACCGCCGCGACGCCCTGGCCGAGCTCCGCGTACTGCGCGGGCAGCATCAGGAACCACCCGGTTGCGAGACAGGCGAGGATCACCGCGACAAGCGCGGGCAGGATGCGCTTGGCGCGCCGCTCGTAGAACGTCAGGAGGGAGAAACGGTCCTTTGCGAAGTCGTCCAGGATGATCGTGGAGATGAGATAGCCGCTGATGACGAAGAAGACGTCGACGCCGACGTAGCCGCCGCGGCACCACGTGTAGCCGGCGTGGAAGAGGACGACCGGGACGACCGCGAGCGCGCGCAGGCCATCGATCTCGCTTCGGTACTTCAACGCCGCTCCGCAATCCTTCAGGCGATGCCGCCCGGTGCCCAACATTAGCGGGAAAGGCGGCAATTGTCGCGTTTGGCGGGAACGTGCGGGGCCGTCGGCAGGTGGCGCGCTGGTGCTGTGGACGGGCGCGCGTTGGAGTTGCCGCAACGGGACGCTGGCCCTAGAATCGCTGCGACTTCTCGACGCGGGTCGAAAGCGGAGGCAGCAGCATGGCGGTATCAGCCGGTCGCAGGGAAGCGGCGATGGCAATTTGGCCCTGGCGCGCAAGCGTGGGCGGCACCGCACGCGCAGACGCGGCGGGCGCGCTTCGCATGCACGGCGTCACGCGCGGGGGCATCGCGCTCGCGGTCGCCAGCGGCTTCTGGTTCCTCCGCCACCCCGCGATGGCCACGGTCGTCGCCGTCATCGGCGGCACGACGCTGCTGGCCGCGCTCGTCTCGCCGCACGTCGTCTACGCCCGCTTCAGCGCCGCCATGGAAGCGTTTGCCCGCGGCGTCGGCACGGTGCTCACGTATCTCTTTCTCGTGCCGATCTACTTCCTCATCATCACGCCTTTTGGCTTGCTCATGCGTCGCGGCAGCCGCGACCCGTTGCACCGCACCTGGTCCGCGCAAACGCCCAGCTTCTGGACCACTCGCCCCGCCACCGACGACGCGCCCGAGCGCCGCAAGCGACCCTTCTGATCGTGAATATTCTCGGTATTTCATGCTATTACCATGATTCCGCGGCGAGCATTCTCGTCGACGGCAAGATCGTTGCGGCCGCGCAAGAGGAGCGTTTTACCCGCAAGAAGCACGACGCAGCTTTTCCCCACAACGCGGTGCGCTATTGCCTGGCGGAAGCGGGCGTCAAGAAGCTGGACGCGGTCGCGTTCTATGACAAGCCGATTCTCAAGTTCCACCGCATCCTGGAGACGAGCCTGGCGGTGGCGCCGCACGGGCTGACGCAGTTCATGCAGGCGGTGCCACTGTGGCTGCGCGAGAAGCTGTGGATTGAGCCGGCGATCCTGACGGCGCTGGAGCAGTGTGGCGCGGAGCCGCCGGGCGAACTGTATTATCCCGAGCATCACGAATCGCATGCCGCGAGCGCGTTCTACCCGTCGCCGTTTCAGGAAGCGGCCGTGCTGACGCTGGATGGTGTGGGTGAATGGGCGACGGCGACGCTGGGCGTGGGCGAAGGCCACAAGCTGCGGCTGGTGCAGAGCCTTGATTTTCCGCATTCGCTGGGGCTGCTCTACTCCGCGTTCACGTATTTCTGCGGGTTCCGCGTCAATTCCGGCGAGTACAAGCTCATGGGACTCGCGCCGTACGGTCGGCCGATCTACGCGCAGACGATCCTCGACAAGCTGCTGGAACTGCGGCCTGACGGCTCGTTCCGCCTCCACCTTGCGTATTTCGGCTACCTGGACGGCCTGACGATGACCAACCGCAAGTTCGCCGCGCTGTTTGGCGGACCGGCGCGCGCGCCCGAGGCCAAGCTGAGCCAGCGGGAATGCGACCTGGCGGCGTCGATTCAGGAAGTGACCGAGCGGATCGTGCTGACGATGGCGCGGCACGCGCGGGAGCTGACGGGCAAGAAGAACCTGTGCCTCGCGGGCGGCGTGGCGCTGAATTGCGTGGCCAATGGCAAGCTGCTGCGTGCGGGCATCTTTGACGACGTGTGGATCCAGCCCGCGGCGGGCGATGCCGGTGGCGCGCTGGGCGCGGCGCTGGCCGTGTGGCACAACGTGCAGGGCAACACGCGGCAGGCGGACGGCAAGACCGACCAGATGCAAGGGGCGCTGCTGGGGCCGCAGTTTGCCGACGACGACGTGCGGGAATGGCTCCAGGCCAAGGGCTACCCGCACCGCGAGCTGACGGATGCGCAATGGCCGGTGGAGCTTGCCAAGCTGATCGCCGATGAAAACGTCATCGGCTTGTGCCAAGGACGCATGGAATTTGGCCCGCGCGCGCTGGGCAACCGCTCCATCATCGGCGACGCGCGTTCCGCCAAGATGCAGTCGGTGATGAACCTGAAGATCAAATTCCGCGAGAGCTTTCGGCCATTTGCGCCGTCAGTGCTGGAAGAGCGGATCGGTGAATTCTTCGATCTCGACCGGCCGTCGCCGTACATGCTGCTTGTCGCCGACGTGGTGGAGAGTCGCCGCCTGCCGCCCGAGGGCGACGAGGACGCGCTGGATCCACAGACGCGCGTCAATCGGCCGCGCTCGGACGTGCCGGCCATCACGCACGTCGATTATTCGGCCCGCGTGCAGTCCGTGAGCGCTGCGACAAATCCGCGCTACCACGCGCTGTTGACGGCGTTTGAGCGGCAAACGGGCTACGGCATCCTCATCAACACCAGCTTCAACGTGCGCGGCGAGCCGATCATCTGCACGCCGGAGGACGCCTACCGCTGCTTCATGCGCTCCGGGATCGACTACCTCAGCATCGGCAATTTCCTGCTGGAAAAAACCGCGCAGCCGCGCTGGCAAGACTTGGCGGACTGGCGCGAGGAATTCCAGCTCGACTAGCGATCCGTTGGAGTACCCGCCCGCCATATGTGGATGGCGTCTACGCCGTTTCGCCGGCGATTCTTGCGGATTTCGCGGAGAATCGTGATCGTGCGAGCCATTGCGCTCTTGGCACGCACCTTGCAATCATAGCCATTGCACACGCAACGCGAGCAATTCGCCAGACGTGCCGATGTCCAGCGGCGGGGAGGATGCATGAAACGGCATGGTTTGTGGCCTATGGCCCTGATGCTCAGCGTGGTGGGGCTGCTCCCACCGGTGGACGCGCACGCGCGGCCCCATGCCAAGGTGCTTGAGCCCGCGGTTCCGGCGCGCAAGGACGGCCAAGCGACGATCGTCGCCATCAACGCCGCGGAAGTTGTGTTGGACGTCGGCGCGTATCAGGGGCTGGAGCCGGGCGCGGAAGTCGCGCTCTATCGGATGATCCGCGCCCGTCATCCGGTTACGGGCGTCACCATCGAGGACCGGTTTCTCGTTGGGCGCGTCCGGGTGGAAGAAGTCGCAGGTGCGCTGAGCATCGTGCGACCGCCGCCGGCGATGCTGCAGCTGCTCCACACCGGCGACCCTGTGCAGTACGAGCCTCTGCGCGTGGCGGCAGTCGCGCCGGTAGCCCAGAACACGCCGGCGCCGACGACGCCAGACCAGACTGCGGCGAATTGCCCGGCGTGCCCTGCCTGTGCGCCGACCGCTGCGGTCAAGGGCACCGACGCGGAGACGACGGCAGTTACAGCGGCTTTTCGCCAGACGCTGGGCAAGACGCCGCAGGAGCGGATCCTGATTTGGCGGGCGTTCCTCAACGAGTGGCCGACCAGCCGGTACACGCAGGCGGTACGCGCGGAGCTGAACATTTGGTCGGCGGAGACCAAGGGAGCGACGGGGCGAACGACAGCGCGGTCGCCCGTCATCGAACACCGGACGCCGGGGCCGGTGCGCGTCGGGGAAGAAGTGTGGCTGGCCTTTGCCGCCGCGGACTGGTCGGCGGTCACGGACATTCGCGTGCACGTCCGCCGCACGGGCGACGGCGCGTATGAGCTGTTTCGCCCGGAGCAATCGGGGCGTCTGCAGCGCCGGCTCCGGCTGCCCGATGCCTTCACGGCGGACGCCGTGGGCCTGCAGTACACGGTCGAAGTGGCGCTCGTGGAGGGCGGCAACCTGCGTTTTGGCTCGGCCCAAGCGCCGCTGGAGATCGAGGTGCAGCCGCCGTTGGCCGCGCAGGGCAAATACGCGCCGCACTCGACGACGTTTCGCATTGGCGGCGAGTACGTCGACTTCAACCGGTTCCGCGGCGATGACCGCGAAGTGGCGGGCGAGGCTGAGTTGATCTACCGGCTCCAGGATCCGGGTTGGCTCTACGCGTTTGGCATCGGCTATGGCGTCATGAACGGCGTGGGTGGTGCGGTGGCGCCGGTCGACCAATTCACGACCGCGGGCGTGCGTCAGGTGCACACGACAGGCCCGCGCGCGGGGCTTCCCGTGCTGCGCAACGACACGATGAACGTGCACTCCGCGAGCTTCAAATATGCCTGGCTTTCCGCGGAACTGGCGCTGCATCCCGTTGTGCATGTGCTGGGGCGGCTGGTGGTGGGCGTGTCGGGATCGCAGAGCAATGATGGCTTGGACGCCGGCGTGGAAGCGTATTTGCGTCTCGGTTCGGAGCGCGGCACAAACCTGCGCATTGGCGGCTCGACGATGGCGGACATGGGCCGCGCGGGCTCCCTGGCGCTCACGACAACCGTTGTCGAGCGGTTGCCGATGACCGTGCTGATTGAAGCGACCAACCGGCCCGTCGCGTCGGACATTGGCTTGCGGCTGATCTACGAGGCGACCTGGTGGTCGACCGACGCCTTCGGACTGACCGGGCGGCTGGGCTACAACCTGCGGACAATCGAACACGTGGGCATGAGCGCGGGCGGCGGCCTGACGTTGCGCTGGTGAGGAGGCAAACCATGAAGACGACGATGATGAAGTGTATCCTGCTTCTTGGTCTGCTTCTGGGCGCGGTGCCGGCTTGGGCCGAACCGACGCTGGGTCACACGCCGTTGGCGATGGCGGCCGAGGACCAGCCGGTGAACATCGATTTCACCATCACCGAAACGGCGGAGCTGGCATCGGCGATCGTGCACGTCCGCAGCCTGAGCGCGGGCGGCTGGGTGGACCTGCCCGTGCGGCTCTCGAGCGCGGGCGGCTGGCAGGCGACGGTGCCCGCAACGCTGGCGCGCGACCCCGGCTTTGCCTATTGGGTTGAGGCGATTGACCAGCACGGCGTGCGATCCGTGCAGTTCGCCAGCGCTGACGTGCCGCATCCGGTCTACGTTCGGGCTTCCAAGATCGCGACCGCGGAGTGGCTGGCGGCGCAGGCGCTGGAGGGCCGACGCCATGAGATCAACCTGTCCGGCGTGTGGACCGACTACCGCTCTTTTGGCCCGACCGCCGGCACCGCGGCCGACAACGGCCCGCGCTTCGCTGACTTTCGCGCGAGCTGGCGGTTCTGGCTGCTGCGCGGCGTCGAATACCTGGAAGTCGGCGTGGGACGCTTGCGTGGAACGGCGGCGGGCACCAACGGTGCGCCGGTTGCCGTCGGATTCGACCGCGGTTGGGCGGACGTTTCGTTCAGCGTCAGTCGCGACGTCGCGCTTGGCGGTCGGCTCATCCTCGGCGGTGACGAAACGTCCTTTCGCGGCGGCGGCGCGGCGTTTGTCCGATTCGGCGGTGAGCGCGCGACGCATTTGCGCTTGGAAACGGGCTTCACCGGCGGCGTCGGCGGTCACGTGCTCGCGTCCGTCCACTCCGCGGCGCTGCCCGAGTGGCCGATGTGGATGGAAGTCGAACTGACGACCGAGCCGAATCAGGGCGCGTGGGGCGAAATGCTGCGCTACCGCGTCCAGCGCCGTCTGACGGATTGGCTGTGGGCCGGCGCGCGCGTCAGCTACCAGTCCGCGCACTCCAACGATCACGGTCTGGGTGGCGGGCTGGATCTGCAGTTTCGCTTCTGATCGGCGCCTGCAACTCGGCCGTCAAGCGATCCGCCAACCGCAGCGACAGCGCCATCACCGTCACTTGCGGATTGACGCCCGGCGAATCGGGCATCACGGACGCATCGCAGACTGAGATGCGCGCGGTCAGCCGCAAATCGACGTCGACAACGCGGCCGATGCCCGCCGTTCCTTGCGGATGAAAGCCGCTCGCGACGAGGCGCGCCGGCGTGAACGCGTCCAGCGGGATTTGCCGGAGCGCTTCCAGGCTCGTGACTTCGTGCGGCCCGCCGGAGAGCGGCAGGAGGATCGCAGTGGCACCGGCGGCAAAGAACGCCTCGCCGATCAAGCGCAGACCCGTGGCCATGTCGCGCATGTCGTCGGGGTGCAACCGGTAGCGCAGGATTGGCCGCCCGGCGATTTCCCGCACCGTTCCGAATCCGCGATCGCGCACCATCAGGCCAAATGTGGCGAGGTGGTCAAAGCGCTCAAGCCACCAATCCGCGCGGCGACCCGCGGCGGCGAGTAGCGGCGCGACAGTGCTTCTGGGCGTGAAGATGCCTTCCAGGACGATGCGCGGCAGCTCGGGCGGCTGGTAGCCCAAAGCCTGCGGCACGCCGACCTCGCCGCCGACCGTCTGGGTAAAAAGGGCAAAGACCTTGGCCGCCGGATGGATCTTCAGGTGGTTGCCCGCAACACGCCAATGCGGCCCCAGCCGGTTGCGGCGAATCAACCCGGGCGTCAGCAGTGCGCCAGCGGAGATGACGAGGTGGCGCGCGCGCAGTTCGTGCGGGCCATCGGCGGTGGCAACGGTGACGGTCACGCCGTGCGTGGTTTCGGCAATCGCGGTGGCCCGCGTATGGCTGAGGATCACGGCGCCGTGGCTGCGCGCCGACGGGAGAAAGCTGCGATCTGTGCTCTGCTTGGCGCCGCTGGGACAGCCAAAACAGCAGACGCCGGCGCCGACGCAGCGCGGGGCGTTGCGCGGGAGCACGTACGCGTCAGTGCGCCCGAGCGCGTGGAGGCCCTGATCGAAAAGCGCGGCCGACGCGCCCAGCAGGTTGCGCGGTGGCACCGTCACGCCGATGCGCTCGGACGCCGCGGCAACGTAGGGCGGCAATTCAGCGACAAAGTGACCGCCGGTCGCCGCGTCCCACGCTGCGAGCCATTCGGCCGGCGGCGGCAGGCACGTGCCGGAATTGATCGCCGTCGTGCCGCCCAGTCCTTGCCCGGCAAAGACCGGCATCGCGCCGCCATCCAGCGAGAGCACCATCCCCTGCTGCAGAAAATACCGTTCAATCGCTTGCGGCGGCGGCACCGGCGTCACTTCCCCACCGGCTTCCAGCACCACCACGCGCAGGCCTCGCTCCGCCAGCACCGCTGCCACCGGCGCGCCGCCAGCGCCTGAACCGATGACGATCACGTCGAACGCATCCTGCGGCGGCTCCGGTCCTTCGGGCGCATCCGGCGGCACGGGACTGGGGCCGCCATACAGCGCTTCCCACAGCGGCAGCCGCGCCAGCTGCCAGACCATCCGCGGCCAGTGCCACCGGTGGTGTTGCAGCACTTGCTCCAGCTGATCGAATGGCCCGTCGGCCAGCGCGCGTGCCCGCCGGAGCACGCCCAACGCGCACAGGGGCGCGAGCCAGTCCAGCGCGGTCACCAGCAGCGGCCACGCCCAATTCACCGGTCGCGGATACCGCCGCACACGCGCGCGCGCGATGCCCGCCAGCATGGGCACCTGTTGCCGATCTGCGCCGTGCGCCAGGAGCCACCGTTGCGCGAGGTCCATGATGTCCTCCGGTTGTTGCGGTTTCAGCGCTGCGGGTGGGGGCTGGAACTGCGCGGCGATGTGCCCGCCGTTCTCGTCGGCAGCGACAGACGCGCCAGAAAGAGGCTCAGCGCGATGCTTCCGTCGGTGATGGCGCAAAGGACCCAAATGCTCCCGTCGGTCACCGCCAGATAGCTGAAGAGCAGGGTGCTGAAGACCTTGGCGGCTTGCAGCGTCACGTACGGATCGCGCGCCATCGGCTGCCGCGCGCTTTGCCAAGCCAGCAGCGTGACCGTCAACATGAGCGAGAGCGCGATGACGTGCCAGGGCGTCCCGGGCGTCCAGTCGACGTGGCCCGTCAGTCCAAGCAGCGCGCCCGCCGCCGCCATCTGCTGGCCCAGTTGCCGCGGCGCGAACGCGAAGAGCAGGCCGGTCACGACAAACGCGAGGCTCCAGAATTGGCAGAGCAGGCTGTAGCGGCGCTGAGGCGAGAGTGGCATGGGCGGGCCTTTTTTGGTCCGACGAGCGAACCTTGCGTCAATGAAACTGACACAACCGTCAGTTTCTTGCAAACAAAACTGTCAGACCCGTCAGTTTTGCGACTTGCCGTTCCTTGGGCGCGCTGCTATCACCGGATTTGGAGGACGTGTGGGCAAACGTGAGGACAACAAGGCGCGCAAACGCACGGACCTGGAGAGCGCGGCGCAGGCGCTGTTCCTCGCGCAGGGCTATGTCGCTACGAGCATTGAGCAAATCGTCGCGGAGGCCGGCGTGGCCCGCGGTACGTTCTACCTGTATTTTGACGACAAGGAGTCGCTGTTCCATGCCTTGGTCAGCGCGGCGCTGGACCCGGTTGTCGATGCGCTGCTGGATGCGCGACTGATGCTCGAGGCGGCGGACAGCGCGGCGGAGACGCAGGCGGCGTACGACCTGCTGGCGGCGGCGCTGGCGACGGCGGTGACCGCGCATCCGGAGGCGACGCTCCTGTTCTACCGCGAGCAGCGCAGCCCGGGGCCGATTGGCGATTGGCTGCGCAGCCGGCAGACGCAGCTCGATCAGTTCGTTGTTGAACTCGTGCGATCGCTCGCAGACCGCGGGCTGATTCGCGCGACGGTGCCACAGGTTACGGCGCTGGCCATCGTCGGCGCGATTGACCGCCTCGTGTACGCTTGGCTCAGCGGCGTCGACCTCGGCGATGCCGTTGCGGTCGGACCGGCGATTATCAGCCTTTTTGGCGCTGGCCTTGTCCACGGCGATGGCCCGATGACGCCCGAATAGGGCGCGCGCACGTGTTGCTTGACGCGTCCCCGGGTGGGGCCCAAACTTCACGCGTAGGTTCGATGCGTGCGTGCGGGGTTATGCCTGCGCGGGAGGTCAGGAGTGCAGGTGAAAAGGCGCGGCAATTTGGACGGGAACATGACCCGGTTTTTCGTGCTGATGGCGCTGCTGTTGGCGTCCGCCGCCGGTTGCGACGACACGGTTCCGGTCGAGACCTGCTCGATTCACCCGGGCGATCCGGGCTACGAAGAAATTGAGTCCACGTGTGACGGTCTCGACAACGACTGCGACGGCTTGACCGACGTGCTCCTGCCGATCGCCAGCAACGCCTGCACGACCGACGCGAAAGGCACGTGCGGCAGCGGATTTGCCGGCTGCCAGGGCCTCGTCAAGCAGTGCCTCACGCCGCCGGTCATGCCGGAGTCCAAGAACGGCCTGGATGACGACTGCGATGGCACGGTCGACAACCTGACGGACGTGACCGCGACAACGGCGAAGCTGCGCATCGTGATGCCGCAACAGGTCTGGACGGACGTGCCAGCGGATTTCAAGGACCTGAACCGCGAGCCCGTGCGATCCGCGATCGACGGTCTGAACCAGTCGGGGCTGGCGTTTGACGCGCCGGACGCGGAGGCGCTGAACGCGCAATTTGACTGGAACAAGCTGTTCGCCAATGACTTGTCGGCGTACACGATTATCCTGATTCCCGGCTACGTGGACGAGTCGTTCTTTGCCAAGGGCGCGGCTGGGACGCCGGATGCGACGACGGACGAACTCGCCGCGTTGCGCGCATGGGTCAGTGCGGGCGGCACGCTCGTGTGGAACAAGCCGGTCATGCCTTGGTCGGAGAACGGCGCAGCGCCGGTGGCGGGCTCGCACGGCGCGGCGTTCCTCGACCTCGCTGGCGTGGCCACGGTGACGCAGACGTTGGACGTCGACCAGATCGACGTGATTCCGAATGTGCCGGCGACGTACTACCTCGACAGTCCGACGGAACGGCAGATCAACGTGATTCCGCGCTTTGAGAATCCGCCGCCGGCCGAAGTGCTGACGTACGTGCCGGATGTGAAGGCGGGGACGCAGGCATTTGGCGTGGCCAAGCATCAGGGGCAGCCCCGCGGCGCGACGTGGCTGCGGCGGCCGCTGGGCAAGGGCGCGGTCTACACGTTCGGCTGGGATCCGCTGCAGGGCGCCGTTTCGACGTGCGACCTCAACTGCTTCTCACCGGGGCGCGACATCGGCGTGGGCATCCTGCGGGCAATTGCCCAGGAGGCGGCGCACGGTCATGCGGTCTGGAAGCACACGGTGCCGGGCGTGGAATCGACGTTGCTGATCTCAACGCATGACATCGATGCGCCGGATTCCCACAACGCCAATCCCAAGTGGGGCGACGCGGGCGCGCTGCAGGCGGCGCAGATTGAGAAGAATCTCGGAATTCTCGGCAGCTATTTCGTCACGACGGATTACTACGTCGGGTATTTCAATCCCGGTATTGTCGACGGGCTGTGCGCGCTCGGTTCGTGCCCGGAAGCGGCGCATTCGGTGCTGCACAAGGACATGCAATCGATGCCGGCGGGCACGTGCACGGAGACGAAGGCGAGCTACGACCCAACGTCGCCGACGGTCTGCGGCGAAGTGCGCGTGAGCAAGGAGATCCTGGAGAGCCTGCTGCCCAAGGATCAGCCGATTCGCGCGTGGCGGACGCCGTACCTGCAGACGCCGGCGACGCTGTACAAAGACCTGGAAGGGCTCGGCATTGTCTACGATTCCAGCTTCTCCATGGGCGACGTCCTCGGCACGCTGCCGACCTACGTGCCGCGCAACACCGGGCTGCGGGAAGCCGGCGGCGTCGGCGACGTGTTCAGCTTCCCGATCGTCCAGGAAGATGGCCTCGGCGACACGCTGGACGATGGCACGTTCACGCGCTGGGAGCTCCAAGCCGCCAACGCGAGCATCTTCATGGGGCGCTGGACCTGGGCGCTGATAGAGAACATGCGCAACAACGGCTGGAGCACGTACCTGCTGCACCCGTCTTATGGCGTCGGGACCAACGCCAACAACCTCGCGGTCAAGCTGGACACGATGCAGCGGTTCCTGGCCCGCGCGCTGACTTTTGACCTGCGCGTGGCGCGCATCACGGCGGCGGGCGATTTCTGGCGCGGTCGCGAAGGCACGACGGTGGACGCCCACTACGTGCCGGGCAAGGGTTATCAAGGTACGATTCACGTCGGCAAGCGGGACGCGCCGCGGTTTTCGCTGGAATTCGGCGATCGACTCGCGAGTTTTGACTGCCCGGACGGCGGGAGCGCGCAGGTCAAGGGCCGCCGCATCGTCTTCGAGAAGCCGCTGACGGCTGGCGCGACGCTGCTGTTCACCGCGACGCTGGAATAGCGGTCGCCGCACGCCGCACGACGAACGCGGCAGATGACACGCGGCACGGGGCAATGCTAGATTCTGCCTTCAATTTTGGAGGTCCGAATGTCGCGTTCCTTGGAGCACACAAAGCCCATCGTCACCGCTTTGCGCAGGTCGGCGCTCTTTCAGCACGTGCCGCTGCGGCAATTGACCGCGCTGGCCGAGAAAGCCACGGAATTGCATCTCCAGCAGGGCGAGCTTGTCTACGACGAGGGGAGCGAAGCGAACGCATTCTACGTTGTGCGCGGCGGTCGCCTGCAGGATTTTGCCCGCGATGCCCAGGGCAAGCTGACCATCCGCCGGCAATTGCGGCCGGGCGATACTTTTGGCGAGACGGCCGTGGTGCTGGGCCAGGCGACCCGATCGCGGGTGATGGCGGGCGACGGGGCGGTGCTCGCGTGCCTCAAGGCGACGGACTTGCATCTGGCGATGGCGGAGTCGACGGCGTTCCGGCGCGCGCTGCTGTCGGCCGCGCATCCGGAGCTGGAATCGGTGGTGGCGGCGGCGACCCAGCACGAGGATGTGAACGTTGAACTGGTGGCAATTCACGGTCCGGACGGCTGGCCGCTGGAGAAGTTGACGCGCGCGCTGGGCGAGGCGCTGGTGCGCAATCACGGCGATCGCGTGGGCATCGTGCATGTTGTGGCGACCGCGCCTGACCCGCTGGGCCCGGTGCCGCCGGCCGATCAGGATGGCCTGGTGCACGTCACGGTGGGGCCGGATCCGGACGCGTTCCTGGACTCTGCGCTGGCGGTCGCTCTGCGCAAGGAAATGGACTACCTGCTGCTGGATCTGACGGCCGCCGATGCCGAGGCCAGCGCGAACTGGGCGGCCCATGCCACCAAGCTGGCCTCCCTGCGGCTGCCGGGCGATGTGACGCCGCTGCCGGGGCTGCGCGATTCCGTACGGCTGTGCGAATCCGTGCTCATGCCGGAAACGGGGATTTCCGTGCGTCCGCATGTGCTCCCGGTCGGCGCGGCGCGTGTGCGGCTCAACCAGAAGGATCTGGACCAGCCGATTTCCGCGTGGAGCGAGGGCAATCGGCGCGCGCTGGACAAATGGGCGCGCAACGTCAGCGACCGCACCGTTGGCTTGGCGTTGGGCGGTGGCGGCGCTTGGGGCTATGCCCACGTTGCGCTCATTGAAGAACTGCTGGCGCGGAACATCCCAATCGACATCGTCGCCGGCGTCAGCTTCGGTTCGATGGTTGGCGCGTATTATTGCGTGGCGGGTGAAGAAGGCCTGCGCAAGCTCGTCAAGGCTGGCCCGCGGCTCGCGTTCGCCGTTCAGGGCGCGATCATCAATTCGTCAGTCATCGGTATGCAGGTGAAGTGGGACGTGGGCGACCACTGGCTGGAAGACCTCGACACGGTGTTCCTGCCGGTCGCGTGCGACATCGCCGCGGCGGAGACAACGGCGATTCGCGGCATCAACGTCGCGCTGGGTACGACGGCGAGCGGGTCGTTTCCGACCGTATTCGGACCGACGACGACGATGGACCCGGTCGCGGGCAAGCTGCGGCGCTACGTGGATGGCGGCATTTCCGACAACGTCCCCGACGGGCCGATTCTCTCGGAAGGTGCGGATCTCGTCATCGCGTCCAACATCGTGCCGCCGCCGCGGTCCGAACCGGCGCCCAAGCCGATGTTCCCGGGGCGCATTGGCGCGCTGCTACAGGGCATCAATCCGATCCAGCGCTCAGTGGACGGCTATCGCTCCACGTTCATGCTGTTTCACACGGCTGGCAATTCTGAGCAGCTGATCGTGGACGCCATCATGGAGACCAAGCCGACGAGCTATCTGCCGATCGAGTTTGGCCGCGCCACGGACATCATCGCGGAGTCGCGCGCGCTGGCGCAGGCCACGGCCGACCGCGCGCTCCTGCGTTGGCAGGCGATGCAAGGGCGCAACTACGTCGGCCAGTCGATTCAGGCTTTCAAGCGCGCCGACGCCTGAAGAGCCACAGGACGGCGGCAGCGCCAGCGCACAACGCCGCCCAATCGGCGCCACCCGTTGCCGTCCGCGCTGCCGTGCAACCCGACTTGCTGGCGACGGGCGCATCGGCCGCCGTTCCGCCCGATGCAGTATCCGTGCCTCCGACTGAAGTCGCGTCGGTGCCGGTAGCGGCGTCGACAGCCGTCGTGTCCAGGCCAGTCGCAGCGTCCGTGTCCACGTCGGCGGCAACGTCGGTCCCCGTGTCGCCCGCCGCGTCCGTTCCCGCGTCGGCGGCATCCGCAGCGGCATCGGCGCTCGTGTCAGCCGCATCCTCGGCGCCCGTGTCGCTTGCCGTGTCATTGGCGGAATCGCCGCCAGCGTCGGCGCAGTTGGGATCGGCGACCCCGGCGCACTTGCCTGCCGCGCACTGGTCGCCCATCGTGCACGCTTGGCCGTCGTCGCAGGCTTCGATGTTGTCGACGTGCGTGCACCCCTTGGCTGGGACGCAGGCATCGTCGGTGCACGGATTGCCGTCGTTGCAGTTCGCGATGCCGCTGGACGCGCACGCGCCCGCCGCGCACTGATCGCCGACCGTGCATGCGTCGCCATCGTCGCAACTGCCGGAGCCCGCGCTGTGGGTGCAGCCGGCGTTCGCGAGGCAACTGTCGTTCGTGCAGGCGTTGCCATCGTCGCAGTTGGTGCCCGTGGAGGCGGCGCACAAACCCAGCGCGCACGCGTCGCCGCTGGTGCACGCGTCCCCGTCGCTGCACGTCGCCGCGTTGGCAAGGTGCACGCAGCCGGTCGCGGTGCTGCAGGCGTCGTCCGTGCACGGGTTGCTGTCGTCGCAGTTGGTGGCGCTGCCCGCGAGGCACGCCGCGCCGCCGCACAAGTCGCCCGCGGTGCAGGCGTTGCCGTCGTCGCAGGGCAGGGTGTTGGCGACGTGGGCGCATCCACCGTTCAGGTCGGTGCAATCGTCGCTGGTGCACGGATTGCCGTCGTTGCAGTCCTGGAGCGCAGTGCCGACGCATTCGCCGCCCTGGCACGCGTCGTCAATCGTGCACGCGGAACCGTCGCTGCATGTGCCGGCAGAGGCAAGGTGGACGCAGCCCGTGGCGGAGGCGCAACTGTCACTGGTGCACGCGTTGCTGTCATCGCAGCCGTTGGCTTGGCCGCCGATGCATGCGCCGCCGCCGCACGTGTCCCCGGTGGTGCACGGGTCGCCGTCATCGCACGCGCCGACGCCGGGCGTATGCGTGCAGCCGCTCGCGGCGTCGCAGCTGTCCGTCGTGCACGCGTTGTTGTCGTCGCAGCCGACGGTGGCGCCGCCCAAGCACGCGCCATTGACGCACAAATCGCCGCTTGTGCATGCATTGCCGTCGTTGCAGGCCGCGGCATTGGCGCCGGCGAGGCAGCCGCTGACCACGTCGCACGCGTCATCCGTGCACGGGTTGCCGTCATTGCAGACTTTGGCGGCGGTGGGCACGCAGGCGCCCGCCGTGCAGACATCGCCGTCCGTGCACGCGTTGCCGTCGCTGCAGGGCAGGGTGTTGGCTGTGTGCGTGCAACCGCTGACGGCGGCGCAAGCGTCATCCGTGCATGGGTTGCCATCGTCGCAGTTGGGGACGCCTGTCGCGATGCAGGCGGTTGCGCTGCATTTGTCGCCGGTTGTGCACGCGTTGCCGTCGCTGCAGAAGGCGGTGTTGGCGGCATGGCCGCAGCCGGTGCCCGGCGCGCAGGCGTCATCGGTGCAGACGTTGCCGTCATCGCAGTTCGTGGGGCTCGCGCCCTGGCAGGCGCTGTTGGCGCAGGCCTCACCGGTCGTGCACACGTCGCCATCCGAGCACGTCGCGCTGTTGGCCAAATGCACGCATCCCGTCAGGGCGGCGCAGCTGTCGTCCGTGCAAACGTTGTCGTCCTTGCAGTCCGCGGGCGCGCCGGAGAGGCAGGCGCCGCCGCCGCAATGGTCGCCCAAGGTGCAAGCGCTGCCATCCGAGCACGCCAGCGCATTGGCCGCATGCGTGCACCCGCTCGCGGGCGCGCAGGCGTCGTCGGTGCAGAGAACGCCGTCGTCGCAGCCGAGAGCAGGACCTGCGGCGCACACGCTGCTCGCGCAGGCATCGCCGACCGTGCACGCGTTGCCGTCATCGCAAGCGGCGCCGTCGACGTTGCCCGGGTTGCTGCACGTGCCGCTTGCTGGGTCGCAAGTTCCGGCCGTGTGGCACTGATCGCTCGCCGTGCAGGTCACGGGATTTGCGCCGGTGCAGGTGCCCGCCTGGCAGGTGTCGCTCTGGGTGCAGGCGTTGCCGTCGCTGCACGCGGTGCCGTTGGCGGCGCTGGGATCGCTACACGTGCCGGTGGATGCGTTGCAGCTGCCGGCGCTGTGGCACTGATCGCTCGCCGTGCACGTCACGGGATTTGCGCCTGTGCAAACGCCGATCTGGCAGGTATCGGTCTGGGTGCACGCGTTGCCGTCGCTGCACGCGGTGCCGTCAGCCTTGTTCGGGTTGCTGCACGTACCGGTGGCGACATTGCAGCTGCCGGCGCTGTGGCACTGATCGCTCGCCGTGCACGTCACGGGAT
>CAINLT010000453.1 GCA_903850505.1 uncultured Myxococcales bacterium | reverse complement strand
GTCGCCGTTCTTGATCAGCCAACCGGCGTTGGTCGTGCTCAGGCGGAACACGCGGAGGCGCGCGGTCTCGCTGAACGGCACGACAATCCGCAAGGACTCACCGGTGGGCGAACCGGCGCCCAAAATGGTGCCCGCCACTTTACCCAAAGTCAGCGAATTCGCCGACGACACCCAGCCATTCGCCTTGAGTCCGGCGTCGTAATCCACCGCGGAGGCGATTTCCACCGTCGCTCCCAAATTGCGCTGGCTCAGCGTCTTGACGGTCGTGGACAGCGGCGTGGCGGTCGGCGAGAACGGATTGCGGCCAGGCGAGTCGCCCGTCTTGGTCCAGCCAAAGTTGATCTCCAGATTGGGCTGCGGCGCGACGTCGTACAGACTCAGCGAGAACTCGGGATTGCGGAACTGCGCCTCGCTTGCGGCCATCACGATGTCGTTCGACTGCTTGATGCTGACGGTAACGTCCGTCTTGGTCTTGACGACCGTCTGGTTGAAGTAGTCGATGAAGTTCACCCACAGCTTGCTCGGCGTGTAGAAGAAGCCGACCGGATTGGGCACCAGCGCCGTGTCCGACGTCGTCCCGGCCGTGCGCAACGCCACGGTCTTGCCTTTTGGATCGAAGGACACTTTCAACCTCGAGCGCGTCAGCGTGTACTTGCCGCGGACGTCCGACTCCGCGACGCCCAAGCGCTTGGCTGCGTCGCGCCACGACGGCGGATTGCTGTCAAAACACGCCTTGGGCAGGATCGAGTCGGTGACTTCGCCGACCAACAAGTCGGCAGTCTGCCCGTCCCCAAAGGACTTCGGTGTGCCCCTGAAGGACATGGTCGAGTTCGCATCATAGCGCCGCAGCGGCACGTAGCCGACGAGGCAGCGAAAGCCGTAGACGACGTCCCCGCCGCTGTTCGGCGTGAACTCGTCCTGCAGCCAGAGTCCGGCTTCGGCCAGCGTGTCCCCAGCCTTGCCCGGGAGCGCTGCCCCAAAGTTGAACTGAAGGCCCCAACTGTGCGGCGTGTCCTCGGACAAGGTCGGTACGGCGTCCAGAAGAGGCACGTAGTTCGAGTGGGCCACTTCGGAGTAGTAGATGTCGGCCCGGTCGGTATCCAGGAACGCCGGGATCACCGTGCGCGTCAGGTCCTTGACGCAGGTCATGTCGGCCGTGCGCCGCTCCGTGCCGACGCAGTTCTTGGGAATGCAGGCCTTCTTGGCGTAAGGTGTCTTTGGGAGGTTGCACATGAGCGACCGCGACTCCCCTTCGTACGTTCCCGCCTTGAGGTTGAGTTCGATTACGGCGGGATCCGGGCCGCAGGTGTACTTGACGTCGAAGTCCTTGCCGCAGCCGGAAGCGGGATCGCCGAGGTCGGAGGGCTTGATGGTGCACTCCGGTTCTTTGCCCTTGCACGCGGCCGCGATCGCAGCGGTGGCGTTGTTGACCGGAGCGCCGCAGTTGGCGCCGTAGCTCGCGGAGACGATGTGCATCGCCGGAAGGCAGGTCAAAGACCAAGGCAAGCCGCCCGCTTCGCCGCCGATGTGGACCGTTTTCGCCGTGGAGTCGTCGCCGCAGTGGTAGGCAATGTCGATGTTCTTCAGGCAGCCGGGCGACGGATCGGTGGGGCCGAGCAACGGCCCGGTCGCGCCGCAGGTGACTTGGCCGGTGCACTTGGCGGCGGCCTGGGGAAAGAAGTTGTCCTGGAGCGCGGCCGAATTCGCGCAGTTGTCGCCGTAGGTCGCGTGATCGATGCGAATGCCGATAGCGGACGGCGGCGAGATGGCCTGGTTGGCGGAGCAGGCAAAGTCGATCGCCGTGCCGTCCGCATAAGTCTGCGAAATGATTTCGGAGGCGGTGCCGCACAGATACCCGACCGTCGTGCTGGTGCCGCAGCTGGACGCAGGCGTCGTGCCAGCCAGCGCGCGGCCCGTTGCGCCCGGTGTGCAGCGCCGCAAGCCCGAGCACGCGTCGCGCAACTTCGAGGTGAAGTTCGATCCCACATCCGCGGTGCACGTGTCGCCAAAGACTGCAGAAACAATCGTGATTTTTTCGCCGCACGAGATCTGCACCCACTGGGTGACGGGGGCTGCGGCGCTGACTTCATAGACCGTGGGCTCGTTGCCGCAGCGGTAGTGCGCCTTGAAGTCCTTCTTGCAGCCGACCTTCGGGTCGGGGGGGTCGCCCGTGATGCTGACGGCGCGGCTGCACGTATAGAGGCCGTTGCAGGACTTGGCGAAGCTGGCGGTCCAGTTGCCGGAGTCCGCATCGCAAGTGCCGCCGCCGTAAGTGGC
>CAINLT010000452.1 GCA_903850505.1 uncultured Myxococcales bacterium | reverse complement strand
TGGCCGACGGCGCCGTGCGGTCCGAGAACCAGCAGTAGGTAGAAGCCCAGCACCGTCGGCGGCAGCACCAGTGGCAAGGCCACGAGCGCGGAGACAACGCGCGCAAACGCCGACCGGGTGTGCGCAAGCCACCAGGCGAGCGGCGTGGCAACCGTGAGCAGGACGACGGTCACCAGCCCGGCCAACCGCAGGGTCAGCCAAATGGCGGCTACGTCGTCGGGATCGAGGGGAAGCTGCATGCTGGAGAACAACCTTTGTGCGGCGACGGAACCGCAGCTTCACTTCCCGTCGGCGGGTTCGTACCCCGCTTGGCGCAGCAAGTCCAGCGTCTTGGGCTGCTTGAGAAACTGCAGAAAGGCGTTTGCCGCCGCGCGATTCTTGGCCGACTTCAGCAGCACAGCTGCCTGGCGAATTGGCGTGTGCAGGTTCGTCGGCACGATCCACGCCGAACCCTCGCGCACCACGCCGTGAACAGTGACCTGCGCGAGCGCGACAAATGCGAACTGCGCGTTGCCAGTGGCGGCAAACTGGTACGCCTGCTGGACATTCTCGCCTGTGACGAGCTTGGACACGACGGCGTTCCACAGCTGCAAACGCGTCAGCGTTTCCTGGGAGGCGAGCCCATACGGCGCCAGCTTGGGATCGGCGATGGCGAGCTTGGCGAAGCGGCCCTCCCGCAGGACCGCCGCGTTGGCATCGACGAATCCGGCGACTGGACTCCAGAGAACCAGGCGCCCGAGCGCGTAGACAAACCGGGTGCCCGGAACTGTAAGCCCTTCAGCTTCCAGCGCTGCCGGTGCGGCCTCATCCGCGGCCAGAAAGACGTCAAAAGGCGCGCCTTGGCGAATCTGCGTCGCGAGCTTGCCGGTCGACCCGGGGATCGTCACGACCGTGTGGCCCGTCTGCTTGTGGAACAGCTCGGCCAATTCGATCATCGGCGCGGCGAAGTTGGCCGCTACCGCCGCGCGCACTTCCGCGGCGCGGACGGTGTGGGGAAGCGCGATCGCGAGCAACGCACCGAGGAGCAAGAATTTGCGCGTCATCACGTGTTGCATCGGCTGTTCCTTCCGGTTGACGCGTGTCACGCCGCGAGAATTTCGGCCATCAAGTGGCCAGCTTCCGTGGTGTCATACCCGCCCAACGCCGCAAGTTCGCGCCGAAAGCCGCGACTGCCGACCACGTCCAGCATCCGCGCCACCCGCTTGTCGCTGTCGTCAGCGTGGCGTACGCACGAGCGAAGGTGAGGTCGCTTTGGAATACCGGCAGTCCGCCGTCGTTGTCCGTGAAGCCAGCAGGAATGGCACAGACACTGGCGAGGGGCGTGACCCGCAGGTAGCCGACGCCGGCATGGCTGGTCGCAACGCTGTCGGTGCAGGCGCTGACAAACAAGACGGCGAGGCAGGAATAGACGGTGCGCAAGTCGCCCTCCGACGTGGGAAAAGTGCCGCAGCGCGCAAACACGTTTGCCGAGAATGCAGCGCAACACGGGCAGCGTCAAGCGGATTGGGCGCTGGCGTGACGCGGGCTACGGACTTCGACTTGCAGGCCAAGGTATTTTCCCAGAACCAGCCGACCCGCTCGCGATCGCATGATTTCCCGTTGACATGGGCCCGCAACTACGCAGCACTCCAAGTGCTGTCGCTGGCCGCCGCACCATCGTCCGCCCCCCAACACGAAGTGACGATGAGCGTGCGCTACAACCGCGATTTTGCCCCGTTCGTGATTCCCGCGGGCGTCCCGACCGATCTCGACATGGTCCCCGACCTCGCGTGGTTTGCGCGCATGGGCACGGCGCAGGCTCGGGCGGCCGTCGGCGAGGTTGTCATCAAAGTGGCCGATCGCCTGCCCCGGCGGGTGCTGCAAGGGCGGGTTGGGCAGTGGCTGGCAGCCGTGCATTCCGCCGTCGTGCTGCCGGCCGCGGGTCGCCTGACTGACGACGGCGATGCGGGGTTTGCATGCCGGCGTTTTGCCGGGATGAATCCCATGACGATCCAGCGGGTTCGCACGCTCGACGGGCTGCCGCGGAAGCTGGTCTTGGATGATGCCACGCTGTCCCGGCTGCTCGGCGCGCCGCAGACGTTCGCCGAGCGGCTGGCCCATGATCTGGTCGGGGACCATCTGGAAGTGCCAGCGCTGCGTCTGCGGGTCAAACCGACCGCGCTCCTCCATGCGCATCGCGTTGCCGAACAGCTTCTGCAGCGCGGGCGGGGCGCTCAGCGGCTGACGGAACTCCAGCCGCCGCGTCCGAGG
>CAINLT010000451.1 GCA_903850505.1 uncultured Myxococcales bacterium | reverse complement strand
TTCGACAAGCTTGCGGCCAAGGTCGCGCTCCATCGCCGCCAGCAGGTCCGCACAGCTCAACGCGATACCTTCCAGCGTCGCCCGTGCGAGGTGCGCCTTGGTCGTCCCGCGCGTCAGCCCGGTGATCACGCCGCGCGCGTCCTGGTTCCAATGTGGCGCGCCCAATCCCGTCAGCGCGGGCACAAACACGACGCCGCCCGAGTCCGGGACGCTCCGCGCCAACGCCTCGACGTCGCTGGCTTTCTGGATGATGCCCAGGCCGTCGCGCAGCCATTGCACCGCGGCGCCGGCAATGAACACGCTGCCTTCCAACGCGTAGTGGAAATCCTCGCCGACCTGCCACGCGACCGTGGTCAACAGGCCGTTGCGCGATTCAATGCGCTCGGCGCCGGTCTGCATCAGCAGGAACGCGCCGGTTCCGTACGTGCATTTGGCGCTGCCGGGCGCGAGGCAGAGTTGGCCGCACAGCGCGCTTTGCTGATCGCCCGCCATGCCGGCGATCGGGATGCCGTCGGGCAAGCCGGGGACGTTGCGCGTGTGGCCGTAAATGGCGGCCGACGGTCGGACTTCCGGCAACATCGCGCGAGGAACGCGGAGCAGGTCGCACAGCCAGGTGCTCCAGCTGCGTTCGCTGATGTCGTACAACATCGTGCGGCTGGCGTTGGACGGGTCGGTGACGTGCGCGCGGCCGTCGGTCAGGTTGGCGACGAGCCACGAGTCGATGGTGCCAAACGCGAGTTCGCCCCGTTCCGCTTGGCTGCGCGCGCCGGCGACGTTGTCGAGCAGCCACGCGGCCTTGGTGCCGGAAAAGTACGCGTCGATCGGCAAGCCGGTGCGGCTGCGGACGTCAGCTTCATGGCCGGCGGCTTTCAACGCGTCGCAGACGTCCGCGGTGCGCCGGCATTGCCACACGATGGCGTCCGCGATGGGCTTGCGCGTTTGCCGGTTCCAGACGACCGTCGTTTCCCGCTGATTGGTGATGCCGATGCCGGCGATCCGCGCCGCGTCGATGCCCGTGAGCGCGAGCACCTTGGCCATGGCGGCGAGCGCGGACTGCCAGATCGCCTCGGGATTGTGGCTCACCCAGCCGGGCTGTGGGTAGATCTGCGGGAATTCGACGTTGACCTTGCCGTGGACGCGCAGCGCGCGGTCGATGAGTAGCGCGGTCGTGCCGGTGGTGCCCTGGTCGATGGCGAGCAAGAAGTCGGTCATGGAGTCCTCCCAGAAGGTGCTGCAGGATAACCGGACTCGGGGCGCGCCGTCACTTCATGTACGGGCGACTCAGCGCGATGACTGTCACCGCCAGCACGAACACGGTCGCGACGAAAACGCCGGGAATCGCGATGTAGCGCGCGGCGATGTTGTCCTTGCCTTTGCGGTGAAAGTGCCACGCGAGGAGCACGGCCATCGTGGAGACCGCCGGATAGCTGCCGCCGACGACGAGCCACGCTGTCGCGAGGTTGCGCACGATCGGGGGCGCCTGCTCCAGGTCCTGCCGCGCCAGCCACGCGTACGCGGTTGCGATGCCGACGGGCAGCCACATGCTGACGCTTGCCACACTCGCCCACGCCAGGATCAGTCGCATCGCGGTTCGGTCCCTTCGGTGGCTAGACTGTCCGCGCAGAGATGCGGCAGATCGCGACTTTCAGGTACTGGCCTTCCGCGTGCGCCGGTGCCACGGGATGATCCGCGCCCGGGCCGCGGAGTTCCAGCAATTGCACCGTACGGCCGGCGTTGTGCGCCGCCTGACCGAGCACGCGCAGGAACTGCGTGACGTCGACAAGGCCCGAGCACGAGCACGTGACGAGGAACCCGTCCTGCGCCACGGCCTGCATCGCCAGCGTATTGACGTGCGTGTACTTGCGAATCGCCTGCTCCAGCGCGGACGCCTTGGTGGCGAATTTCGGCGGATCGACGATCACCAACGACGGCCGCTCGGCCTCCGGCGGCAGGCTCGCATAGTGGCCCAGCACGTGGACCGCGTCCGCACACTGCGCATCGATGCCCACGCCGTTGTCAGACGCGTGCTGGATCGCCAGATCGATGGCGCGCTGCGAGGCGTCCACGCACACGACGCGCTTGGCGCCGGCACGCGCAGCATGCAGGCCAAAACCGCCAACATGGCTGTACGTATCGAGCACGAAGCGGCCCTTCGCCAGCTCCGCAACGCGCGCGTGGTTGGGGCGTTGATCGGCGTACATGCCGGTCTTCTGGCCACCCGGTTCAACGCGGAGCTGCAGGCCGTTATGGCGCACGATGACTTCCGCCGGCACTTCGCCCGACGACGCGGTATGGCCCGCGACGAGGCCCTCGGCCGGATGCACGTCATTGGGCACGCGCACGAGCACCCACGCGCAGCCGTTGGCGCGCAGCCAGTCGAGGATCGGCTGTTGCCAGCGCGCCGCACCGGCCGTCGTGATTTGCACGACCGCGCCATCGGCGAAACGAT
>CAINLT010000450.1 GCA_903850505.1 uncultured Myxococcales bacterium | reverse complement strand
ACGCCCGGCGCGCCGTTCAGCGCCGCCACGCTCAGCCCGGAATCGTCGGCCAGCACGTTGCCGCCGGTGATGCGCGCGGCCGCCGTCGCCTTCAGCAGCGCGTTGCCCAGAAAAGTCTCAGCGGTCTCCGCCACTTCCGGCAGCGCCTCGCCGCTCTCCGCCTGCCAGGTCTGCGGGCCAATCACGTCCAAATGCAGCGGCGCGCACAGCGCCTGGAATTCAGCGAGCTTGTGGGCATTGCCACTGGCGAGCAGGACGCGCGGCGCGGGCGCCGGGATCTGCGGTTCCGCCGCGATGGGCGGGGCGAGGTTCTCTGGTTCGTTCGTCATCGTCTTCCTGACTTGCCGCGGCGCCGGGCAGCGTGACGGCGATCGTCATCCCAAGAAGCCGTCGCGCCGTCCACATTCGTCCCGTCTGCCGCGTTGGGCAATCCGGAGCGCGACAGTATACAGGATCTCGCCCGGCGTGTCGCCCTGTGGCTTGACCCGACTCCGTCTGTGGCCTAGTGTCGCGCTCAGGTGCGTGTGAGGTTCTGATGTTGCAGCCGTTCAGCCATGCCGTTTCCGCTCAAGCGACCGCGCGTCGCGCCGTGATCGTCGTTGGCGCGCTGCTTCTGATGGCCTGTTCCGGCACGGCCTTGCGCGATCCGGACGGCGACGGCACCAGCGCCAAAGCGCAAATGTTTTCCCGCCTCGGACCGACGGGTGACAAGCTCGATCCCCTGTCCGGCGACGTCGAGGATTGGCGGTATTTTCAGGCGCACACCAGCGGCAACGTTGAATTGCGCTTGACCCATGGCCGCTTTGGCGCCGTTTCCACGTTGTCTGGCACTGTCACGGTCTACAACCCGGATGGCACGACAGCCGCGACCGGCGCGATCGAATCCGGCTCGGAAAAAACCACGCGCGTTGTCTTTCCCGTGCGCGCCGACGGCACCTATGTCGTGCAGATCAAAGCCGCGTCGGGCAAGGGCGAATACGTCGTGGAGATCGGTCCCGCCGTCGACGCGTGCGCCGCCTGCAGCGACAAACAGAATTGCGTCGAGGGGCGCTGCGTCGACAAGCCATGCGGCGGCGCCTGCGGATCGGATGAGATTTGCGACGCGCGCAACCGCTGCGTGCGCGAGAACACCAGCAAGTGCGCGGGCGTGCGCTGCAGCCGCGGCGAGACCTGCCAGTCCAGCACGGGCAAATGCGCCGCGCCGGTCGCCGCCGGTCCCAAATGCACGGCCTCGCAGGTCCTCAAGGACGGCGAGTGCGTCGAGAAGGTCAAGGACATCGACTGCACCGTCGTTGACGTCCGCGAGAGTGGCGGCGGTTCGACGCTGACGCTTTCCGCCGGTGATCGCCAGGGCGTGCAAAAAGGCATGACCGGCAGCGTCAAGGGCGTCAAAGGTGCGACCTTCACGATCGTCGACGTCTATCCGTCGCGCGCAAAAGCCGTGACCAAGGTGCCGCCCGCCAGCTTCAGCGGCAACCTCAACGCCTCGATCAAACGCTGAGCAGGGTGGGTCCATTGTTTTCGCCACGTCTTCGCGCCCGCGTGTTGGCCCCGCAACCGGCTTGGCCGCTGGTGCGCTTGCTGGCGCTGTGGACGATCGTGCTGGCGACGTCCTGCTGCATGAAGCAAAAAGTCGAGCCGCCGCCGATGCCGGAGCCGACGGTTGAAGTCGCGCCGTCGGGCGACCTGTACCACCGCCCGCACGTCACGATCATCGCGGTGACCGATTGGCAGTCGGTGCTCAAGCCGTGCGGGTGCACGGTGGATCTGCAAAAGGGCGGCATCGAGCGCATCGCCAAGTTCGTCGACGATCTGCGCAAGAAGGACGATTCCGTGCTGGTCGTGCACGCGGGCAGCCTGCTGGCTGATCCGGAAGCGGCGACTGGCGCACGCGCGGCGCAGATGGGCAATCGACTGCAGGCGTTTTCGGACTCGCTGGATCATGTGCAGATCGCCGCGGTCGCGCTCTCGACGTACGACATGGACGTGGGCGGTCAGGTCGTGAACGACGTGTACGACAGCGCCAAGTGGCCGCTGCTGGCCCTCCAGGGCGGCTCGCGCAAGGCGATGCGTTCGACGATGGCGCGGACCAAATCGGGCGTGTCGGTCGGCCTGCTCGGCGTGGATCCCAAGGCGCCTGAGAACGAAGCGATGCGCCAACAGGCGGTGCAGGATGAAGTCGTGCGCCTGCGGAGCCAGGGCGTGAAGGTCGTCGTCGTGCTGTCCAACCTCGGGCTGCGCGGCTCGCGCAAGCTGGCGCGGGCGGTGCCGGGCATCGACGTGATGGTGGTGGGGCAGCTGGACGAGAAGGTCGAGCCGGAGCTCGATTTGGAGCGCGAGGGCGACACGCTCGTGGTCCACGCCGCGCGGCATGGCGCGTGGATCAGCGCACTGACGCTGGCGCCGAGCGGTCAGGATCACGCGTGGAAAGAGGTCAGTGAAGCGATTCCCGGCGTGACGAACGACCTGCAGGATCGCATCACGACGCTGGAGAAGACGCTGGCGGACATCAAGGCGCGGTCGACGATTGCCAACCAGAAGGCGCTGCCGTTCTTTGCGGCGCGGCTGGCGGACATGAAGCTGCGCCTGGATGCGGCGAAGTTGGCGCAGAACAAGCCGCTGCCTCCGGGCGCGCTCGCGGCGTTTCGGCCGATTGGCCTGCCGTGGTCGATGCCGACGGATCCCGATGTGTCCAAAATCGTGGAGGACTATGACGCCAAGCTCGCCGATGCCAACCTGAAGGCCGCGGGCGAAGTGCCGGTGCCCAAGCAGGGGCAAGCCGGCTACGTCGGCCAGAAAGCGTGCATGGAGTGCCACGACGACACGGCGGGATTTCAGGCGGCGGACATGCACCAGCAGGCGTGGAAGTCGCTGGAAAAAGCCAAAAAGACCAAGGATCTGGACTGTGTCTCATGCCACGTGACGGGCTTTGGCCAGCCGGGCGGCTCCAACCTCGCGCATCTGGACGGCTTCACGGACGTCGGCTGCGAAGGTTGCCACGGTCCCGGTTCGCTGCACGTCAAGGCGCCGACGCGGGGAGCCAACTCGCACATCATCGCCCAGCCGGATTCGACGATCTGCGCGACGTGCCACACTTCCGTGCACTCGCCGCGTTTTGACTACGGCGATTACCGCAAGCGCCTCCTCGTGCCGGGCCACGGCCTCCCGATGACGGGGGCGCGCGCGCCATGACACGTTGGGTTCGCGCGACACTTCTGGCCAGCCTGATGGCTTCCTCCGCGTGGGCGGAGACGCCTGCCGCGCCGGCGGTCGATCCGGGCGATCGGCCGCCGCTTCTCACAGCGCCGCCTGAACCGCCGCCGCCGCCGCCGGAGCCGCACCTGTGGGACGGCAACCAGACGAGCGTGATGATTGGCCCGGT
>CAINLT010000449.1 GCA_903850505.1 uncultured Myxococcales bacterium | reverse complement strand
GGTGTTCACCAAAATTACGCCGACTCGCTCCCGCACTTGCTCCGCCATTGCTTCCTGCTCCTTGCGCCTCGCACGCGCGCGCATCGTACACACACCCGCCCGTGCGCGCATCCGTTGACGCGCGAACCACACACACGGACAGCACCGGCGCAACCGTTTCACCCAAGATAATCGGATTTCCGGCGCGGGCAGGATTCTTTCGCCGTCGTCCCGACGCCTCAACGGCGCGGTTTTTGGGTTTGCCGCTCTCGTCATCGTCGCCGCCGCCGCTGACCCATGTCTTGTAACTACTGGCAAAACCCGCGAGCGCGTCGTCGTAGCCAAGCGCTCCGGCTGCTGGACCGGCGCGCAACCCGGCGACCGCCCGCCAATCTTCTGCGCGCAATGCATCGCCCAGCGCCGCGTCCGCCGCCGCCACCGCACCGAGCGCCCGCACCTGCGCACCCGAATCAGCCGCCAGTGCGTCGTGCATCGCGGTCGCGGACGAATAGCCCGCCGCGTGTGCTTCAGCGCCGCTCAACTGGCCGATTCCCATGCGCGTTGCCTGCATCGCCGCCTGCGGATCCAGCTGCTGCGCCTCGCCAAGCGCGCGGTATTCGGCCGCCTGATTCTTGTGGCTGTCGACGAGCCAACGCCCCGTCGCCAGCCAAAACGGGTACGGCTCAAACCGCAGCGGCATCCGATCGTCGACCTTGGCCGGCAAAAAATGCTGCTCCGTCAGCACGATCGCCGCCAGCCCGGCAACCGGCACGCGCGCGTGCGCCGCCGCCTGCGCGAGCGCGTCCCCATGTTGCGCGTGAAGCGCTTGGGCGTCCCGCTGCAGCGAACTCTGCTC
Source organism: uncultured Myxococcales bacterium (assembly GCA_903850505.1). Taxonomy (GTDB): domain Bacteria; phylum Myxococcota_A; class UBA9042; order UBA9042; family UBA9042; genus CAIYBN01. The sequence continues at coordinate 3,776 of CAINLT010000449.1, read as the reverse complement.
CGGTCGCGGCCGCGGCTCCTGGGCGGCGGTCTGCATCGACTGCAGCGCGTGACCCGCCGCATAGCTGTGACCCGTCAGCGGATTGCCCGCCTGCGGTCGCGCCTGAGGCAGCGTCGCAGGCGCGTGTGGCGTCTGGCCCGGCTGCTGCTTCTGGCGCTGGTCGTGCTTCATGCCAACCGTTTTGCCACGGTATCGGTGCCGCGACAACTGTGGGGTGACGAACGCCGCGGGCGGGACTACCATCCCGGCCCGGAGGTTGCCTTGTCCGCGCGCCCAGCCCAATCCGCAGAACCGCAAAACGGCGCACTGGAGCCGGCCGTCGTGCTGAGCAGTGACGCGCGGCTGGCCATCGTCGCCGACATCGCCCGCGCGCTCTCGGCCAATCTCGCGCAGGAGACGCTGCTGCGGCTCATCATGGAACGCGTGACGGAAGCCCTGCACGCGGACCGATCGACGCTATTCCTCGTCGACGAGGAGCGCGATCTGCTGTGGTCCAGCATCGCCCAGGGCACCAAGCACTACGACATCGAGGTCAAGCGCGGCCAGGGTCTCGCCGGCTGGGTCGCGCAGACGGGCCGCAGCGTCAACGTCAAGGACGCGTATCTGGACAGCCGCTTCGACCCGTCGTCGGACGTCCTGCTGGGCTACCGCACGCGCTCCATGCTCTGCCAGCCGGTTTTTGATCGCGACGGCGTGCTCATCGCGGTCGTCCAGGTCCTCAATCGCCGCTCTGGCTGGTTCACCGTCGAGGACGAATCGCTGCTGTCCACGATCATGGCCATGGCGGCGATCGCCATCGTGAATGCCCAGCTGAACACGACGCTTGTCCACAACAACCTGGCGCTCAAGGATGCCCAGGAGCAGTTGGCGGAGCGGCTCGCGGAAATCGACCTGCTGTTTGCGATTGAGCGCGAGGTCGGCGCGACGGGGGATCTGGACGCCGCGATTGACGCCATCATCCAGCGCATCGCGGTGACCGTGCCGAGTTCGCTCTGCCAGGTTGCGCTGGCGACGGCGAACGGCGGCATGATCGTGCACCGCCAGGAACGTCGGCAGCCGGGCGTACAGATTCTCGCGTTTGCGACCCAAATTGGCTTGTGCGGTTTGGCGATGGAGCATCGCGCCCCGCTGGAGGTTGGCCCGGCGTTGGCCAACCTGCGCGCGCTGGCGGACGAGGAGCTGATGCCGTTCCAGCCCGCGGCGGGCCTCGTGGTGCCGTTGATCGTCGACGACGAGATGCTGGGCGCGCTGGCGGTTCTGGATCGCCCGGGGAAGCACACGGGCTTCTCGGATGCGGACGCGAAGGTCGTGTCGCTGCTGTCCGGGCAGGTCGCGCGCACGCTGGCGGTGCGGCAGGAACTGGCCCAGGCGGAGCGCGAGGACCGGCTGGCTGCGCTGGGCAAAGCGCTGGCAGGCGTGCTGCACGATTTCCGCACGCCGATGACGGTCGCTTCCGGTTACGTGCAGCTGATGACCCGCGAGGAAGAGCCAGCCGAGCGCGCCGAACTGGCGGCAAAGACGCTGAACCAGCTGGAAACGCTGACGCAGATGACCCGCGACGTGCTGGCGTTTGCCCGCGGCGAAAAGGTGCTGCTGACGCGGCGGGTCTCGCTTGTGGATTTTGCCAAGGAAGTCGAGGAGATGCTGCACGCGGTTTTTGCCGGCTCGCACGTGCAGTGGCAGGTCAAGTTGCTGGATCGCGGCATGGCGCGGTTTGACGCGTTCAAGATCGCCCGGGCGATGCAGAACGTCGCCAAGAATGCCCGCGAGGCGCTGATCGACCGCAAGAGCGGCCACTTCGTGGTGGAAATTGCCGGGACGTCAGACGAGCTCGTGCTGACGTTTGTCGACGACGGCGAAGGCGTGCCCGCGGCATTCCAGCATCGGCTGTTTGACGCTTTCGCCACGCAAGGCAAGGCGGAAGGGACGGGGCTGGGCCTGGCGATGGTCAAGCAAGTCGCAGAGGCCCATGGCGGCACGGCGAGCTACCGCGACACGCCCGGTGGCGGCGCGACGTTTGAGCTGCGCATCAACCGGGAGACGCGCTCGGCGGGCGCCGCGGACCGTTCGTCGACGATCCTGCCACCTCAGCCCGCCTCCAAGTAAACTCAATAGGTTGCCAGCCAAGCGCCATGCAAGCGATCCGATTGCGCGGCAATTCGCGTTGAAAAGTTGACGGGATCGCCAGCTGCGTCATCTTCCGCCCCGATGGATCCGGCAGAAACTTGCCGGACCAACGTGCGAGGGCGGCAATGGCGAGCTGGCGCAAGAAAATCGCGACGATGTTTCGGGTCCTGTGGCACGGCATCCGCTTGATGCTGTTCACGATTTTCGCCGTCGTCAGCGCCGTGGGCCTGTGGCATTCCTGGACGGCCAAAGGCAGCGTCGACGACCGCCGCGCCGAGCTCGTGCGCCTGGAAGAACAGCTGCTGGAACAGAAGATGCGCGGCGAGGAGCTGCAGTCACGCCTCGGCGCGTTTGCCGGCCGCGCGGACGTGCGCCGTCAGACGATTCGCGCCGAACTCGGAATGCTCGGTGAAAACGAGAAGTTCTATCTGTTCAAGTGATGCGGCGCGCGACGATCAGGCGCCTTTCTTGATGCGCCGGCCGTAGAAAATCTCCAGCATCTCGCGCGTCAGCCGCTTCTCCACCGTCTTCTGCTCATCATCCGTCAGCGTATCGGCGCCGGTGCCAAACAGGTACGTGTCGAGCTTGAAATCCTTCAACAACATCTTGGTATGAAAGATGTTTTCCTGATAGACGTTGACGTCGATCATCTGGTATCGGTGCCGCGTTTCCTTGGCGATGAAGTTCTGGATCGAGTTGATCTTGTGGTCGATGTAGAACTTCTTGCCGCTGACGTCGCGCGTGAAGCCGCGGACGCGGTAGTCGATGGTGACGATGTCCGACTCAAAGCTGTGCAGCAGGTAATTCAGCGCTTTCAGAGGGGAAATCCGCCCGCAGGTCGACACATCGATGTCCGCGCGGAACGTTGAAATCCCGTTGTCCGGATGGCTCTCCGGATACGTGTGCACCGTGATGTGGCTCTTGTCCAAGTGGCCAACCACTGAATCTTTCTTGGTCTTGGTCACGACGAGCGGCCCCGGCGCCTCTTCGCCATCGTCGTCCGACTCGTCGCTTTCGATGGGATCCTCGGAGATCAGCATCGTCACGCTTGCGCCCTGCGGATCGTAGTCCTGGCGCGCCACGTTGAGCAGATTCGCGCCGATGATCTTGGCGACGTTCTCGAGGATTTCCGTGAGCCGCTCGGCGTTGTACGCCTCGTCAATGTACGCGATGTATTCGTTGCGATGCGCCGCCGTGCGGGCATAGCAGATGTCGTAGATGTTGAAGCTGAGCGTCTTGGTCAGGTTGTTGAACCCTTGCAGGCGCAGCTTCTTGAGCGGCTTGACCGTTGGCATCCCGTACAACTCCTCGTCACGTCTGGTCGCCGCACCGGGCGCGGGCGGCGCGAGAGTAGGGACAACCTGCGCGTGACGCAAGAGCCAACGGCGCCGTCACCGGATCGCCGCGAAAGCGTCACGCTACCGCGGCTGGCGCTTGGCCACGGAGAGCGGGTCGTCGTAGCAGACCTGCGCCTTTCGCCCCGAGCCGACCGCAGCGGCGACGCCCGACGTGACGCCGCTGAAGCTCAATGTGCCCCAGTCGTCGTGGTCGGTGAACGCGCTGTAGATGCCGCCGGGGCACGTGGCGTCGTATTCGCCGTTCAGGTCCTTGAGCACTTTGGGGGTGACGCTGCCGTCGTTGTTCCAGTC
>CAINLT010000448.1 GCA_903850505.1 uncultured Myxococcales bacterium | reverse complement strand
CGCCCGATCAGTTCAAGGTCAACTTCAAGACGACGAAGGGCGACATCGTCATCGAGATCAAGAAAGAATGGTCGCCGCTCGGTGCTGACCGCTTCTACAACCTCGTCAAGATGGGCTACTTCAAGGACATCGCGTTCTTCCGCGTGGTCCCGGGCTTCATGGCGCAGTTCGGCATCCACGGCGACCCGACGGTCAACCAGGTGTGGAAAGACCTGGGCATCCAGGACGAGCCGGTCAAGCAGTCCAACAAGAAAGGCTGGCTGACGTTTGCCAAGAAGGGCCTGCCGAACTCGCGTTCCGTGCAGTTCTTCCTCAACCTCGTCGACAATCCGAATCTGGACGGCATGGGCTTCGCGCCGTTTGGCATGATCGTCAAGGGCCAGGACGTGCTGGACAAGATCAACGGCGAGTATGGCGAAGGCGCGCCGCGCGGTCGCGGTCCGGACCAGATGCGCGTGCAGACGCAGGGCAACGAGTACCTGAAGAAGGAATTCCCGAACCTGGATTACATCCTCTCGGCTGAAGTGGAGAAGTAGTTGCGGCTCAGCGGCGTATGCGCGCTCAGCTTTCTTGCCGCTTGTACATCGCCGACGGCTGTGTCAAGTGCTTGGAATGACGCGCATTACGCCGCGGCGATCGCGCTCCTGCAATCCTGTTCTGGCGACGCGACCCTTGGGCCTCTCCTCCTGACGCCCGGCCGCGACCGCTACGAAATCGCCACGCACCAGATGCAGACTTGCTTGGACGCCGCCACCGGCTGCGGCGCGCTTGATGCCTGCTTCGGCCTCGTCGTCGCGCAGGACCCTGTCTGCCACCCCGGCTGCGACGGCGACCGCGCCATCACATGCCGCACCAACTTCCGCTCCACGCTGGACTGCGGTCGCTTCGGCGCGACGTGCGTCGCCGGCGCGTGCGTCGATCCGCCCGGCAGCGCCACCCCCGACGGCGCGCTGACGTGCACGGACAGCGTCACGCCGACCTGCATCGACGGTGCCACTTGGCGCATGTGCGGTGCCAGCGTCCCGTGCGACAGCCGCCTCATCGGCAGCACGTGCAGCGGCGGCCAATGCGTCCTCGGCACGGAGTGCATCCCCGGCAAGTTCCTCGACGGCCTCGCGTGCGACGGCAAGGCGCTCCGCGTCTGCGTTGCCGGCCGCATGGAGAAGGTCGACTGTACCACGCTGGGCTTCACCGGCTGCGACCCGTTCACGCGCGGCTGCAGCCCCAACCCGTTGTTGGCACCATGAAAAAGCTTGCACTCCTGTTGCTCCTCATGCCCGCGCTCACGCTGGCCAAGCCCAAGGCCAAGCCGCCGGCGCCGATCTTGTCGCCGATTCGGTCTTTTGCGGGTGCGGACCTCGTGTGGTCGCTGCACGGGGAGCGCGTGCTGGGGCCGGAGTCCGCGGCGGTGATTGAGCGCCTCGTGTCGCAGCCGGCAGCGCTGGGCAACGGCTGTACGATCGGCGATCTGACGCTCAAGGCGCGCACGGTCGAAGTGCAGGTCAAGTGCGCCGATGGGCCGCACCTCGCGCTGGCGAAGCTGACGCAAGGCCTGCCGTTTGCCGTAGAACTGTGGTCAGGTGCGGGCGACGCGTACGCCGGCCTGGGCGACGAACTCGCCCAGCGGTTCAACGCCCACGCCGCGGAGATTCCGTTCGGTACGGCCCACGTGGCTGCGGACGATGCCGGCAAGGTTGCAGCGGAATTGGCGCCGTGGATTGCGGCGTCCACTGCGCTTCTTGCCCAGGACTTGGCCAATGCGGCGACGGCGGTTGAAGACGGCATTGCCCAGGGGCCAGCGGCGTTGGCGACGACGACCGACAATCGCCTGAAAGCGGCGGCGATTCTCACCGCGGTGCTGCGCGCGCAAGGCAAGGACTGGAAGGTCAAGGTCAAGCCGTTTGTCGCCGCCTCGCTGAAGGGAGCGCCCGTTGCCGAGGAACTGGCGGCGCGCGTGCTGTTGGGCAAGGCGCCGGATGCGGTCCACGCGGCTCTGGCGTGTGCGGCGGAAGCTGTGCCGTGTGACAATGCGCCGGTCGTGGACGCGCTGATCGCCGTTGGGCGTGCGGGCGACGCGGCCGAAGTGCTGGCCCCGCGTGCCGCCAAGCCGGATGCGCCGCTCGAGACGCTCCGTCTGACGCTCGGCGTCGCGGAGTTGGCCGGCAATCAACCGCTGTACCAGCAGCTCGCGACGCGCTTCACGCAGCTGCGTCCCGATGACCTGCTCGGGTGGGACAACCTGGTGGCGGCGTACCTGCGGGCGGGCGATGCGCGCGCTGCGTTGCAGACGCTTTTGCAGGTGCCGGGCAAGGTCGCGGATGCGCCGGAGTTGCTTGTGCAGGTGGGCGCGCTTGTCGATGCACTCTGGGATTTTGGCACGCCAGAGGCCCTGCCGCTGGAGCAACGCGCGGCGCTGCTGGCGTTGGCGCAACCGCCGCAGTCCGCGACCCGGCAGCTGCTGCTGGCGCTGGCCGATGGCTGGGCGGGCAAACTGGAAGGCCTCGACGCGCGGCTCGCGGCCTTGCCGGCACAACCGCACGTGGCGGCGTGGCGCGCGTGCCTGGCGCTGGCGGAGCACCGGCTGGATGACGCGCACAAGCTGCTCGATCCGCTGCAGGGCGAGGCGCTGACGGAGCCGCTGGTGCTCGCAGCGCAACTGGAGATGGCGCTCCAGGATCCGGAGGCGACGGACGTCCGCATCGCCGAACTGCGCAAGGCGTGGCTACTGGCGGAGGTGCGCCACGGGCGACTCGGACGCAGCGCGCGGAGCCAACGTTGGGACGTTGAACTGGAACTGCGGACGTGGGGCCTCGAGCCGCCGGTGCGTTGGCCGTTGACAGGTCGCCTCGGCCGATGAAGCCGCTGACCCGCAACCTCGCGCCGTTCCTCGGCGTTGTCGCGCTGGCGTGTGGCTGGCTGTGGCTGCAGTGGCCGCAAATCGCCTTGCAGCCGGGCGATGAACCGCTCTACATCCTGGACGGACAGCGCCTTCTGGACGGCGCGGCTCTCTATCGCGACGTCTTCCTCGCGCATCCGCCGCTGCGCGCTTGGCAAACTGCGGCGGTCCTGTCCGCGGGTGCGCCGCTCGGCTGGGCCAAGGTGTTCTCGCCGCTCGCGACCCTGACGGCCGCAATCCTGACGTGGCATTTCCTGCGCCGGGTGGCGTATGCGCGCACCGCGCTGCTGGCCGCGGCCCTCCTGCTGTCCGCCAACGTCGTGCTCCAGCACGGCGCGCAGTTCGTCGGTGTCGAGCAGGCGCTGTGCGTGGCCGTGCTCGCGACGGTGCTCGCGCTCGCCGGTCGCTGGCTGCTGGCCGGCCTGTGCCTCGGCCTGGCGTCGCAGTGGGCGCTGCACGTCGGCCTCCTCGCGCTGCCGATGCTGTTCTGGGCGTGGCAGGACCGCGCGCTCCGGCCGTTTGTGCTCGGTCTCGCGCTTGGCCTGTTGCCGCTCGTGCTCGAGCTTGCGTGGTTCGGCGCGCCGATGTTTGACCAGGTCTTTGCCTATCACGTCCGCAAAGTCAGCCAGATGGCGGTGACGCGGACGCCGGCGCGCATCTGGCCGTTCATCCTGGCGCAACTGCCGCTTCTGCTGCTGGCGCTCGTCGGCGTCTGGCGTGGCCCGGCGCTGGCCCGTCGGTTGGGGATCGCGGGGCTGTCGGCCTTGGGCCTGCTGCTCTTGTGGCCGCGGCTGCAAACGTACTATTTCCTGCTGCCGATTCCGTGGCTGGCCATGGCGGCGGCGTTGACGTGGCAGGGGCTGCCGGCGCTGTGGCTGCGGCGCGCGCTGTTGCTTGGCCTTGCGCTGGCCGCCGTGCCGGCCATGCGAGACGCTGTGGACCGGCGCGCGCGCGGTCTGCTGGTCCAGCCGGAGATGACGCGTCTCGCCGCGCAGGTCCGGACGCTCGCGGCGGGCGCGCCGATCTGGGGCGATGGCGCGCTCGTGCCGCTCCTCGCGCTGCGCACGGGGCTGCCTGTCGCGCTGGGCGATACGGACCTGAATGCCCAGCGTTTTCTGTCGGGCGCCACGCCGCCGGACGCGCATCTGGCCGCAGTGCTGGCGCAAAAACCGCTGATTGTGCTGGTCCCGCGCCACGGCATCGATCAGGTCCCGGCGTTTCACGAGCGCCTCCTCCGCGATTGCGACGTCGTCGGGCAATTTGACGCGCCTGCCGCAAACTTCGCCGGACTGTTGCTTCGCCCCCGTTGAATTGCGCGCGCAGCCTCGGCTACTCTTTCCGCCCCCAACGGCAGGGGATTGGGACCATCGCCATGGAACATCCGCAAGTCGGCATCATCATGGGCAGCCAGAGCGATTGGGAGACCATGCGCCACGCGGCTGAAATGCTGACGGAGCTGGGCGTTCCACACGAGTGCCGCGTTGTTTCGGCGCATCGGACGCCGGACCTGTTGTTTGAATACGCGGAGGGCGCTGCGGCGCGCGGGATCTGCGTCATCATCGCAGGTGCGGGCGGCGCAGCGCATTTGCCGGGCATGACGGCGGCCAAGACGCTCTTGCCGGTCCTTGGCGTGCCGGTGCAGTCCAAGGCCCTGAACGGCTTGGATTCCCTGCTGTCCATCGTCCAAATGCCCAAGGGCGTGCCTGTGGCGACGCTGGCGATCGGCAACGCGGGCGCGGCCAATGCCGGGCTGCTGGCGGCGCAGATCCTCGCCATCAATGACGCGGCGTTGCGCGTGCGTCTGCAGGCGCGGCGCGACGACGAAGAGCGGCGCGTGCGGGAGACCGAGCTGTGAAAACCGCGGCCATCGTCCCAGGCCAGACGCTCGGCATCCTCGGCGGCGGTCAACTCGGCAAGATGATCGCCATCGAAGCGCGGCGCATGGGCTACCGCGTCAAGGTGCTCGACCCGGACACGGCGTGCCCGGCGTCAGAAGTGGCGGAAGTCGTGCAGGGCGCGTGGAGCGACCCGACGGCGGCGCTTGAGCTGGCCATGGGCTGCGACGTCCTGACGCTGGAGACCGAGCACGTGCCGTACGCGGTGCTGGCGGAAATCGAACGCATTCGGCCGCTGCGGCCGTCGGCGCAGGTCCTGCGGACGATCCAGGATCGCTACGACCAGCGGCATTTCCTGCACCGTCACGATTTGCCGCAGACGCGGTGGGCCAACGTCGAAAGCCTGGCGCAGTTGCAGGCGGCGCTCCCGGACATCGGCGTGCCGGCGATCCTCAAGCGGCGGACAGGCGGGTACGACGGTCGCGCGCAGGTGCGCATCTACGCGCCTGACGACGCCGCAGCGGCTTGGCAAGCACTGGGGCAGGCGCCGTGCATCCTCGAAGCGTTCGTCGATTTCGCCGCGGAGCTGTCGGTCGTGCTGGCGCGCTCGGCGCAGGGCGAGATTCGCTTCTTCGCGACCGCGGAAAACGTGCACAAGCAGGGCATTTTGCACACGACGGTCGCGCCAGCGCGGTTTTCCCAAATGACCCGCGCGCGCGCGGAGGATCTCGCGACCCGTGCCGCGGTGGCGTTGGAGATCGTAGGCGTGCTCACGGTCGAGTTCTTCCTGACCCGCGATGACGCGCTGCTCATCAATGAAATGGCGCCGCGGGTACACAACAGCGGCCACGTGACGCTCGGCGCGTGCGTGACCTCCCAATTTGAACAACAACTGCGCGCCGTCTGTGGCCTGCCGCTCGGCTCGCAGCACCAGCACGCGCCCGCGGCGATGGTCAATCTGCTGGGCGAACTGTGGGCCAAAGGCGAGCCCAATTTCATGGCGATCCTGGCAGAACCGCGGGCGCACTTGCACCTGTACGGCAAGCGCGTGGCCCATCCCGGCCGCAAGATGGGCCACATCACGGTGCTGTCCAATGATACGGACGAGGCGCTCGAGGTCGCCGAGCGGCTGCATGGCCAACTCGTGCGGGCGGCTGAAGGCTAGCCGCGCTGACTGAAGTTCGCGACCAAACGTCCGCGATCCGCGGCGCACCACCGGAGGCGTGCGCTCGCGGTCCCAGTCCGAAATGCCACAGGTCTCACCGACGAAACCATGCGTCGGAATGGGGGCAGCGTGCTTAAAACGTGCAAGCCGCCTGACACGCGACCATCGTGGCGAAGACCTGGTTGCACTGCTTGCCGCAGCCGCAGCCGCTGGCGGTGACGCACGTCTTGCCGTCAAAGACGTAGCCGACGACCATGGCGCACAGGCCAAAGCTGTTCGGATCGACCGTGGGGCAGCTGTCCGGCTGGGTCGTGCACGTGCCGGCTTTGTCGGCGACGAGGCACATCGCGCCGCACGGGCAGACGTTGGCGCCTTTGCACGTGCCGGTGCCCTTGGCGCAATCGCTGTCGATCCAGCATTGGCCGGCTTTCAATTCGGCCTGGGACTTGCACTTGTCTGGCCCGTGCACGCAGGATTCGCCGGCGGCGCAGCTTGTGCCGTTCGCGCAGCAGCCGCCCGGTTTGTCGACGCAGCTGCCCATCTTGTCGGCGACGAGGCACATCGCGCCGCACGGGCACACGCTCGCGCCCTGGCACGTGCCGATCTTGCAATCAACGTCGCTCCAGCACTGGCCGCCGATGTTGGCCTGAGGCTTGCACTGGCTCTTGCTGATGACGCACTGCTCGCTGTTGAGGCAGCCGCCCTTGTCGCCGCCGCAGCACGTGCCTGCGTTGTCGCTGCACTTGCCGACCAACCAACCGACGCTGCAGTCCGCGGTGCACGGGCACACGAACGCGCCTTCGCACTTGCCGCTCTTGCAGTCGCCGTCTTTCCAGCATTCGCCGACTTTCGGCAGCGGCACGCAGTCCTTGCCGGGGATGCACAGGGTGTTCGCCGGGCAGGCTTTGTCGTTCTGGCAGCAGCCGTTGTCGACGTCCGGCGTGATGGGGACGTCGATCGGGCCAACGTCGTTCGTGGCCGTGTCACCAGGTCCGGCATCGGCGCCGTCATTTGCGCTGTCAGCAACGGCGTCAACTTGCGGCAGTTCATTGCCGACCGCATCCGTGCCGGCAGCGTCAACAAGCACGTCGACGGCCGCGTCAGTACCGCTCACGTCGGCGGCTGCATCCGCGGTGCCGCCGTCCGTGCCCGCGTTGGATCCGCAAGCGCTGAGGACGAGGCTGAAGGCGAGAGAGCCAAGGGAAATGCGTCGCATGCGAGCCTCCAGAAAGTCCAATTCAGGTTAGGTGACCCAGGCGCTTGCAGCAAGCGGCCCGGGGCCGATACGCTCCCGTGGCGAGGTGAAGATGACGGTGGCGCTGCGCGACGAGGATCTGGAGGCACAACCCATCGCGCGCGCCGCGGCGACGCTGCGGGCTTTGCAGGCTATTGGCGCAACGCTCGCGACTGCGGAATCGTGCACGGGTGGCCTGATCGGCCATCTGGTGACGGAAGTGCCCGGTGCGAGCCAGACATTTCTCGGCGCGGCGGTCGTCTATGCCAATGCGGCCAAGGAGGCGATTCTCGGTGTCGGTCCCGCGCTGCTGCAAACCCACGGCGCGGTCAGCGAACCGGTGGCGCAAGCGATGGCCGATGGCGCGCGGCAACGATTTGCCAGCGACGTTGCGGTCGCGACGTCCGGCATTGCCGGTCCTGACGGTGGCACGGCGCAGAAGCCGGTCGGCACCCTGTGTCTCGCGCTGAGCGCCGCCGCGGGCAGTCGCGCCTGGACGGTGCAATTTCCCGGCCTTTCGCGTGCAGCGTTCAAGCGCGCAGCCGCGGGAGCCGCGCTCGAAGCCGTGCGCGCGTGGGCGCAAGCCGGTCACAGCGCGTCTCCGGACTGAGTTGCATCCGCCGCAACGTCGGCCGTCACGTCGCCGGGAACGTCCGCTGTCGCGGTGTCCGCGATGGTGACCGCATCGCTGGCGTACGCATCAGATGCATCAGCCATCGCCGTATCTGCGCCACCGGCCGCAACTTCGCTGGAAAACTGGTTACCCACGTCGGCCAAGCCGCCCGTTCCCCCCTGGGCATCGTCCGTTTTGTCGGCGAGGTTCGCAGTCGATTTCTCCGGCGTTGGCACCGGATTGACCATGCAACCGCCCAGCGACGCTGTGAGCAGCATCAGCAGGAACCAGCGGGCAGCGCGATCGTTCGGGGCGAAATACGGCATGAAAACCTCAAGAGAGAGCAGACCCGAACTGGCCGAGGCGCACCCGGACCAGTTCGGGTCGGTCCAGACTCAGCCTTATTGCTAAGCAAGCACCGTGCCAGCACGCGCGACAATTGCAAGTCCATGTGCATCAGCGGGTTTTGCTGAATCGTTGCTTGCCGTCGTTCGCGCGCGTGTTGAGATTTCCTACACCCTGTGGCAATCTGCCACACATGCGGCTCCTGCCGCCGGAGCGTCTCATGCCACACTGGCTTCACCGGCAACCGGAACGGCTTGCGCAACTCGCCGCGCACGTCTGGACCGCGCGTTGGCCGGGCGAGACGAACGCGACGCTGATTGCCAAGGATGCGCGGCCAGACGATGTGCACGCGCTCGACCGCGAGTGGCGCGCGCTGCTGGCGGTGCCGTCCGATCGGCTGCCGGAACCGGTGGCCCTGACGTGCGATGCCAAGGGAATCGCCCAGACGCTCTGGCTGCGGCTGCGCGCGGGCCAGCCGCTGGACGTGGCGCTGCGTGGCGACAAGGCCCCCTCGCTGCTGGAGATTGCCCGCCAGTCGGTGCAGGCGCTCGCGGCGGTCCATGCGGCGGGGCTGGTCCACGGCGATTTGCATCCGGGCAATCTGCTTGTCGACAGCGCTGGACGCGTGACGCTCCTCGATCTTGGGCTCGCGGGCGAGCCGTCGCAGATGTCGGCGGGCTGTGGCTATCCGCCGTGCGCCGCGCCGGATCGGCTCGCCGGTCAGGCACTGGACGTGCGCGACGACCTATTCTCGCTGGCGATGGCGCTGTGGCGCGCGCGCGGGTGGCCGGCGCCGTATCGCGATTATCCGGCGATTCGTCCGACGCCCGGGACCCAGCCGGACATGCCGCCGGACCTCGGTGAGGATGCGCCGCTCGTCCGTATCCTCGCGGGGTGGCTGGCGGTCGATCGCGCGCACCGACCGGCCGATGCCGAGCGCGCCTTGCGGCAATTGACGGACCTGGCGGAGATCGATGCGGCCGCGCAGGTGACGTCCCTGGTTGCGGATTTGCGGGCGCTTATCGGCCGACCGCTGGCGTGGTCGTCGCAGCTGCCAGTGCCGGAGTTGGCCAAGGACGCGACGCTGTGGCTTGTGGGACCGCGGGGCAGCGGCCGGACGTCGCTCCTGACACGGATCGCTACCGATGCCCACGCGCGCGGTCAGGCTGTGGTGTCGGTGGACAGCAGCGTGCTCCCCAATCTGCTGGCGCGGCTCGCGGGCATTTCACAGCCGGTCGGCTTCTCCGGGATGGCGGATCCGCTCGGTCAGGAAACGGCGCGATGGCGGCTGTTGTGGTCGTCCTTGCGTGCGGAGATGCCAGTCGGCGGGCTGCTGCTGGTTGACGACGTCGAGCGGCTGCCGCAACCGGCGCGCTTGGCGCTGGAGCAGGGTGAACTCGCCCCGAGCGTGCTGGCCAGCGACGATGCGCCGGAAGGGGCGTCGCGGTGGCAGATCCCGCACGCTACGGACACGGAAGTTGCCGTTGCGCTGAGCCGGGCAGCTGGCGGTCGCGAATGGGATGCGGCGCTCGTGCACGCGTTGGCGGCGGCCGTCGGGGCGGAGCGGGCGCTGATTTGGCCGCTGGCCGGGCTGCTCGTCGAGTACAACATGGCGATTCCGACGGCGGGCCGTCTGGAGATCGCCGCGGGGCTGAATCCGCAGCAGGCGGTTTCCCAAGTGCTGCTTCGCCAGCGACGCCTGAACCTGCCGACGCCGCGCACCTGGCCGCTCTGGGCAGAACTGGCGGTTCGGCCGCTCCATGCGGTCCTGCCGCTGGCGGAGATGGCGGCGATTCCCACCGAAGACGCCGTGCTGCTGCGGCGGCTGCCGGAAGGCGTGGCGCTGGCTTCGGCGGCAGTGCGGACCTTCCTGCGGAGCCAACTGCCGGGGTCCGTGCTGGCGCCCGTCGCGATGAAGGCCGCGCAGCAGATGGAGGACAAGGACGCGCGGACGCAATTGCTCCTCGACGCGATGAACTGGGGCGCGCAGGTGCGGCTGGACGGCAATGCGGTTGCCGACGCGATTCAGGCGCGGTTGCTGCGGGGCGAGGCGGCGGAGTCGGCGGCGATGGCCGAGACGTGGCTGAAGCAGGCGCCGGCGGATCACCCGGCGCTGGTGCGGATCACGGCGCTGCAGTTGCGTGGTTTGGCGCTGGCGGGCGCGGACGCGCTGACCGCCAAGATCGCCCAGCTTTCGGAGAGCCTGCGCGCCACGGCGGAAGTGCGCCTCGCGCTGGCGGAGGCGGCGTTCCGGCGCGGCGACTACCCGGGTTGCCGCGAAGTGGCGCTTGAAGTGGCTGCGGACGCCCGCATGGATGTGCGCGCGGCGGGGCAGCTTTGGCTGGCTTTTGCGGCGACGTGG
>CAINLT010000447.1 GCA_903850505.1 uncultured Myxococcales bacterium | reverse complement strand
GGTGGCGGGGCTGGCGGATGTGCCACCGATGAAGCAGCTCCTGCCGGACCGGCAGGTCACGTGGAACTTGCGCGTTCACGTGGCGACGCTGGTGAGCGGCGTGCTGGCGATCGCCACGGGCGTGGACGGGCTGGCGCGCGTGACCGGGATCCTGCTGATGGCGACCGGCGCGCTGCTGGCGGCGGCGTTGCTTGGTACGGTGCTGCGCGCGCGGCCGCGATGAGATCGCTTGCCGATGGCGCTGCGTCCGGGCGACACTCCGGCCATGCTCGACTTTGATCCGCCGCAGCTTGACCTCGCCCTGAATGTTGCACAGACGCGGCTCGCCGGGCTGCGGGCGCAAGTGGACACGAATGCCTATCGGCTGCTGGACGATGAGACCGGTGGCCTGACGCTGGACCGGTACGATGCCGACTGGGTGCTGTCCCTGCTGGTGGACGTGAACCCGCTCGACCCGCAGAGTGCGGCGCAGGCGGTGGCGCTGGGGACGCGGATTGCCGCACATGTTGGCAGGCAGCTGGAAGCGCGCGCGGTGTACCTGAAAGTGCGGCCGCGGCAGGCCAATACGCTGGTGGATGCCAAGCAGGCGGGGCTGACGCCGGGCGCGCCGGTCTATGGCAAGGCGCCGACGGAGCCGCTGACGATCCTGGAGAACGGCGTGCGGATCGGCGTGCAGCTGGACCAGGGGCTGGGGACGGGCATCTACCTGGACCAGCGCGCCAATCGGCTGTGGCTGCGGGATCACGCGCGCGACCTGCGCGTGCTCAACACGTTTGCGTACACGTGCGCGTTCTCGGTGGCGGCGGCGGTCGGCGGTGCGCGACAGACCGTGAGCATTGACGCGGCGCAACCGGCGCTCGCGCAGGCGCGGGGCAATTTTCTGCTGAACGGGTTTGTGGATGCCAAGCAGCACGACCTCATCCGCGGCGATGTGCTGGCGTGGCTGCCCAAGCTGGCGCGGCGCGGCGACCGGTTTGACGTGGTGGTGCTGGATCCGCCGAGCTACGCGCAGGTTGACGGCAAGCGCTTCCAGGCGGCGCGCGACTATCCGGCGCTGCTCGCGGCGGCGCTGGCGGTGCTGGCCCCGGGCGGGCGGGTGCTGGCGTGCATCAACCATGCGGGCGTGGACGCGCGGCGGTTCCAGCAGCTGCTGGCCGATGGGCTGCGGCTGGGCGGTCGCGTGGCGGTCAAGGAGCGGACGATGCCGCAGCCGGTGGATTTCCCGGCGGGGCGGATGAAGGCGGTTCTGCTGGAAGTGGCATAGGACGGCGGGCGGTTGGCTGATTTTCTTGGGCGAATCGGGGCTAAAGCCCCGACCGGGCTCTACTCGCTGCGCTCCCGGAGACGCGCAAGCAGCGCGCCTCCGCCCTTCGGGTGACGATCCCTTTCGCGCCTCTTGCCTACCAAGCCACGACGCATTTCCGGTCCACGCAGATCATCCCCGCGCCGCATGCCGCGTCGACCTCGCACTCGCTGCACACGTTGTTCCAGCAGCCCTGCTTGGGGTCGGGGCAATGCGGGCAGAGCGCGGGGCTGTTGCCGGCGCAGAACGTCGGGTCGATGCTGTAAGTCTGGTCCTGTTTGCGCGGGTGATGGCAGCCGGTTTCGCAGCGGCCAGCGAGGCAGATTTGGCCCTGAGGGCAGTCCTGGTCTTGCTGTGCCGCGTCGCATACGCCGGGCGTGCCGGGTGCCACGCAGCCGCGGACTTTGCAGGTCAGGCCGCTGGCGCAGGTGCCGCCGCCCTGATCACACCGCGAGGTGCAGAAGCCGCCGATGCAGAACTGGTTGCTGGGGCAAGTGCCCGAGGGGCACGCGGCGCCGAGGCATTGGCCGTTGACGCAGCCGGCGAGCGTGCCGCCCTTGCCGTCGGGGCATTGGCTGTTGTCGATGCAGCGCGGCGGCTCCTGGCTGTGCGGCACGGCGATGACGTAGAGCCGCGTGAGGCGGCCGACTGAACCGTAATCCAGCGCGACAAACCGCAGCCAGACCGACTTGCCCGGCGGCACCAAATCATCCAGCCGCACATGGCCAGCGGAGAAGCCGAACGGCGCGCTGTTGGGAATGCCAAAGTGCGTCCCCGGCACGTCCGGCTTGGAGCCGTGAAATACCGCCACACCCTGATTGGACGTCACCGTGTCGGTGCCAATCTGCAGCACGGCGGACGGCACATCGCCTGACTGCGGCTGCGCGTCGTAGCGCTCGATCACGAGGTCGTTGTCCACCGCCCACGGCAGCACGCCCAGCGGGTCGCCGGCGAGGTACAGGGCGCTGTCCGTCTTGCGCGAGAAGCACTGCGCGACGACGTTGACGATGCTGGCGGTCGGCTGGTATTGCGTCGCTGAACCGTTGGCCGCGCCGTACGCGGACGTGCTCTTCTCCGCCACGTCGTGGGTCACTTGCACGGCGCGCGTGCGGTCGAGGTCGATGCAATCCATGCCCTTGGCGTCCAGCACGCCCAGCGCGCCGATGCGCACGCCCGAGCGCGAGCCCGGCAGCTCACAGCCCGCGTCCGCCACCAGCCGCGCATTGAGGCTGAGCGGCGCCTGGTTGGTCAGGAACGTGCCGGTCAGCTCCACGGAATGCGGACCAGCGGTCAAGTTCAGCGGCACCAGCAGCAGCGGCCCCTTGATTTTGCCCGGACACGGCACGCCGTCGCACGCCAGCCGCGCGGTGTTGAAGCTGAGGTTGTACGGGTGCAGCTCCAGGCTGATGGCGCCCTGCCCGCTTGTCACCTGGATGTCCACGCGCAATTGCACGGTGTCCTGGGGCTCCAGCGGGTCCATGCCGACGCTCAAGCCGACGCCTGTGTCGTCGTAGACGATGACGCCGGTGGTCGCGCTGATGCTGGGGCACGAGCCAAAGGTGCAGACGCCGCCGATGTCGAAGAAGCCCGGGGCGCAGCCGCAGACTGCCGTGCCCGCGCCGTCGGTGCAGGACGTCTTGTCGGGCTCAACGCAGGGGTTGGGATTGCAGGGACCAGGGATTTTGACGTCGGCGCAGAGCGTGGTGCCCATGAGGTAGAAGCCGGGGTCGCACTTGCAATAGGCCTCGTCATAGAGCGGGACACAGATGCCATGGCCGCTGCAGGTGACGTTGTCACATGGCTGGACCTGCACGTCGGGCGGGATGTCGTCGGTGGGGATGGCGTCGTCATCGGCGGGCGAGGTGTCCTGCGGCACGTCGAGATCCGCGGCGTCCGTGAGCGTGTCGCTGTCTGGCAGGCTGGACGTGCCGTCGGTGCCAAAGGACGAGGTGATGTCCTTGCCGATGCCGGCGTCGAGCATGCCGACCGCCGGCTGGACAGGTGAACTGCAGCCGGTGGCGAGCGCCATCAGGACGGCGAGGCATAGCGGGGCGTTCTGGCGGGTCATGGTCAGGCTCCGGACGGGTTGCGGCGACCGGTTGAACGTAGCGCAGGCGCGGCGGGAGGGCCAGCGGGAAGATGGGGGGAAGTTCCATCGCACGCGCGGTGCCAGTGGATCCGGGACGGAAGTCATGCATCCGGACTGGCGGGTCTGGCTGCGGGCGGATTCGGACAGCAGCGCGTTCCCGTTGCCCCCGGGACTGAAGTCCCGGGCTGGAGTTGAGATGTCCGCCAGAAGGCGGACTCCGGCAGGTCTGCAGTCCCGTCAGGGGGCTCTTGAACAGTCGCCGCGGACTTCTGCCCGGGTCGGCGGGGCTCGCGTTGCTCGGCCCTGCGCTGTGGGGATGGCGATGCGGTTGTTTTTTGCAGCGGGTGCTCCGCGCAGCTGGCCGCGCCTGAACCCACGCCTGGGACGGGACCCGCTCCGCCTGGCGGCTGACGGGTTGGCGGGGGCGTTTGACGGTCTGGTGGGTGCTTTTGACGGTCGGGTGGGTGCTTTTGCCAGTCTGGCCATGGCGTTTGCCAGTCTGGCCATGGCGTTTGCCAGTCTGGCCGATGCTTTTGACGGTCTGGTGGGAGCATTTGACAAGTTGGTCATACCTTTTGCCAGTCTGGCCGGTGATTTTGATGGTTTGGGCGATGGACTGAGCTGATGCGCGATAGGATGCGCCAAAGTTGGGCGGGGGCTTGTCCCCCGCCGCGGGCCGCCCGCCAGCCTGACCGTCCCGACGAAGTGCACCCGCGATGCGCGGGTAAACCGCTCGGGTCTCGGCGAGGTCGCGATATCCATTGACCTCCCAATGCGCCGATGCCACCGGTTGCCGCGCGCCGCCTACGCGGACCTCGCGGCGGTTTGTTCGGTCTGCGTTGCCGTCAAAGGCCGCCGCGCGATCTTCGCCGACGCGCCGGCCGCGCGGGTCGCGGTCGACGTTCTGAAAGGCCACGCCGTCGCAACCGGTGTCCGCGTGTACGCCTTCTGCGTCATGCCCGACCATGTACATCTCGTGGTCAGCCCTTCGGCAGCGTGCGATAGCATCGCCTTCGTCTGGCAATGGAAGAATCTCGTCCAAAGGGAACTGTGGCGGTTGGGGCTGACCGGCTCGATTTGGCAAACGGGCTTCTGGGACCGGTTCCTGCGGCGCCCGGAGGCCATCCATGAGGCAATCAGGTATGTGCATGACAACCCAGTCCGCGCCGCGCTGGTGGTGGAGGCGCGGATGTATGCGTTTTCCAGCGCGGCCGAGCCGGAGGCGGCGTAGACCCGGTTCGTCGTCGATCCGCCCCGAGGAGTGGCGCCAGATCGTCACGGCCCGCGGCGGGGGACAAGCCCCCGCCCTACGTTGGGGTTGGCCGAGCGGCGGAGTCAGACGCTGAAGATGCCGTGGCGGGGCGACTGGCAGATGTCGGCCACGTGAATCCGCGCGACTCCACGCCCATCGCCGCGAGGATCTGCGGCTTCTGCGCCAGGCGCGCACCGGCAATCGCCCACCATTTGTTCAGCCAGCCGTCAAACCCTTCCCGCGCCCCGCGCTTGTCTTTCTTGGCGGTCCCCTCGCTACCGCGCGCACTCAGGGCTTTGACGCGCGCCGCCAGCCAGGCGTCATAAAAGATCGACCAGAGCACAGCCACCGAACAGAGCGAATCCGGATCCAGCTTCAGTGCACGCCGAGCCAGCTTTTCCGCCGGCGCTTGCGGATCTATTGCGGCTTGCCGGTCGTGCAGTATCCGCAGAAGCAGCGAACCTGAATCGGCGACGCGGTCACCGGCTGGCCGTCGTCGGTGGTGGTTGGCTTGGGCGCGCAGGTCTGGTTTGCCGGGCACTTCGGCTGCGCCTCGTACGCGGCCTTGGCAAATACCGCGATCCCGGTTTCAACCAACGTGCCGCAACTATCCACCATCGCGGTGGTGACAGCACAATCGCTGTCCTGACTGCATTCCTTGACTGGAGCCGGATTAGATAGCCCGCCGCCGCAGCCATGCTTGGGCTCGGTGTACATGAAAGTGCGACACGTGCCCATGTCGCACTTCACGCCGAAGTCGTTTAGGGCATTCGAATGGTAACCGTCCTCCGCGACAGGCTCAATTTCGGTCTGCATGCACAGGCAGCCCACACCCCAATGCGTGGGTTGACACCGCGACTCCGCTGCGTCGAAATCCGCCGCGACGGCAACGGAGAGACCCAGGGCGTACTTGGTGCAGCAGTCGCCTTGGTGCACGGCGACGAAGCAGTCACTACTCTTGGTACAGGCCTTGGAAAAAGTGGGAAAAAATTGCGTGCCCGCCAGCGGGCACCATGGCGCATTTTCCGGGCCCGCGCAGACGCCCCCGGACGCCTGTTTGATGTCCGCCGGCTGTACATCGCCCGCTTCCGGAGTCCCGGAGTCGATGCCAGCAAGCTGGAGGTCCTGTAACGCCACACCATCGAGGTCCGCCGCTCCATCGCCACCGCCGGTGCACGCGACCACAAGCCCAAAGGTAGCCAACCAAATCGCACGCGGCCAAATGGTGGACAAGCGCGCCAAGCCCCCCCCCCTGCCGCCCGAAACTACCGTCCACTTCCGACCTCCGGCGTGTGCATAGGAACTGCGATGGCGTCCGCCACTTGAACTTCCCGTCCACATCCAGCTCCTCCGCAGCCTCGGCCCTTCCGCATCACCGCTTCGGCCTCATTGTGTCGCCTCCAGCGCCCGCGTCAATCCCCAAAACCACGCGATTTTGGCCACTTCAGACAGATCTCGCCATCCGCGGCCAGCAAGCCCGCCGCTGCCGAATACGTGGAGGCAGATCAAGGCGGGCGCGGTAGATGCGAGCTGCCACAGGCCCGCTCGCACCCGCGCCTGAGCGCTTACGCCGGAGCGCCTATGCCGCGTCGTCTTCAAAGAACGGCCGATCGACCTCATCACTCGCCGCCGCCCAGCCAAAGTCCTCGCGCCACGGCGGAGCGCAGACAAGCCCGCCGCGCGCGAATACTTGGAGCGATGAAGCGGCGGGCGCGTCAGGCTCGAGAATTGCGCGGCCGTTACCGGCATCCGCAGATGCGCCAGGATCTTCGTCGCGATCTCGCCGGCGGGAATCAGCGCGATCATCTCGCGCCGTCCGCCGCACGCGCACTTCAGCACGTCGAGCGGCCTTGGCGGTGGCGGAGATGGCTCAGCGGTTGAAAGGTGCGTCGAGTCGCGCGCTACACGTTCAAGGCATCGCGGACTTTGCGTGGCCAGAAGGCTACGGCGCATTTTCCGTCAGTCGCGACGCTGTGCTCACCATCACGCGGTACGTGCAGAATCAGGCGCAGCATCATGGCGAGGCAACTGCGGAGGCGCGTTTGAAGTGGCAGAATTCCGATGCAGCAGAGCCCGAAGGGCATCTTGAACCGTAGCCGCGGACTTTCAGTCCGGGGCGTCAGCAAACACACTCAACCCCATGTTTTGTTAGACAAGTCCGTGCTGAATCCGGCAAGCCCGCCCCTTGCCAAAAACTTGGCGGCGACCGCAGCCTCGGCGGGAAGTGTCTGTATTGAGCGCGGTGCAGGGAGCACGCGACGCCGGAGACATCCCCCACGGTCCGCCGCGTGCCCGTCCCGCCGC
>CAINLT010000446.1 GCA_903850505.1 uncultured Myxococcales bacterium | reverse complement strand
CGTTCTGGACAAAGTGCTCCACGCCGATGCGCATGTCCGGCAGCGTGCAAATCCGCCGGAACACGTCCAGCTCGTGCGCGAGGCCCTCGTCCAGCGAGTGCGCGGCACCCCAGCTGATGGCTTCACAGAGCAGCGCGTCGACCGCCTTGGAACGGTGACCGATGTCGACGGTCGGCAGGGGCTCCTGCTCGTCGGTGATGGACGCGCTGTCGATCTGCGTCCAGGCAATCTCGCCCGCCGCCAGCGCCGCCACGCGATTGACCGCAACGGACAACAGCTCTGCCGGACCGGCCAATTCAGCCACCAGACCGCTCGACAGCGCCTCATCGGAGCTCAGCATTCCACCCGTGCGCAGCAGCACCTGGGCGCGCTCCAGGCCGATCAGCCGCGGCAAACGCTGCGTGCCGCCCGCCGCCGGGATGATGCCGAGGTTCACTTCCGGCAGCCCGCACAGCACTTTCTGCTTGGCGACCGCGACGCGCTGATGGCAGGCCATCGCCAGCTCCAGACCGCCGCCAAACGCGAGACCGTTCATCGCCGCGACAATCGGCTTGGGGCTCAGCGCAATCACGCGCTCCACGTCCTGCGCCAGCTTCGCGATTGCGTAGCCGTCATCGGGTGTCTCGATCTTGCGCAGCGCGTGGATGTCCGCGCCGGAAATGAACGCCTTGGTGCCATAGCCGGAGATCACCGCGCCGAGCACGCGCGGATCACTCAGCACGCCCGCCACCGCTTCCGCGATCTTCTCGTACGTCAGGTGATTCAGCGCGTTCAGCACCTTGGGGCGGCGGATGCGAATGAGCCGCACGATGCCGTCCGGCGTCGGGCGATCTTCCAGCACCATCGGCGACGGCTCAAACGGCCGGGCGTTGATGACCTGCAAACGCAGTGAACGCGGCACGGACATCGTCTCGTGGCCCGCGCAATACTGCTCCACGAGCTTCAGCGCGTTTTCCACGCCCAGTTCATTGGCCAGACGGCACGGCCCCTTCAGGTCCAGCGCGGTCTCGATGCACAGTTCGTAATCGCCCAGCTTGATGATGCCCGTGTCGAGAATGCCATACGTCAGGCCCAGATACGCGCCGCGCAGCGCGTCGACGATCTGGCGATTCTGGCCTGGCTCCAACGACACGACCTCACCGCGCCCAGCCGTATGCCACTTGCCCGCCGCGCCCTGGTCGGCCAGCAAGTCATTGAGCAGCTTGGGGGATTTGTACCACGGCGACGACCACTCGCGGGTCGCGAAGCGCGCGTGCATCGTGTCCAGGCCGTGCTGCGTGATCGGATTGCCGCCCGTCAGGTTCATCGCCGTGAACGGACCGACCGTCATGCCCAGCGCCTCGCGCGCCGCCCAGTCGACTTCCTTGACCGTGCCCAGGCCTTCTTCCACGCACAGGCAGGCCGCTTGAAAAATGCCTTCAAAAATCGGGTCCGCGGCGTAGCCGTAGCGCGACTTCACGGGGATCGGCAGCTTGCCAATCACCTCGTAGAACAGCATCAGCCACGCGGTGATCTCCGGCGCGGTGTCCTCGCCCGTGACGATTTCCACGACCAGATTGCGCTCCGCCGGGAAGAAATAGTGGGCCACAGCCGCGCGGCTTTTGTCGTGCAGCGTCGCGAAGATCCGCTCCGGCTCCAAGTGCGAACTGTTGGACAGCAGGATCGCGTTGGGCGCAACGAGCTTTTCGATCTGGGCGAAAATCCGTCCCTTCAGGCCTTCATCTTCCGTCGCCGCTTCAACGACCAAATCCGCGCCGGCAATCGCATTGTAATCGCTGGTGAACGTCAGCGACGCCTTCATCGCCTCGACTTGCGCGGGCTTGAAAGCGCCCGTTTCCGCGCCCTTGTCGATCTTCTTCCACGTGCGCGCCTTGCCCGCTGCGAGCGCCGCTTCGCTGACGTCGACGACGGTCACGCGCGTTGCGTCCAGCACCTTGGCAAAATGCAGCGCGATATCGGGGCCAATCTGGCCAGAACCGATGACGGCGACGTGGGAAATCGTGCGGTTGGCAAACGTAACAGGCATTGTGAATCCTCAAGGTGGGCGGGCAAACCGATGCGCATGCTAGGTTGGCACAGTCGGTATCGCAAGCAGACGCGTCACAGAACCGTCGCGGTCTTGTTTCGCGGCGCGCGCCTTCGGGCTATGCTGAGCGGCGATGAGCGAACTCCCCAGCCAATACGGCCGATACGTCTTGCAGCAACGGCTCGGCCGCGGCGGCATGGCAGAGGTGTTTCGCGCCACGGTTGAAGGCCCTGGCGGCTTTTCACGCGCCGTCGCCATCAAGCGCATCCTCCCGGAATACAGCCAGGACGATTGGTTCACCAAGATGATCGCCGACGAGGCGCGCATCGTCAGCCGACTCGCCCATCCCAACATCGTGCAAATCCTCGACACGGGCGAGGTGGACGGCAGCTGGTACATCGCGTTTGAGCTCGTGGAAGGCACGGACTTGTTCCAGATGCTGCAGCGGATCTACAGCCGGGGACTGGCGTTGCCGCAAGCGTTTGCCTGCTTCATCGTCGCTGAAGTCTGCGCCGGGCTGGATCACGCCCACAGCCGACGCGACGAAAATGGCCAGCCGCTCGGCATCGTGCACCGCGACGTCAGCCCGCAGAACGTGCTGTTGTCGTTTCTGGGCGAGGTGAAGCTCGGCGACTTTGGCATCGCCCGCGCCAAGGAGCGAACAAGCTACACGCAGACCGGGACCATCAAAGGCAAGGTCTACTACATGAGCCCGGAGCAGGCGCGCGGTGAGACGGTCGACCACCGCAGCGATCTGTTCAGCGCCGGCATCCTGCTCTACGAAGCGCTGTGCACGCAGCCGCTGTACGACGACGACGACGCGCTGCACTTGCTGGAGACCGTCGCCGCGGGCCGTTGGAAGTGGCCGAGCGACGCGGAACTGCGGATTCCCGCGCCGTTGCGGCAGGTGGTCACGACGGCGCTGGCGACGGACGTGAACGCACGCTACCAGACCGGGCGGGCGATGCGCGAGGCGTTGCTGGCGGCGATGGAGGCTTGCGGGTTGCGCGCGGATCGCGATGCGCTGGGCGCTTGGCTGCGCGAGCAGAATCAGGTCCCCGACGACCGGCCGCCGGAGCCGCTGCATGGACCAGACGACAAGCGGTGGCATTCCTCGCATCGCGTCCAGGCGGCTGTGCAGAAGGAAAAGCTGGCGGAGCAGATTGAGATGACCCGCCCGCACCTGACGCCGCCGCTGCGGGCGATGCAGCCGTCAAGTGTGGCGCACGTCCGCGAGCCGCCGAGCCTTGTGCACCCCAGGCCTGTGCCCGCACCGGCGAAGCCCGTTATCGCGCCGCCGCGGGAGCTGCCGCCGATCGCCCATCCGCTGCCGCCGGCCGATTGGCGGATGCCGGAAGTCGTGGAGGCCAAGCCGCAACCGGTGGCGCTGTATCCGGGTCCGGACCGCGGCGTGCAGCCCGCGAGCCCCGCGCTGCTGACGGCGACGACGCTCGTGTGGCTCGTGGCGATTGTCCTGGGAACGCTGGCGGCGCTGATGGCGCGCGAATAATCCCGGCTACTTGCACTGCTGCAGGATCTGCAGATCGTCAATGAACACGCCGCTCGTGCTGTTGTACTGATTGTCGACGGTGTCAAAGGCGAACTTCAGCGTCACGAAATCGCCCGCGGCAAACGGCAAGTCCAGCTTGAGCTGCAGCCAGCCCGTGGGCAGCGTGATGTGCGCGGAGCAGTTCGTCGACGGCGCGGCACCGGCCGGGAGGCTGTTCTTGCTCCACAATTGCACGGTCTTGGCACCGTTTGTCGCGCTGATCGCGAGCTTGTCAAAGTCGATGCACGTCTCGACGTCGAGGAACACCCACGTGCTCACCTGCAACGTCGCGCCGGCGGGCAACGTTGCGGGAATCGCGATTGGACCGATCGACGCCGTGCCGCTGTTGGGCGGGCCGAATGCACCGCCGATATCGTAATTCCCCTGCGCGAGGTCGCCGTACCACAGCGCATTCTTGGGCGAGTGCGCCTGTTTGGCGTTGGCCCAGATTTGCCAGCCCTTTGTCGCGCTGCCGCTGGAGTTGCTGACCACGAAGTTGCTCGTCGCGCCGTCGTCAAAGTTGCGGTCGTAGAGGACTTTGCCGGCGGTGCAGCAGTTCGCCGCGGCTGTGTTGCTGCAGGCGCCGGTCTTGGGATCGCAGCTGTCGACCGTGCACGCGTCGCCGTCGTCGCACGCGTTCTTGGCGTAGCTGCAGCCGACCGCCGGGTCGCATGTGTCGACCGTGCACGGGTCGCCGTCGTTGCAGCCGGTGCCGCTGATGCACTTGCCGTTGTTGCAGGTGTCGATCGCGCTGCACGCGTTGCCGTCCGAGCACGTGACCGCGTTGGGCAGGAACACGCAGCCGGTCGCAGGGACGCAGCTGTTGTCCGTGCAGCTGTTGGCGTCGTCGCAGAGCGCGGGCTTGCCGGCGTTGCAGGCACCGCTCAGGCAGATGTCCTCGACCGTGCACGGATTCTTGTCGTCGCACGGCTGGGCGTTGGCGAGGAAGACGCAGCCGATCGCCGGGTCGCAGCTGTCGTCGGTGCAGGCGTTGCTGTCGTCGCATTTGCCGATCGCGCCCGCGCACTTGCCCGCAACGCAAGCGTCGCTGAACGTGCACACGTTGCCGTCGGAGCACGGTGTGCCCTCCGCGCCGTCCGCGTGCTGGCAGCCGCTGACGGGGTCACAACTGTCGACGGTGCATGGGTTCTTGTCGTCGCAGTCGATGGCGCTGCCCGCGCCGCATTTCCCGTCCGCGCAGGTGTCGCCCTGTGTGCAGACGGAGCCGTCGCTGCAGGTCGCGCCGCCGGGCAAGTGGACGCAACCGCTGATGGCGAGGCAGGAATCCGTCGTGCAGAGGTTGCCGTCATCACACGATGCGCCCGGCGTGAACGCGCTGCCGTTGGCGTTGCAGGCAAAGAGCGTGCCGCCCTGCCCGCACGCGGGGCCCGTGCAGACGTCGGTGAGGCACTTGTGATCGCCGCTGCAGAACTGGCTGGCGAGGCAATCCGCGTCGGCGAGGCAATCCACGCACATTCCGCTGGCAATGTCGCAGACCGCGATGCATTCCTTGGACGATTTGCACGGCGTGGCGGCAACGCACGCATGGTCGACGCACGCTTGGCCGGTGCCGCAGTCGTCGACGGTCAGGCAGTCGACGCAGATGCCCGCGGACTTTTCGCACACCTGCTTGCTGGACTTGCACGCGACGTCGGTCGTGCACGCGAGGCTCGCGACGCAGACGTGGCCGCTGCACACTTGGGTGCCCGCGCAATCGGGCGCGGCGAGGCATGCGACGCAGGTGTTGCTGGCGAGGTCGCACAAGCCGGTCTTGCACGGCGTCTTGGCGTCGCATGGCACGGGCGCGGGTGTGCAGTTGACGATCGCCGCGTGGACGCAGCCCGCGAGAGTGCAAGTGTCGGCCGTGCACGCGTCGCCGTCGTCACACGAAGTCGCATCCACGCACAGCGGCGCAGCGTCCGGACCGGAGTCGCCACCCGCATCGACGGCCGCAGTCACATCGTCGGCAAGCGCGTCGGCCGCCGCATCTTCGGTCGCGTCGTCGGCGGCATCCGCGCCGATCGCGTCGGTCCCAACGGCGTCCGCGACGTCGCCGGCATCGGCCAGGGCATCGGGCTGATCCGTCGCCGCGTCGATCGCCGCGTCCGTCCCGGGTGCGGCGTCCGTGCCAGTTGCAGCGTCCGTTCCGGCGGCATCGACGCCCAGGGCGTCGTCACTGTCGGCGACGGCCGCGTCTGACTCGGTATCGCCAGCGGCGACTGCTCCGCCGCCGGCCCCGGCAGGTGAACCACAGCCCACGAGCCCGCACACGGCAGCGAGGAGGAGAGCGGAAGGCGCAGAACGACGGCGAAGACTTGCGGCGAACATGGGTGTCCTTGTGCCGACGAACCACGCGACGACGCGACAAAAGATGCCACAGATTCGCAAGTTGGGCAACGTCGTGGGCGGGACCGCCCAAGCGCGCTCACGGCATTTGGACCCGCAACGCGTGCGTGTACACGTTGGCGCGCTCCGGCCGCACGAAACCAAGCAGCGTAATGCCGGCCTTCTCGGCCACGTCGACCGCGAGAGAGGACGGCGCGCCGACGGCAACCACCACCGGGACGCCGGCCATCGCGGCCTTCTGCAGCAGTTCAAAAGCCGCGCGGCCGCTCAACACCAGGATGTGCGCGTGCAGCGGCAAGCGGCCAGCCAGCAGCGCCGCCCCCAGCAGCTTGTCCACGGCATTGTGGCGGCCCACGTCCTCCCGCAGATCCAGCAGTTCGCCCGCCGCGTTGAACAGCCCGGCAGCGTGGAGCGCCCCGGTTGCCGCGAACCCTGCCTGCCGCGCACGCAGCACATCGGGCAGCCGCTGGAGCAACGCCAAGGGCACCTTGAAGTCCGCCGACGCGACGTGGGAAACCACGTCCGTGACATCCAGCTCCGCCTTGCCGCACGCACCGCACGCCGCGCTGGCCATCCGCAGCCGCTCGTGTGCCTCAATCGGCGGCGGTGCCGTCGCGCTCAGGTGCAGCGTCACGGCGTCGGGCGTCTGCTCAGCGCGCAGGAAATCGCCCGCCACGCGGATCGCGCCTTCCGCGAGCGCCAGCCCCACCGCGAGCGCGACGTCATCGCCCGGCGTGCGCAGCGTAATGCCCAGGTTCCGGTGCAATGCGCCTTGCGCCAGTCCGATCTGCAGCGGCGCCTCGACAGCCAGCGCATCCAACACCACCTCGGCTTGACTGCCGCGAACGTGGAGGACTGCGCGGCGCCGGGCCAATTGTCGCGCGTGGGCCACCTGTTGGAGCGACTCCTGCGTGTCGATGCGCTGCACCTGCGACCACGCCGCGGGCAGCGGGACCGCCACCGCGTGCACGTCGTCCAACAACTGCCACAGCGCGTCGCGGCCTTGCGCCAGCGCGGTTTGGACAATCGGCAGCGCGTCCGTGTGCCAGAGGCTTGGGAGCGGCTGCCAGCGTTCGACGCGCCACGCCACGGCGCATGTTCCCGGCGCGGACAGGCGCGCGTGCCCCGCGAGACCCGCCAGCCAAGCGGGGTCGATGTCCAGCACATCGCACGGCGCGAGCCACAGCCAGCCGTGACCGCGATGTCGCAGCGCTGTGAGCAGGCCATGCGCCGGACCGCACAGCGGTTCGCGGTCGACGACGACGGGGAGTTCCAGCGGCGCGAGGCGATCGGCGCGATCGACAACCGCCACAGTCGGGCCTGCCAGCGCGGCAAAAGGCTTCATGGCATGGGCGATCAGCGGTTCGCCATCGAGCAGCGCCAGCGCCTTGTCCGCGCCAAAACGACTGCTCTTGCCGCCCGCCAGCACGTAGAGGGGCCACTGTTCGTTGCGCTGCGTGTCGGTCTGCAGGTTCATTGCCGGGCTCCGTCGCGTTCTGACCGCACCGTATGATACACATGACACATGATTCCATGGTTTGACGCCAGCCACATCGCGATTGCCGGACAGATGATTCCCACCCAAGGTCCGTTGGCCATCGCGGGCATCGCGGTGGGGCATCTGACGTTTGGTCGCTGGCTGCAGCGCCACCAGGGCATGACGTCGCTGCGTTCGGACCAGATGGGCTTTGCCATCATCGCCGCTGCGGTGCTCGTCGGGCACGTCAGTGCGACGTACTTCACGGCGCCGGACGCGCCGTTCCTGCAGCTCTACGCCCCACAGTCGTCGCTTGGCGCGCTCCTCGGCGGCGGCGCGATAGGCATGCTGCTCACCGGGCTCTGGCAACTCGAACCGCTCGTGGTGATCGACGGCGCGGCTTGGGCGTTCCTGCACGGCTGGCCGCTTGTGCGTTTCGGCTGCGTGCTGGCGCACGATCATCCCGGGCGACGGTCCATCCTGCCCATCGCCGTCGCGTTTCCGGAAGGGCCGCGGCTGGACATTGGCCTGCTGGAATGGCTGTTCTGCCTGCTGCTGCTGGGTTTTGGCCGCCTGCTGATGCGTGGCGCGGTGGCGCCGGGACGTCTGGCGGCGTGGGCGACGCTGCTCTTCTCAGCAGCCCGGCTGGTGCTGGAATGGCTGCGCGTCGACTCCCTCGAAGACTTGCGCCAACCGACCAATTTCACGTCAGTTTCCGTGTGCGTCGCCGGCCTGCTGATCAGCGCGCTCTTGTGGTGGCTCTCCCGCCCGCTGGCCGCCGATCGAGTGTAGCTTTGACGGGTAGGCCATGGTAGAGTTGTAAGGTTGTTGCATACGCTGTCCGCGGTCATTCGCGGGCGGCAAACGCAGCCTTGATGGCTTTTCGACGGCGTGAACAAGACGGTAGGCATGAGCAAGAACTCGCAACCGCTACTCTGGAAGCGTAACTCCCACCCGATGCGCGTTGTCGCGGCGAGCCTGTTGGCGCTGCTGGCGTCCGGGTGCAACGACTATCCGGTGCACAGCCTGCTGGACAGCTTTGGCGCGCGGGTGACGAGCAACCTGTCGCACGACACCCCGGTCAAGCTCGACTTCCTCTGGGTCATCGATCACTCGACGTCCATGTGCAAACAGCAGCGCATTCTGGCGCAGGGCTTTGACGCGTTCATCCAGAACCTCCAGGCGCTCGGTCAGGTCGACGCGCATATGGCGGTGGTGACGGTGCAGCAGATCGCCGATTCGGCAACGGCTGTTGGCGTGACTGTGAAGAAAGTCGGCGAGTTCAATCACACGGCGGCGCGCAGTTTTCCGCCGAACTGCATTGAGCACTACCGCGCGCCCTGCTTTGTCGACGGCCCGGTGGACGCGACGACGCCTAGCGACGAGTGCCGCGATGGTTTTGACTTCCAGTACACCGCGGGCAAGAACTACCAGCTGCCGGCGTCCTCGCTGATCAATCCGACCGCGACGGATCCCGCCGGCCAACACATGGGCCCGCCTTACGGCGATGCCAAGAAGCACTTCGCGCCCAATCTGCCCGTCAAAGACACCGCCGAACCGAATGAATGGCGCTGCGTGCAGCCGAGCGGCCTGTCGCTGGTGACCAACGACAATGGCTCGATCAACTCGTACTGCCAGCGCCACTGCACGACGGACAAAGAATGCCAGGACCTGTTCAAGGACTCCGCGGCGATTTGCTACACGCCAGGCGGCGCGACGGGCGATCCCAAGGCGTCGGGCTGCATGTTCCCGCCCAACACCAAGGACTGCCCCGATCCGGACGACGCGACCGGCCCGATTTGCGCGTCCGATGATGAATGCACGACGGAAATGACCCACTGCGTCTCGCACATCATCGATCCGAACACCGGCGCGACGAAGAAGACCTGCACGCGCTACCTGCCGTCAGTCATCGACAACGACCACCTGAACCTCTTCCACTGCGTCGCGACGGTCGGCGCGGCTTCTTCGCAACAGTCCGGCTTTGAAGGCGGCTTGCGCTCGGCTTGGACAGCGCTCGATCCCGCGGGCGCCAATTGCCCGGGCGGACCGTACCTGCTGGACGACAACGGCAGCCCGCAGGTCGACGGCAACGGCAAGCCGCTGCCCAATCCGAACTGCCAGTACGCGCAGCTCGTCCGCGACGACGCCTATCTGGTCATCGTGGTCGTGTCCGACGACGACGACTGTTCCGTGGATCTGAAGCTCTCCCTCGCCTACGGCAGCCCGGACGAGAAGGCGGCGCTCAAGGCGCTGATTCCCACGGAAGATTGGGGCATCTGTCAGCGGCTCGGCGACGCGGTCGGCGGCAATGTCCGCCTCAACGAAGGCAACTGCCTGTACGTCAAGTCCAAGCAGCCCAATCCGGCCGACTACAAGTGCCCGTCAGACTGTGCCGCCACGGACGCTGCGTGCCTCGCCACCGCCCAAGCGAACGTGCAGGCGAACCGCGCCGTGGACCCGCGTTTCGCGCCGGTTTCGGACTTCGTCAATCGCTTCAAGTCGCTCAAGGCTGACCCGGCGCACGTGATCTTCGCCGCGATCGACGGCGACTCGGACGCGCAAGTGTACCAGGACGGCAAGCCGGTGTTTGACGCCGACGGCAACCCGGTGCCCGACGAAGCGCAGAAGGTCCTCGACGCGGCCATCTACTTCAAGTCGCTCCGCCGCAACGGCGCCGCCAAGCAGTCGCCTTACGTCTGCGCCGGCTCGAAAGGCGAATCCGGCTATGGCTCGCGCTACATCGAGATGGTCAACGCGTTCCGCGAGAACGGCATCTTCGCCAACATCTGCTCAGGCGCGGACTTCAGCGCGCCGCTCAACGGCATCGCGTCCACGATCCTGAAGCGCATCGTCAAGGTGTGCCTGCCGTACCCGCCGGATCGCGACGCCGACAACCAGCCCGTGCTGGAGGTGAAGCGCACGCGCAAGGGCGAGACGGACGCGACGACGCTGCAGTACACGGCGAACACGACGGATCGGACGATCGACCGCTTCTACATCCAATCGTCGCCGGACTGCCGGACGAGCGCCAAGCCCGTGGAAGGCGAATCGCAGCCGTGCAAGACCATCCGCGATTGCGCAACCGGCCTCGCGTGCATCAAGAACGACGTGAAAGACGCGCAGGGTTTGTGCCGGGTGTACAGCGAAGCGATCTACTTCACGGAAGTGCCGCACGACGGCGACCAGATTGAAATCAACTACGGTGCGGATCTGGGCTTCACTGCCGCAGTCACCACCAAATAAGCCGCGCGTCAGCTGACGCCGGCCGGCAGGCAGTCATGAGCAACGACGGCTGTTTCGTTACGTTTCGCAATCAGTTCAGTGCGTTGCGCATCGCATGCCTCGCCGCCATCGTCGCCGCGAGCATGGGTTTGGCCGGCTGCGGCGGCAGCGACATCCCGACCGTCAGCTATGACAACCCGTTGGTGGACGTCTACGACGACATCCACCTGGGCGGCGACGCGACCGCGACGGACGACGTCCCCGACACCATCGTCGACAACGAACTGCCCAACGCGTGCGGCGACAACCTCTGCGACAAGGTCGCCGGTGAGAGCTGCAAGACCTGTCCCGCGGACTGCGGCAAATGCCAGGGCTGCGGCGATGCCTTCTGCGACAAACTGAATGGCGAGACGTGCGGCATCTGCCCGAGCGACTGCGGCAAGTGCCCGGTGGGCGACGGCTGCGTGGCCAGCAAGAACGCCAGTTGCGGCGGCTGCGGCTGCGAACAGGCCGTTTGCTTCATCAATCCGGCGTGCTGCTCGGCGGCTTGGACCGCGGAATGCGTGACGCTCTGCGCCAAGAACGGCGGCAAATGCGGCGCGGTCTGCGGTGACGGCACGTGCGACGGCGCGGGCGGCGAGACCTGCAAGACGTGCAGCCAGGACTGCGGCCAGTGCGCGGTGTGCGGCGACGGCTCGTGCAGCCCCGGCACCGGCGAATCCTGCAAGACCTGCCCGAACGACTGCGGCATCTGCGAAGGCTGCGGCGACGGCAAGTGCAACCTCGTCGCCGGCGAAGACTGCAAGACCTGCACGTCCGACTGCGGCAAGTGCCAAGCGACGTGCGGCGACGGCACCTGCGACCCCAACGGCACGGAAGACTGCACCACGTGCCCCGGCGACTGCGGCTCCTGCGCCAAGTGCGGCGACGGCAAGTGCGACACCAGCACCGGCGAAGACTGCAAGAACTGCGCAAATGACTGCGGCGTCTGCGAAAGCTGCGGCGACGGCGCGTGCAACCCGAAGATCGGCGAAGCGTGCGGCACTTGCCCGCAGGATTGCGGCAAATGCGCGCCGGTCTGCGGCGACGGCCAATGTGACGCCAGCGGCGGCGAACTCTGCGGCAATTGCCCGGAAGACTGCGGCAAATGCCCCACCAAGTGCGGCGACGGCAAGTGCGACGCCACCGAAGACTGCGTGAACTGCGGTCAGGACTGCGGCCCCTGCCCGGTGCTCTGCGGCGACGGCAAGTGCGACGCCACGGAATCGTGCAGCACGTGCAAAGCGGACTGCGGCCCCTGCCCCGTGGCGTGCGGCGACGGCAAGTGCGACCCGAGCAGCGAGACGTGCAAGAACTGCGCGAAAGACTGCGGCGCGTGCAGCGACGGTTGCTCGGCCAAGGCGACGCCGGGCTGCGACGGCTGCGCGTGCGAGTCGTGCGTGTTCACGCAGGACCCGTTCTGCGCCGCGACGGCGTGGGACAGCAAGTGCGTGGCGATCTGCGGAACGTGCGGCGGCAATTGCCCCACGACGTGCGGCGACGGCACCTGCAACGGCACGGAAACGTGCGGCACGTGCTCCAAGGACTGCGGCACCTGCCCGGAAACGTGCGGCAACGGCGTTTGCGGCGCGGGCGAATCGTGCGGCACGTGCGCCCAGGATTGCGGCAAGTGCCCGCCCACGTGCGGCGACTTCACCTGCCAGCCTGACGTCGGCGAAACGTGCACCAACTGCCCCGGCGACTGCGGCCAATGCCCGGTCTTCTGCGGCGACGGCAAATGCAACGCCAACGAGACCTGCAGCAACTGCGTGAGCGATTGCGGCGCGTGCCCGGCCAAGTGCGGCAACGGCAACTGCGAGACCGGCGAAGACTGCACCACGTGCGCGAGCGACTGCGGCGCATGCCCGGCCAAGTGCGGCGACGGCAAGTGCGACGCCAGCGAGAACTGCAACACCTGCGGCCAAGACTGCGGCCCCTGCCCCGCGACGTGCGGCGACGGCAAGTGCGACCCGGCCATCGAAAGCTGCAGCAGCTGCCCCAGCGACTGCGGCAAGTGCCCGCCCGCGTGCGGCGACGGCAAGTGCGACGCGACGAGCGAAACCTGCAGCAACTGCGCCAGCGACTGCGGACCCTGCAAGCCGGTCTGTGGCGACGGCCTCTGCGCCGCGGCCCAGGGCGAGACCTGCAACAACTGCGCGAGCGACTGCGGCAAGTGCCCGCCCAATGACGGCTGCACGCCGACGCCCGGCCTCCCCGGCTGCGGCGGCTGCGGCTGCGAGAAGTGCGTGTGCGACCTGGACCCGTTCTGCTGCTCAAGCGCGTGGGACAGCAGCTGCGTCAGCAAGTGCCAGGCCAAGGCCTGCGGCGGCTGCGGCAGCACGTGCATCCCGCAATGCGCCAACGCGGACGGCAGCGTGAAGCAGTGCGGCGCGGACACGTGCGGCGGCTCGTGCGGCACCTGCCCGCCCAACAGCGTGTGCGGCAGCAACGGCGCGTGCGCGGTGATGCCGGCCTCCTGCGGCGACGGCCTGTGCGCGCCCAGCACGGAGAACTGCTCGAATTGCCCCGGCGACTGCGGCGCGTGCCCGCCGGTGTGCGGCAACGGCGCGTGCGACGTCGGCGAATCGTGCAGCGGCTGCCCGACGGACTGCGGCATCTGCCCGATCCAATGCGGCAACGGCAGCTGCGACGCCGGCGAGACGTGCGACTCCTGCTCCAAGGACTGCTGCCCGATTCCGACGTGCGGCGACTTCTCCTGCCAGCCCAACGCCGGCGAGACGTGCAGCGGCTGCCCGCAGGATTGCGGTCTCTGCCCGTGCGTCCCGACGTGCGGCGTCAAGAAGTGCGGTGACGACGGCTGCGGCGGCTCGTGCGGTTCCTGCACCGGCACCCAGATTTACTGCGGCTCCAACGGCCAGTGCGCCTGCGCGCCGAACTGCAAGGGCAAGAGCTGCGGCGACGACGGCTGCGGCGGCACCTGCGGCACCTGCGGCCCCGGCACGACGTGCGAAGCGCAGACCCAGGCGTGCATCGCCGCGTGCGTTCCCAAGTGCGGCGGCAAGCCGTGCGGCGACGACGGCTGCGGCGGCTCCTGCGGCGCGTGCGCGACCGGCCAGACGTGCGTGCTCTCCGAGTGCGTCGTTCCGGCCAACTGCTTCAGCGACGCCGACTGCAACGACAATCAGGTCTGCACCATCGACTCCTGCACCGCCAGCGGCTGCAGCCACGCGCCGTCCAGCGCGCCGGCTTGCTGCACGGACACGGACAAGGACGGCATCTGCGATCCGGTCGACAACTGCCCCGGCGTCAGCAACCCGACGCAGGCGGACACGGACAAGGACGGCATCGGCGACGCGTGCGATGACGATCTGGACGGCGACAAGGTGCTGAACGCCGTGGACAACTGCGTCAGCGTCTTCAACCCCGACCAAAAGAACACGGACGGCGACCAGTACGGCGACGCGTGCGACGCGGACGACGACAACGATGGCTACCTCGACCCGAGCGACAACTGCCCGCTCATCGTCAACGTGGACCAGAAGGACACGGACGGCGACAAGGTCGGCGACGCGTGCGACAACTGCAAAGTCACGCCGAACGACCAGAGCGACAAGGACCTGGACGGCGTGGGCGACGCGTGTGACAACTGCCCCTCCGTGCAGAATCCGGATCAGGCCAACCTGGACGGCGATTCCATGGGCGACGTCTGCGACGACGACATCGACGGCGACGGCTATCCGAACGTGTCCGATTGCGCGCCGTACAACCCGAACGCGCCGCAAGCGCTGGACGTGCCGTGCAACGGCGTCGACGACAACTGCAACGGCTTGACCGACGAAGGCGGCGTCGCCGTGTGGCAGTTTGACGACGGCACCAACGGCGGCTGGAAGTTTGACGCGCCGATGAAGGGCGTGGGCTGGCAAGTGTGGGACAAAGCCGAGTCCAAGACCAAGCCCGGCGCGCTGTGGTACGGCAATCCCGCCACGGGCAACTACGACGGTGGCGGCACGCCCACCAACGGCACGGCCACGTCGCCGACCGTCGTCATCCCGATCGGCGTCAAGGTCACGCTGAGCTACTGGTACCTGTTCGCCATTGAAGGCGGCACGAGCTGGGACCTCATCGACCTGCAGATCGCCACGGAATCCAGCGGCTTCAACAACTGGAGCAACCTCGTCGCCAAGGGCGCCAACACGCTCATCAACGCGTGGGGCAACCAGCTGGTCGATCTCTCCAGCTACGCCGGCCAGTCCGTGCGCTTCCGCTTCAACTTCCAGAGCCTGGACGGCATGGCCAACACCACCGCGGGCGTATTCATCGACCAGTTCGCGATTGGCTCTGGCCAGTTGAAGAGCGTCGACACGGACGGCGACGGCATCCCCGACACGTGCGACACGGACGACGACAACGACAAGATCCTGGACGTCAACGACAACTGCCCGCTGACCGTCAACTTTGACCAGGCGGACAACGACAAGGACGGCTTGGGCGACGCGT
>CAINLT010000445.1 GCA_903850505.1 uncultured Myxococcales bacterium | reverse complement strand
TTTCAGCGAGTTCGAGGATACCATGACGACCGAAACGACCATCACCGCGGAACCCAAAGTAGTCGTGTCCCGCGTGGGCAAGGCGCCGATTCCGGTGCCCGAGAAAGTGACCGTGGCCATCAACGCCGAAACCGTGACCGTTAAAGGTCCGCTCGGCGTCCTGACCCGCACGTTCAAGGGCGTCCGCTTTGAAGAGAAGGCGGGCATTCTGATTGTGCACGCGCTCGAAGAGACGCGGACCGGCAAAGCGCTTCACGGCCTCGGCCGCAACTTGCTCCGCAACATGGTGCAGGGCGTGTCTGCCGGCTACAAGCGGGAACTGGACGTCATCGGCGTCGGTTATCGCGTGGAAGCCATCGGCCAGGCGCTCAAGTTCTCGATCGGCTACTCACACCCGGTGCTGTTTCCGCTTCCGGACGGCGTCGCTTGCAAGATCGAAAAGCAGACCCACCTCGAACTGACTGGCGTCGACAAAGAGATGCTCGGTCAGGTCGCGGCGAACATCCGCTCCCTGCGTCCGCCGGAGCCCTACAAGGGCAAGGGCATTCGCTACACGGACGAGAAAGTTCGCCAGAAAGCCGGCAAGTCCGGTGGTAAGGGCGGCAAGAAGAAGTAGGGCCGGGGCTTGTCCCCTGCCGCGGCCCAAGACTAGCTTGGTCCGTTGGCGACGGACTTCGGTCCGTGCCCGCAGCGTGAATCTGGCCCCCTCGCGCGCAAGCATCCAGGGCCCCGGACGCGGAGTGAGCATCTCTGCGACGTGTGAAAGTCGGCATCGCGCCGACAAAAGGAGAACACCATGCTCGGTAAGATTGCAAAGAACCCGCGTGAACACCGCAAGATGCGGTTGCGCTTCACCCTTCGGGGCACCACGGAACGTCCGCGCATGTCGGTCTTCCGCTCGGCGCGCCACATCTACGTTCAGGTCATCGACGACGACACGGGCACGACGCTCGCCGCCGCTTCGTCGGTTGAGCCGGGCTTCCGCGCCTTTGATGGCGACAAGTCGGCGATGGCCGCTGCAGTTGGCAAAGCCGCTGCGGAGCGCGCTGTGGCCAAGGGCTTGACCAAGCTGGTTTTCGACCGCAACGGTTTTCGCTACACGGGTCGCGTTGCGGCCGTGGCGACGG
This sequence comes from uncultured Myxococcales bacterium, assembly GCA_903850505.1. Taxonomy (GTDB): domain Bacteria; phylum Myxococcota_A; class UBA9042; order UBA9042; family UBA9042; genus CAIYBN01. Next base: position 2,004 of record CAINLT010000445.1, on the reverse strand, counting down.
CTGCGCATGAGATGGGCCTACTGAGCAAGGGCGGCTACGGCACCCAGGCTGACTCCACTTCCGAAGGCGAGGAATAAGAATGGCTAGCGAGAACAACAAGCAGCAGCGTGATAACCGGGGCCCGCGTCGCGATCGTCCGGATGCGCCGCAGGATGACTTCGGTGCAGCCACCATCGCCATCAACCGCACGGCCAAGGTCGTGAAGGGTGGTCGGCGGTTCTCGTTCTCCGCGTTGATCGTGGTGGGCGACGGCAAGGGCCAAGTTGGCGTAGGCATGGGCAAGGCCGCTGAAGTGCCGGAAGCGATCCGCAAGGGTACCGAGCAGGCCAAGAAGCAACTGTTCACCGTCCCGCTGGTCAAGGGCACGATTCCGCACGACGCGATGGGCCATTACGGCGCTGGCGAAGTGATGATCAAGCCGGCCAGCCGCGGTACGGGCGTCATCGCTGGCGGCCCGGTCCGCGCGCTGCTCGAACAGGCGGGCGTGCGTGACGTCGTGACGAAGTGCATCGGCAGCAACAATCCGCATAACGTGGTGCGTGCGACGATGGACGCGTTGCGTCAGCTGAAGACGGTGCAAGTCGTCTCCGGTCGCCGTGGCAAGACTGTGGAAGAACTGCGCAGCTAGGCCAGTCAGCGGCTTTGACCGCCCGTCGGCTTGTCAAAAACGCCGACGGAGCCTATCCTGTAGCGCCTTTGGGGCGTTGTGCACTGCGATGCGGGCCAACGTCCTGGCGGGCAAGCAAGCAAATGGCGGAGACGTCATGGTTTGCCAATCGCCCGAGAAGAATGAACGGAGTCTATTATGTCGAATGAACTTAGTCACCTTCAGCCACCGCGTGGCGCCACCAAGACCCGCAAGCGTTTGGGCCGCGGCGTCGGTTCCGGCTTGGGCAAGACCTCCGGCAAGGGCCACAAGGGCCAGAAGTCGCGCAAGAGCCCGGACGTTGGCGTCTACTTCGAAGGCGGCCAGACTCCGCTGCAGCGTCGGCTGCCGAAGATCGGCTTCAAGAACATCTTCGCCCTGAAGTTCGCCACGGTGAACGTCAGCGATCTGGCGGTGTTCGAGTCCGGCGCGCGCGTTGATGAAGCGATGCTGCGCCGCGCCAATCTGGTCAAGGGCCGGTTTGACGCGGTGAAGATTCTCGGCGATGGCGAAATCGACCGTCCGCTGACCGTTGTGGCGCAGAAGTTCACCAAGTCGGCGTCTGAGAAGATCGCCGCCGCTGGTGGCACTGCGGTTACGGAAGCGGTCGCCAAGTAGACTGGCTCATCGGGACTTTCGTGCGAGGCAGCGGCACTTTCTGCCGCTTGCCGGACGCCCAGAGGACACGGTTTACAGCCAAGGGGACGGGCTTCGAGCCAAGGGGATAACGTGGCGAACGCTCTTTCGAACATCGGCAAGATTCCGGAACTGAAGAACCGCTTGCTGTTCTCGCTGGCGATGCTGGCTGTCTACCGCGTCGGCGTCTTCGTCCCGGTTCCGGGCGTGGATCGTCACGCGATGGCCGCGGACTTTGACGGCGGCGGCTTCCTGGGCATGCTCGACATGTTCTCAGGCGGCGCGCTCAAGCAGAGCTCCATCTTCGCGCTCGGCATCATGCCGTACATCACCTCCAGCATCATTTTGCAGCTGCTGACGGTGCTTGTGCCGACGATTGATCGCCTGAACAAAGAGGGCGAGCAGGGCCGGCGCAAAATCAATCAGTACACGCGCTACGGCACCGTCCTGATTTCCCTGGTCCAAGGCTGGCTCATCGCCGGTCAGCTGGAAGCGAACAACATGGTGGCGACCGGCGGCGCGGGCCTCAGCAGCGGCGTCGGCTTCCGTCTCCTTTGCGTGTTGGCGCTCACGACCGGCACCGTCTTCATCATGTGGCTCGGCGAGCAGATCACGGAGCGCGGTATCGGCAACGGTATGTCGCTCATCATCTACGCCGGCATCGTGGCGGGCTTGCCCAACGCGATCAGCCAGACCTGGTCGCTCGCCAAGAACGGCCAGAT
>CAINLT010000444.1 GCA_903850505.1 uncultured Myxococcales bacterium | reverse complement strand
GTTGCATTTCGGACTGGATCCACGAGCGTGCACCTCCGGTGGCACGCCGCGGATGAAAGAGGTTTGATCTCGAACTTCGGTCGGAGTGTATCGTGTCGCCGCGCGCATCGCGTCAGGCGGGCGCGCCTGGCGGCCCAGCTGACAGCAGGTCTGTCCCAGGTCCTCAGTCGGCGCGCTTCAGGTTCGGCGGCAGGAAAAACGAGATGCCGCCGCTGAACAGCAGGTTGCTGCTGAAGATTGGGTCCGGCGCTTGGCCAAAGCGCGTAACCGCCAGCGTCCGCTTCATGTAGACGTCCGCAAGATCGACGTTGAGCGCGAGGAACTTGGAGAAGAACAGCCGAAAGCCGCCGCCGATGCCCGGGGCAATCGTCGCGCTGGTCTGCGCGGTGTTGATGGCCGGTCCGCCCGTCAGCCCGGCGATGCCAAACGACAACGTGGCGTGCAGGTCAAACTGGATGGGCAGCGAGCCGAACGCGACAAATTTGCCAACGAGCGGCGCGGCTTGCACGTGCGCGGTCGCCATGTAGGAAATGGACGACGGCTCCATGGCGAAGCTCGGATTGCTGACGCGCACCTTGGCGAGCACCTGATCGGCGGTGCTGGTGACGACCGGGATGCCGTACATCAGGTCAGCGCCGACGGACAGCCACTCCAGGACATGGTAATCGTAGCGAATTCCGGGCAGCAGGTTGCGCGTGTACGGGTCGCCCAGCGTCGCGTTGAAGATCAGCCCCAGCTCCTGGCGGCCGGCGCGGTACTGCAGCGCGCGGCGCGTGACCGGGGCGTTCTCCAGCACGTCGTCGGCATGGGCCAGCGGCGTCAGCGCGGTGGTCGCCGACAGCATAGCCAGCGCCACGCCGAAAAACGGCAGCAGCTTGCGGGCAATCGTGTGACCAGGCTGCATCATCGCGGGAACCTGTAGGTGGTCGTGGGCGGAATCCAGATGCCGATGCGCAAGCCCGTAAAGACCTGATGCATGATGGCCGTGCCGCAGACGCCGGCGCTTGCCGCGTCGCAACTCTGGAATTTCTCCGAGTAAATCAGGTCGCGCACGTCAGCGGACAGGGACAGCCAACGCAGCATGTGCAGGCGCATGCCCAGGCCAATCTCGCCCGCGGGCTTGAGATCCGTGCCGCGCGTGGTGCGTTCTGCGCCGCCGCCAGCGATGAGGTAGCCGTCCACTTGGACGACGCCCAAGCCGAACACCGCGAACTTGCCGAACAGCGGCGCCCACTGCGCTTCGAGCATCCCGCCGGCCTGCAGGTGCGAGCGCTCAGCGAACAGGCCGAAGTTGCTCTCCACGGTATTGGCCGTCGAAGAATCGCGCGCCGCGTACTTGGCGCCGGTCACGCCAAGTGCGAACTGATCCGTGAAGTGGAAGAAGAGCCCAGCCTCGGCAGCAAAGTGCGTGACCATCGGGTCGTTGACCGTCAGCGCGCCGCCGAGCTGCAGCTCCAAGCGATGACGCTTCACCAGGTAGCGCTGCTGGAAAACGCGCACAGCCTTGTTGAGCTCGCTCTCGCCCTGTTCGGCCATTTCCCGAGTCAGCGTGCGGCTGCGCGCGGTCTCAGCGGTCTCAGCCGAGATGGCCTCACCGGGTTCGGTCGGGACAGCATCGCCTTCTCGCGTCGCAGTGCCGGCCGTCGGCTCATCCGCAGCGTTCGCGGCCGGAGCGGCGCCCAGCGTCAGCAGAACGGCGAGCGAAACCAAGGCATTACGCGCGGCAAGCAGACGTTGGGCGGGGCGATGATGGCTCAGGCGGGTCAAGTCCACGCAGTCTCTCAGCTTGAGCGGGCTCTGGCCCACGGCCCTCGGATGCTAACTGTCTGCGACCACGCTGGCAAGTAGGGCAGGCGGCTTGTCCTCCGCCATCGATCAGCGCTGGTGGCTGTTGACGTACGCTTGCACCAGATCCCACAGACGCGGCGTTTTGCGCGCCCAATTCAAATTCGCCAGCAAGTATCCACCCACGTCGCCGGCGTCAAAGCGCTCGCCTTCAAAGAGCCAACCATGCAGGCCCTTGTCCGCCGCCATCGCCGCCAGCGCGTCCGTCAACTGGATTTCATCGCCACGGCCCGGATTTGTCTTCGCGAGGTAGTCAAAAATGTCCGGCGTCAGGACGTAGCGCCCCACGACCGCCATCGTCGACGGCGCGTCCTCAGCTGACGGTTTTTCCACGAGCGTCTTGATGTGCAGCAGCTGGGACACGGCCGCGTCGACGTCGCCTGCCGCGATGCCGTACTGCGAAGTCTCCGACCGCGCCACGTTCATCAGCGCGAGCACGGATTTGCCCGTCTGGTCATACACGTCCATCAGTTGCCGCGCGCACGGCACCTGCGAATCCACCAGATCATCCGGGAGGAACACCACGAACGGCTCGTCGCCGATCAGCTCGCGCGCGCACAGGATCGCGTGGCCCAGTCCGAGCGGCCGCTGCTGGCGCACACTGGACAATTTCACCAGCTGCGTCGGGCGAATTACCTCCTGCCGCAGCGCTTCCTTGCCGCCGCGCCGCAGCAAGTCCTCGAGCGCCGGATGCGCGTCAAAGTGATCGACGATCTCCGTCTTGCCGCGACCGGTGACGATGATCACTTGCTCGATGCCCGCTGCGGCAGCTTCTTCTACGATGAGCTGGATCGACGGCTTGTTGACGATCGGCAGCATCTCTTTGGGGATGGCCTTGGTAGCCGGCAAGAAGCGGGTGCCCATGCCAGCGGCGGGAATGACGGCTTTGCGGATGCGGGTCATGCGAACCTCGGGGCGAATGCGCCGGACGGTATTGTTGACGACGCCGATGCTGGCGGCAAGTTTGCCTCAGGCGATGGGGAACGTCATGCTGTGGCGCGATGAGGTGACCGTGCGTTTGTTGTTCGTACTTCTGGCGATGCTTCCGGGTCTGGCGCTTGCGCATGGCACGCAGCCCGCGGCTTGGCAGAGCCTGCGATCGGATGGCGATGGCCCGCAAGCCATCCGACTCTCGGAGGGCGTGGGGCTGCGGGTGGCGCCGACGACCTGGCGATTTGTCTGTTCGGCGCGCTGGCATGGCCCGGTCTCGCCCGAGATGGCGCGCACGGTCGACGGCGTGACTTGGGTGCTTGGGCAGGACGGCGTGCGCGGTCTGGCTTACACCGGCGAGGCGGCGTATTGGCTTTTTCGCGACTTGCCCGCGACGCAAGCGAAAGCCCTCGCGGTGACCGACAACGCGGCGGTGCTGCTGGCCTCGGATGCGACGGGCGCGACGCTCTACGCGCTCCCCCAGACGACGCTGCTGTGGTACGACCCGCACCCGTGGCAGTCCATGAGCGCGGATGCGGATACGGTTTGGCTGGTCGCGGCGCGCGACAACGGTTTTGACCTCGCGCACCTGGATGCGCAGTGGCACGGCGACGTGCGGCGCATCATCGCGCCCACCGGGGAGCCACGGGTGCACGTCTCCGCCGGAAAGGTCTACGTCACGCTGCATACCGAGACGGAGGAACGGACCGGGCAAGTTGTGCAAGGCGTTTGGCAGGAACTGGCGGCCGACCCGCCGACGCTTTGGGGCCCCATCCAGGTGGGCGCCAACGTCTTTGCCGCCCACGGCGGCGTGATTCGCCAGCTTCAGGGCGGCCAGGAAATCGTCACGGACGCCAGCCGCTACTTCACGTGCATCGGCGAGGACAGCGGCGGAGCGTACGCTTGCGCGCGGCAGGATCTGCGGCGCTTGATCCCGGACGGCACGGCAGGCGAAGTGCTGTTTGATGTCGCGTGGCTCACGCCGCCGTCCGTCACCGGCCTCGAGACGCCCGACCAGACCGCGTGCTGGACCGAATGGTCCAACTTCGCTCAGGACGCAGGGCTCCACGTCGGGACTCCGTATGTCGACGCGCGCGGCGATACCGACGTTGTCTCGACGCAATGCTCAGCCAGTCATCGCGGCCAGATGGCGGCAATCGGCCTTCTGTTCCTCGCGGCGGGGCTGCTGCGTTGGCGGCGGTCGTAGCTATTTCGGAATCGGCGGTGGCGGGGGCGCGCTGGCATCGCCCGCCCCACGCGGCGGCGCCTCGCGTGCCATCGGCGGCAGCGGCGCACTCGGCTTGACTGGCGCGGCTTTGGTCTGCGTCACCGCCTTTGGCAGCTCGACCGGCTTCACCGCCGGCTTGGCGGTCGTCACGTCCACGAAGCCGCCCTGATAGTCCTCAAAGCACTCGCCACGTCGCGCGCGATCCGCCATCTCACACGCCAGGTTGCCCACCAGGTTGCCTGCGGTCTCCTTCAGGTCGCACACGTCGTCGAGCAGCGGCAGCGCCCGCTTGGGATCGCCGGTCAGCCGCGTCAATTCGCCCGCGAGGTACAGCCACTCCAGCCGCGCACGCTCCGATCGCGGCGGATCGTCTTTCAGCGCCGCAAACAGGAGATTGAGCACTTCCGCGCGAATCTGCTTGATCTGCATCTCCAGGTCGTAGTCCTGCCCGCCGCCCGGCCGCGCGCGCTTGAGCACGTAGGTGTAGTACAGCAGCCCCGTCACCTGCTCGCGGGCCGGTGCCCGGCGAAACCGCATCAAGTCGATGAAGTGCTTCCAGGCAAAACGCGGCTCCGCGACGCGGCGCGCATCCTTCTTGAGGTTCTGGTTGGTGTAGGCGACCACGCTGGCGTCGACTGGCCTCTCGAATTCCACCGCCCACTGCGCATAGCCGCAGGACGGACAGGCGACGATGCGGTTGGCGTAGGCTTCCGTCGGCACTTCAAAGTCCGAGTACATCTTGGGCGCCGGTTGGCCATCCCCGCCCACCTGCGTGACACGCGCGCCATCGACCGGGCAGACGTACGAGCGCGTCTGCGCATGCGCGGACGTGCCGACCAGGAAACCGGCGAGGAGCAACACCAAAAGGGTGACACGGGAGAAATTCATGCATGGCTCCAAGAGGGTCCGCAGCCGCAGGATAGGCGGAAGCGTCGGGAGTGGCTAGCGCGCGTCGGTTTGCACGACCAGGCGACCGCCCGGGACGATCGAGAGGTGCAGCCAGATGGTCGCGGCTGGCAGATCGCCGCGGGCCACTTCTGGCCATTCGATCACGCATACTGCGTCGGGCGCCGCGAGCCATTCGTCCAAGCCCGAGGCCGCCAAGTCGTCAGGCGACTCCAGGCGGTAAAGGTCCATGTGCACGACGTGGAACGCGTCGGTCTCGTAGAGATTGCAGAGCGCGAAGGTTGGACTCGAGACCTGCTCGGGCGCGATGCCCAATCCAGCACACAGCCCACGCACCAGCGTCGTTTTGCCCGCGCCGAGATCGCCCACAAGCGCAATCACGTCGCCCGCGTGGATCTGCTGTGCCAGTCGCTGGCCAAGCGCGGCCATCGCGTCCGCATCAGGCACGGGCTGTGGACCGAGGTCGAGTTGCATGGCTAGATGAATTCGATCTTTTCGATCAGGTAGTTGCGCTGGCCCTTGGGCGTCGTGACAACGACCTCCGCGCCCAGTTCCTTGCCCACCAACCCCCGCGCGAGCGGCGAGTTCAGGGAAATCAGCCCGGACGCCAGATCGCTCTCCAAGTCGCCGACGATCTGATAGCGCACCGGCGGCGAGTCTTCCTGGTCCAGATCGTTGAGCGTCACGGTCGCGCCGAACATGACGCGATTGCCCGACAGCGTCTTCGGATCGATGATCTGCGCGGTCGCGAGCTGCGTCTCGATCGACTGCATCATGCCGGCGATGTGGCTCTGGCGTTCTTTGGCGGCGTGGTATTCGGCGTTTTCCTTGAGATCGCCGTGGGCGCGCGCCTCTTCGATGTCGCGGACATTCCGGGGCCGCTCGACCTCCCGCAGGTGCTGGAGTTGTTCATGCAAGCGGGCGTAGCCGCGGGGCGTAATCGGCGGTTGACTGGACATTTTGAACCTCAGGCAGGCTGGGCGAACCCAGAGCGCGGCAACGCGCTGACGTAACCAATAAAACAGGAAATCAAGGACTTGCTTGGCGCGGCGTGTGAAAAACGACCGCGCGCGAGGCAAGTCCTCGCAAGTGCAAAGAATAGGGTCGAGAATGGGCGCTGGTCAAGCGGTTTACTTGCGCTGGACCAAGCCCGTTGGATCGATGCGGTACATCGGAGGCAGCACCGGCGCCAACTCCGCCGCCCACTGCGCCATCGACACTTCCTTCTCCACGAGCAGCTCCAGCGCCAACTGCTTCACGCGCTGACTCTCGTCGGGATCCAGCAGCCGCGCGGCAAAATGACTGGCAATTTCCTCGGACGGGTAACCTGACAGGCCGTCCAGCGCGAAGAAACGAATCTCATTGGACCGGCTGGCCAGCAGCGCGACCAGCGCCGCGCGCACCCGGGGATGCTGGAAGTCGCGGAGATTGGAGACGATTTCCCGCAGCCGCTCCAGGCCTTCGTGATAGCCGGGATCGGTGCCATCCATCGCCTGCATCAGCGCTTCCACGGCCACATCGTCGCCAGCCAGCTCGCGCAGGGATTTGAGCGGAAAGTAGACGGCGTCATGCGTCGCGATGAACTTCTTGAGCGGCTCGACCGCCGCATCGCCCCAGCGCCCCACCAGCTTGTGGGCGTAGGCCTTCTCTTCTTCATCGACCGTCGGACCGCTCACGCGCAGGGTAAACCGCTCCAGCAACGCATCCAGCGCTTCCGGCGTGCCGAGCTTGGCCAGCTTGTCCATGCACTCGTAGCGCTCGTCGCTCTGGCGAAATGCGTCCATCAGGCGGCGCTTGATGCCGTCGATCTGCTTCTGCGGCGAACCGCCCGTCAAGAAATCCAGGAAACCCATCGTGTGCCCGCCTGACTCCAGTTGGAGCGAAGAGGGCGGTAAGGTAGCAGACGTTGCGGCGCGCGGGTAGTCACGGCCGCACAATGGCTTGCTGTGTGCGGATCCTGTGGATAAGTCTCGGAACACCCCTAGACAAAGGCGATTTCTCGTGGCACAAGGTCGACGCCCTCACGCGAGGGCTGGAGGCGGCGTGCGCGAAAACACCGTGCGGTATCAGCGACATCAGCGCATTTTCTTGATCGCGTTGCTGGCGCTGACTTGCCAGGTTGCTTGTGCGCCGACCGCGCTGCGGACGGCGTCGCGCCATGGTGTGCGCCCGGGTGGCCCGGCGGACGAATCTGACATGCCGGACGATGAAGGTGGCGCCCGTCGCCTGCCCATGGGGCGCCGCGCGGCGCTCGTGGACGTCGATGACGCGGCGCTCAATGCGATCGACGATGCCGACGATGCGCTCCGTGCGCCACCGCCCAAGCCGCTGACGACGAGCGTGAAGATGGCGTCGCGTTGCCGACAGGTGCGGCCGATTATTGAACGCGCGGCCCGGGCCGGCGGCGAGGATCCGCTGCTGATGCTGGCGATTGCGTGGGTCGAGAGCGGGTTCAACCCGGATGCGGAGTCGCCAGCGGGTGCGCAGGGCGTGATGCAGTTGGTCCCAAGGACCGCGCGCGTGTTCGGCTGCAACGATCCGTCTGAGTCGCGGTGCGCGGCAGCGGCGGCGACCAGCTACTTCAGCCGCCTCAAGCGCATGTTCGACGGTGAAACGGTCTATGCCCTGTGTGCGTATCATTCCGGTCACGTCGCGCCGCAAAAAGCTTGGCGCGCCGGGCAGTTGCCCGCGAACTTGAGCTATGCCACCAAGGTGCTGGAAGCGCGTGCCCGGCTTGAACGCGACGGCTGCGACGGCAAGTAGTCGCGCTTCGCATCCCGGTCGATCCGCGACCGGCCACGGATCGATTCACCAATAAGTTCAAGGATGTGCGGCGGCGGCCACAGTGTGCGCGCGCGGGCGGCCGAGGCGTGCGAGGACGCAAGCCGCAGATTTGCCGGAATGTGCGCTGGAACTAGTCGTTGCGGACGTGACGTTCGATCAACGGCAACACGGAACGCGTGAAGCGGATGCGGCCGTCGGCGGCTTCGCGGAGCGCGGTGACGCACTCTTTGTTCTTGGTCTCGAGCGTCGCGGGGACGCCGTCAGCCAATTGGCGGGCGCGCTTGGCGGCCATGATGACGAGCGCAAAGCGGTTCGGAACCGTGTCGAGGCAGTCTTCAATCGTAATCCGCGCCATTGCAAACTCCAGTCCGGTAGGTACAGGGTCTGAACCCCGGGGGGCGAAAGACTAACATTCGTCACGGATTTGTCAATGACAGATCGCCGAGCTGTGCGGTTTCTGCGCGAAAGGATTGCGGAGTTGTGGTGCTTTGCGTAGGCTGGCGCGCGACGCGGCGGGCACTGCGCGGCGTTTTTCGCCACCGGTTCTCCGCACCAAGACGTCCGATCTGGAGGCCGCCCCGATGAGCGCGCAAGATGAGAAAGAAAACGACCCGCTGATTGGCACCACCTTTGCCAATCGCTATGTGATCCACGGCCGTCTCGGCAAGGGTGGCATGGCCGTGGTCTACCGCGCGACCGACACCCAGATGGGCCGTGACGTGGCCGTCAAAGTCCTGCGTACGGACGTTGCGGACGAAGTTGCAGCCAAGCGCCTCATTCGCGAAGCCAAAGGCGCGGGCGCGCTCAACCACCCGAACATTATCACGATCTTTGACCGCGGCATCGCCGACGATCGCGTCTACATCGCGATGGAGATCCTGCAGGGTCAGGAGCTGTCCGGGCTGATGGAGGAAGTGGGCGCGATTCCGGTGGAACGCGCGCTCAAGATCTGCGAGCAGGTCGCGTCGGCGCTGGCGGTGGCCCACGCGGAAGGGATCATTCACCGCGACATCAAGCCGGAGAACCTGTTCCTGCTGAGCCGCGGCGGTGGCGACATCGTCAAGATGCTGGACTTCTCGATCGCCAAGCTGCCCAAGGAGATGGTCACGCAGCAGCTGACGCGGGCGGGCAGCGTGTTCGGCACGCCGCACTACATGGCGCCGGAGCAAGTGGAAGGCAAACAGGCGGTGCCGCAGACGGACCTGTACGCGCTGGGTGCGGTGCTCTACGAGCTGATCGCAGGCGAGCCGCCGTTTGACGGAAAATCGGTCATCGACATCCTGCTGAAGCACGTGAAGTCGCCGGCGCCGCGCCTGGAACGCGAGGGGCTGGAGCTGCCGCCTGGCCTGGGCGAATTGGTGCAGGAACTGCTGGCCAAGAAGCCGGCAGATCGGCCGGAGAGCGCGGAAGCGGTGCGGGAACGGCTGTCTGACATGCTGCGCGACGTGCGCAGGAGCCGTCCGGCGGCGAACGCGGCTCCGGCTGCAGCGCCGTCGAGCGTGCCTACGCCCGTCGAAGTGGCGATTCCTGCGCCGCCTCGCGCGATCCCACGGATGCCGACCCAGGCGCCGCGTCCCCCGGCTGCTGCGCCGAGTGCGGCGTTGCCCGCTGCTCACCCCGGCGCGGCGGCAGATGATGACGAGCGGACGATCGTCGGCGTGGGCATGTCCGCGCAGCTCAATGAGATGATCAAGGCGCAGCGGGCCACGCAGGCGGCCGCTCAAGCGCAATCAGCTCCGGCGGCCAAGGCGCCGACCGCGCCATTTCCCGTTCCACCGGCTGAAGATGCCGATGATGCCAAGACCATGGCCGTGTCGCGCGAGACCCTGGAGGCCGTTCAGGCGGCGGCAAAGCGTCCGCACACAATGGCGCCGACGGGACCGTCTGCTGCCGCACGGGCGACGACCGGGCCAGCGCCTGTTCGCGCCGTTGCGCGTGAGACCGTGGACGATCGCAACATGGGCCGCGAGACGTCAACGGACCTGCCCGCGCCGCCCGCTTCAGCCGACGACGGGCAGCCGTCCAAGCTGTGGTTGATTGCCGTCGCCGTGGGTGCCGGGCTTGCTGGCGCGGGTTTCGCGTTCTGGTTCGTCAACCGGCAGCAGTAGTCCGCTTGCGCCGCCGCCGCGCGACCGTCCGCAAGTAGCGCACCACCGCCCGCTCTGACCCCAACTGCTGCTGCAGAAACGCCGCGAGATTGCGCTGCGTCGCATCGGCCGATTGCGGCCCCGTGAACGGCAGCAGCAGGTCGAGCGGAATCCGGTGCTCGGCCGTGCGCAGCCCCGGCAGCGCGCGCGTGACCACGAGGCAGTCGTCTGCGCGCAGCAAGAATACGCGGCTGCGTTCCGCGATCCGCAGCGCCGCCCAGATCAGGGCCAACATCGCAGTAGCGGTAATCAGCCCCCAGGAAATGCGGCCCTGGCGTCCGGTGAGCCACAGCGCCAGCCACGGCAAGCAAGCCGCACCCGCGCCGACCAGCCATGCCAGCCACGAGATCGGCGTCGCGACCTGCACGACCAGCCGCCGCCCGGCGAACAGGTCCCGCACGACGAGGCCGATGCCCCAGATCGTCCGCGCGACGAACGACCAGAGAAATGCCGCGAGCGCCAGCGCGAGGAGCGTCCGGAGGTGCAGCGGGTCCACCGTCTGGCTCGGCTCGATGTAGTCCAGCAGCGCCTCAGGGAGCCACGCGCGAAATTGCAGAAAGCCTTGCAGCCAAGTCGTCATGGGGCGCCACGTTAGCCGATTGCCCGGCGGTTGTCATTGCAGGCGGAGGAGCCGAAAGTCGTGGGGCGCGATGGTCGGCAGCGCCGTGCGCACTTCGCCGGTCAGCAGGTCCGTCATTTGACTCGTCGGGCCGATTTGGGCGATCGCCCAATTGGGCGTGACGGCGGCATCGCCGAGGTTCAGCACCGCCAGCACCCGTTCCTGCCCCGACTGCCGCAGCACACCCAAAAGCCCGCCATTGCCCAGGAGCCGCGTCTCACCGATCACCAGCGCGTCCGACGATTGGCGCAGCGCGATCAGCTGTCGGTACAGCGTCAGCAGCGCATCTTTCTGGCCCAGCTGCGCCTGCACGGAGACCGTCGCGCTATCCGCGTTCGCCGCCTGCCACGGTTGTCCCGTCGTGAACCCGACGCCCGCGCCTGGCTGCCACTGCATGGGCTGGCGCTTGGCTTCATCGCCGCCGCTGCCATTTTGCAGGCCGATTTCCTCGCCGTAGTAGACCCACGGCGTGCCGGGCAGGGCGAACAAGAGCACGGCCGCCAGCCGCGTGTCGGGCGCACTCGCCAACTGCGTCGCGATCCGCACCATGTCGTGGTTGGCCAGGAACGTCCCGCGCGTCGCGTTCGGGGCAAACACGCCGTCTTCCGCGCAGAGCACTTGTTGCAGCGTCTGGCTGTCGCCCGCTTGCAGGCTCGTCAGCACGGCTGAAGCGAGGTCAAAGTCGAACGTCATGTTGAGTCCGCCGTCCGCCTGGTACTTCGCCGCGATCGCATTCGCCGCCCACGCTTCGCCCACCATCAGCGGCTCGACCTTGGCGTTGTCCGCTTGGTGCGTGCGCAGCTGCTTCGCCCACGCCTGCCACCACGCCACAGTCATCGGCGTGTCCTTCTGGCCCGCGCCCGCGCCGGTCTCCACGAGATACCGCACCGCGTCCAGCCGAAACCCGTCGACGCCGCGATCCAGCCACGTCAGCGCCACGTCGGTCATCTCCGCAGTCACCGCGGGATTCATGTAGTTCAGATCCGGCATGCCGGCCGAAAATACGCCGTAAAACCAGCGCTTGCCGTTGGCGTGCCAGCTCGGACTGTTGCCGAACGGCTGCTTCCAGTCCATCTTGACGTCGCTCCAGACGTACCAATCCGCCTTGTCCGTGCCCGCGGCCGACGCCTTGAACCACGGATGCTGCGTCGATGAGTGGTTCAGCACCAGGTCCATGACCACGCGGATCCCGCGCGCGTGTGCGGCGGCGAGGAACGCGGCAAAGTCGGCGTCCGTGCCATAGTCCGGGTTGAGCGTGCGGTAGTCGCGGACGTCGTAGCCGTGGTAGCTCGGGGAATCGTTCACTGGCATGAGCCAGAGCAGGTCGATGCCCAGATCGTCGCCGCCCGGTTTGCCGTCGTTCAAGTAGTCCAACCGCGCCGTCAGGCCCTTGAAATCGCCAATGCCGTCGCCGTCGCTGTCCTGAAAGCTGCGCACAAAGACTTCATAGCCCACGGCGCGCTGGTACCAGGTCGGATTGGCGAGGCCCGCGCGACACAGCACGGGCGGATCGGTGTTTTGCGGCAACTCAGCGACCGCTGCGGCATCCGTCGCGGCGATTGCGTCCAGATCCGCAACATCCGCTTCGGTCAGCGTCGTGTCTGACTGTTGTGGCGCAGTACAGCCAACAAGGACGACGACCGCCGCGATTGCGCATGCGCCAAGCCTCAAGGAACGGCACCGACGAAGAACGCGTCTGACGTCACGTCCTTGGTGCTCGTGCAGCCGGCACCGGACAACGGCTTGCCGGGCGTGCAGCCGATTCCGTAGCTGCCGTGAAGTCGGTAGTTCATCGCGCCGCCGAAAGTGCTGGGTGCCTGCCACTCCATCGTGTCAAAATACGTGCCGGCGGGGACCTCGACGGCGTTGCCTTCCCAAACGCAGAACACGGTGGGGCCGAGGTCGGTCCATTTGCTGCCGTCGCTGCTGTTCTCAGCCGTGTACGTGCCGCAGCCGGCCAGGAAGATCGACGCGCCCGTGTTGTTGACCCACGTGACCGTGACTTTCTCGCCGGGGCTGACGACGCCGCCGCTGCGTTCCCACAGGTAGACGTTGCCTTTCTGCTCGGCGCCGGGGGTGCAGGTGCCGGGGCTATCGGCCTTGGGGCACGCGCCCATGGGCGGGCAAATGAACGCGCCTTCGCACGTGGCGCCCGGGAAGCAGTCGGCGGTGGCCTCGCTGGCGTTGGGCCAGCACTTGCCGGCGGTCGTGACGGCGGGCAGGCACCAACCGGCGATGCCGCTCATCGGCGTCGCGTTGTAGCAAGCGCCGCCGTTGCAGGTTGTGTAGTCGTAGCAGGCGCCGCTGGCCAACGTGGGCAGGCACCAGCCCTGCGGGGCCACGCCGCACTTGGGGCACGGGTAGGACCAGCAGGTCAGGCCGTTGGCGCAACTGCCGCCGCCGCCAAAGCCGTTGCAGTTCTGCGGCGGGCCAAACGCGTCGCCGTCTGACGCAACGTCGGTCGTCGCGGCGTCGGTGTCGTAGACTTCATCGGTCGCGGCATCCGCATCCGGGGCATCGGCCGTGTCCGGGAGGACCGCGTCTGTTCCGGTGGCATCCGTTCCCACAGCATCGGTTCCAGCCACGTCGGTCGTCGCAGCGTCCTGGGCGTCTTCCGGCGCGATTTGGCTGTCGCCCGTGTCGCCAGGCCCCGTGTCCGTCGCGCTCGATCCGGTGCTGTTGCCGCACGCCGCCATCATCAGCACGACCGTCATCCCCACAAACCGTTGCGGCATCGTCATTTGAAACCTCGTGAGCAGTTGCCCCGCGCGTCAATGTAGGCCTCGCGCCGAGGTTGGGCAAGTGCTACCGTCCCGCCTCATGCTGCTCCCGCTGCTCTTCGCGCTCCTGATCCACGCCGCGCCGCCCCACTGCGACGTCACGCTCGTGGCCGATGGCAACACGGCGGCGATCCAGACGGCGCTGGACCGCACCGACAAGCCGGTGATTTGCCTGAAGCCTGGCAGGTACGTCGGCGCGCGCTTTGTTGTCGCGCAGTCCGCGACACTGCAGCGGCTGGGCGCGGGCGAGGTGATCCTGGACGCGGGCGGGCAAGGGCGCGTGCTGACGTTGCCCAAGGCGGGCGTGCAGCTCGCGCTCGCTGGCATGACGCTGACGGGCGGGCGCGCGAAGCAGGGCGGGGCGATTGAAGTGTCGGCGGACGCGATGCTGACGCTGACGGATTGCGCGATCCGCGACAACGAGGCGACGTGGCAAAATGGCGGCGGGCTCTGGGCCAATGCCGGGAGCATCGTGGCGCTCCGGACGCGCTGGCAGCACAACCAGGCAGCGAAAGGCGCAGCGATCAACCTGAGCGGGACAGCGCAGCTTCGCCTCATCGCCAGCGTCGTGACGCTGCATCCCGCGCCGTCGACCGATGGCGCCCCAGTGCGGCTGGCGGGAAATGCCCAGCTGGAGGTCATCTCGTCGACCTTCGCCTACAACGCGGGGCCTTCGCTCGCGCTCGCAGCGGACCTGAACGACAAGCCGCGCCTGCTGGTGCGCGACAGCCTGGTGCTCGGCGCGCCCAATTCCTTCAACGTGCCGCAGCGCCAAGCGGAGAACGTGGAAGTGCTGCGGTCAGTGGTATCGGGGCGCATCGGCTTCGTGTCGCTGGATCTCGCGAGCAAGCGCGATGCGCCACAGCTCGATGCCCTGGGACCGGAGCGGGCGATGCCGGCGGTGGCGAGCCCGGCGATCGACCTGGCGCACTGCGACCTGCCGGAGCAGAAGCTGGATCTGGCCGGACGGCCGCGCGGCAAACGCTGCACGGCTGGCGCGTTCGAGCCGCCGCGGGAAGTCATTGGGCACACGCGCTGGCTGCGGAAAAATCCCAAGCCGTAGCAATTCAGCCGCCCAGCTTGGCCTTGATCAGCTTCGCGACGAGTCCCGGGTCCACTTTGCCCTTGTAGTCCTTCATGATGAGTCCAGTCGCCTTGCCGAACATCTTCGGATCGGTGATGCCTTCCCGCGTCAGGATCTCGTCGACAATCGCCGCCATCTCGGCTTCGCCCATCAGCTGCGGCAGAAAGCGCGCGAGGTACTGAATCTCCGCGAGCATCTGCGCGATGTTCTCCTCTTCTTCGCTCGCGCCGCCGGCCTTCAGCTCGTCGATCGAACTCTGCAGCACCTTCACGTAGTTGCGGATCACGTCCACGACCACTTCGTCCGTGACTTCCGTCGCGTTCTTGGCCGTCCGCTTCTCCATGACCTTGGTCCGCACCATGCGCACCGCCGCCAGGCCGATCTTGTCGCCCGACTTCATGCACACTTTCATCTGTTCCATCAGTTCGTTTTCAAGCGCGGTCGCCATGGTCTCTCTCCTCGGTTTTCAGAATCGATCGGGCGATTCAGCCCATTGTCCCAGCGTCCGCACTTCGTGATGCCGCGCCAGGCTTTCCAGCGCGCGGACAAAGAGCGGCCATTTCTTGGCCAGCGGCACGCGCTGGTCCGGCTGCACCGCGAGGCGCGCCGGGATCCCGTCGCCGACGTGGTCGGTCAGGTCAATCGCGTGGCACTCAAAGTTCAGCCAATCGGTGCGTGCCAGCAGCGGCGACACGGCGTCAAAACCGAGGCTGCCCATGGCGATGAGCGACGTGCCGATGTACGGCAGCCGCGTTCCCGGCAAGGTCGCGATCGGCAATTCCACGAGCGCGCGGCCATCGCTCAGGCGATCGATGTACGGCGTGCGCTTGCCAAACCACACGTTCGGCCACTCCGGAATGCTGCCTGAAGGGCGTCCCTGGGCGCGGTAAAGGCCGATGAACGCCGCTTTGGCGAGCTGGTACGGCGGGCAAGGAAAGCGCGAGCTGTCGTACGTGTGGCCCGCGTCCGCGACCGCGCGCAGCAGCGCATCGGAGAGCACGTAGCCCGGCGCGCGAAAGCCGCTGATCGCCTGACCCGTCGCGTCCTGTAGCTGCTTGCGCGCCGTCGTCAGCTCATAGGCCATCTGGGCAGCGGGCACCCGACTCAGGTTGTACGGATGCGTCAGGCTGTGGCTGGCGATTTCATGGCCCGCCGCGACGCAATCCGCCAGCACCGCGCGCACGTCCGGCTGGGCGAGATCCTGCGCCACGACAAAGAACGTCGCCGGCACGTCGCAGCGCGCAAACAGGTCGAGAAAGCGCGCGACGCCTTTGGTCCACGCCTTGGGATCGTGTTCAGCCGGCAGGAAGTCATCCGCGTTGCCAGAGCCGCCCGCGTGACCATGGATGCGGTCGTACAGGTAGAGGCCGTCGACATCGACGTTGACTGCGGCCCGTCGTCTTGGCGCGTTCATCGGTTGCGAATCCGCACCACGTAGAACAGCTTCGCGAGGCCTTTCAGCACGTTGGGCACGCGCTTGAACAGGTGGATGCTCGGCGGCCGCTTCTCGTGGATCACGATCGGAATCTCGATGATCTTCACGTCGTACCGCTGCGCCCGCACCACCAGCTCGCTGGCGAACAGGTCGCGATCGACGACGCACTTGCTCACCGTGTACAGCATCTTCTCGCGGTTGAACGCCTTCAGGCCGTGCGTATCTGTGCCCTTGAAGCCCAGGACCACGCGCAGCAGGCCGTTCATCACCGCCGTCGCCGCAACGCGCGTCATCGGCCGTTCGTCCTTGGCATCCGGATGCGCCTTGGAGCCGACGACCATGTCCGCGCGCCCGGAATCCAGGATCTCCAGCGCGCGCTTGTGGAAGTCGAGATCGCACAGGTCGATCTCCTCACACAGCACGTACTTGCCGCGCGCCGCTTCAATGCCGCGGCGGAGCGCCTTGCCGTAGTTCGGTTCATCGGACGTGATCGCGCGCACTTCCGGGAAGTTGCGGCTCAACTTGTCGGCGATCGCGCGGGTCTGGTCCTTGGAGCCGTTCTCGCTGATCAGGATCTCAAACGGCCGGCCAAGCTGTTTCAGCCCCGCGTGCAGTTCGGTCACCGATGACCAGAGGATGCCCTCTTCGTTGTAGCACGGGATGACGACGCTCAATTCCGGGGCGTCAGACGCCATCGGATTCGCCGCTGCTGGTTTCGCTGCTGCCGCTTTTGCTGCCACGTCGCCTCCGCCACCCGCCGGGGCCACCGGTTCAGGGGGCCGTACTGTCGGAAATGCCGGCCTATTGGTCAAGTGTGCGGCGGCGCATTGTCCGTCGCGCGTGGCTACAAACCCTGGGCGAACTGGAATCCGTCCATCAGCGCGTCTTCCATGCTCGCGTAGACCCAAGCGCCGTAGCGCCCCAAGGACTGCACGCCTTGGCCCCGCAGGTAGGGCAGCAGGCATTCCTTGGCGGCGAAATAGTGTTTGTCAAAGACGACGTAGCCGTACTTGATGTGCCGCACTTCCTCGACTTCCACTTCAGCGTCGTCGCCCAGCCAGTCGTGATCGCGCAGGAACGCGCGGACGGACGCCTTCACCTCGTCGTCGGTCGGGTTCATGTTGTTGGCGACTTCCACGTACAAGCTCGAGCTGTTGGCCGGCGCCAAGCTCGCTACCGCGTTGGAGAACGAGCCGATGCGGTAGAACGGGTACTTGTTCTCCGGCACGTAGAGCCACTGGATGTCATCCATCACGTTGGCGCGCTTGATGCCGTAATTGAGGTAGCGCAGGCTCGTGCAGCGCAGCTTGCTCGCCGCGTCCACGACGGCGTCCGGCAGATCCTTGGCCAGCTTCAGCAGCTCCGGCAGCGGAATCGACGACACCAAATGCTCGTACTGCACGACCTCGCCGTTGGACAGCGTGCACTGCTTCCTGGCGAAATCGATCGCCACCGGCGTCGTCGACAGCTTGACCTTGGAAAGCGGCAGGTGCCCGGCAATCCGGCTCGCGAACGCCTCGATACCGCCCTGATTGGGATAGGTGAAGTGCGCGTTGTAGCCCGCCTGATCGTCGACGATGCCCAGCGCGCCCGCCGTGATCTGCGAGAGATTGGGCTTGGGCAGGAAGCGCGTGCACCAATCCGCCGTGATCTCTTCTGGCTCGCAGCCCCACAGCTTGGTGTTGTACGGCACCATGAAGCGGTCTGTGATGCCTTTGCCAAAGCGCTGCAGGCAGAAATCCTTGAAATTCGTCGCGTCGATCGGCGCCTGCGCTTCGCGAATCGCCGCCTCGATCGCGCCCATCAGGCACTCGTGCACCACGTCGAGCGGCAGGCCATGCAGGTTCTGCTGGAACGGAAAATGCGTCAGCGCGCCGTGCGACCAGATGCGGCTCTTGCGCGCCACCATCATCATGTCGTCGCCCATCACGTCGTGCACAAAGGCTTTCATCTCCGGATGGCGGAGGTGCAGCCAGTGGCCCGTGTGGTCAAAATGGTAGCCGCGGATGATCTCCGTCCGCGTCAGGCCGCCCAGCCGCTCGTCGCGCTCGATGAGCAGCCAATCGCCCAGCTCCGGACGCGTCTGCGCGCGCTTGTCCAGGTGATACGCCGTCGACAGACCGGTGAGGCCGCCGCCAAAAATGAGCGTCTTGGTCTGCAGCATCTTGATTCCGTTCTAGGCTTTGGTGCCAGTCGCGGCGACTTCCGTGAGCAGATGGCCCATCCGATCGCGCTTCGTCGCCAGGTAGCGGGCGTTGTCGGGCGTCGGCGCCACTTCAATCGGCTCGCGTGACGCCACGTGCACGCCAAGCCGGGTCAACGCTTGCACTTTCTGCGGGTTGTTGGTCAACAGGCGCACGTCCAACATGCCGAGATCGCGGAGAATCTGCGCGGCAACCGCGTAGTCCCGCTCGTCCGGGGCAAAGCCGAGGCGCAAGTTCGCCTCTACGGTGTCAATCCCTTGATCCTGCAGCGCATACGCGCGGATTTTCTGGATGAGGCCGATGCCGCGGCCTTCCTGCCGCAGATACACGATCGCGCCATGGCCAGCTTGGGCCACCGCGCGCATCGCCAACCGCAGCTGATCGCCGCAATCGCAGCGCCGCGAGTGCAGGATGTCACCCGTCAGGCACTGGCTGTGCAGGCGGATCAGCGGCGCTTCCGCGGGCGTGGCACCCACCGGATCGCGAATGAGCGCGATGTGGCTGTCGCGATCGATGTCGTTCTCGTAGATGCGGACGCGGAACGGCCCCTCGGTCGTCTCCACCACGCCTTCTGACACGACGTGCACCAACCGCTCATGACTCGCACGCCACGCCACGACGTCGTTCACGTGCACGAGCGGCCAGCCGAGCTTCTCGGCATATGCCGGCGCAGCCGACGGCGCCAGCGGATCAAGTCCGGCGAGGACGTGGCTGAACACGGCGCTTGGCTGCAGACCGGCGAGAACGACAAGATCGTGCGCGGCTTCAGGACCATAAGGCCGCTCCAGGCTGCCGCGCGGCCCAACGATCGCCGGCATGATGTGGCCCGGACGGACCAGATCCTTGGCGTGGGTCGCCGGATCGGCCAGCAGCCGAATCGTCAGCGCGCGGTCCGCCGCGGAAATGCCTGTCGACACACCGACCGCACCTTCCACGCTCACGCCATAGCGCGGCGTCCACGCGGGCGAGCGCCGCCGTTCCAGCGCCGGGCAATTCAACTCGTCCGCGCGTGCCGTGGTGAGCGTCGCCGCGAGGACGCCGCGGGCGTGGGCTGCGAGCGCGTTGACGGCATCGGGCGTGGCAAATTGGCTGGCGAGAACGGCAAAGACCGCGGTGACGTTGCCAAAATCCTCAACGACGGCGATCACGCCGCCTGCCCGCAGGGTGGCGATCGCGTGCTCCACGCTGGCCTCACGGCCGTCGGGTGAAGTGGGTTGCCAAGGGGTGGAAACAGCAGAGGAAGAGGCAGAAAGCACGGGACGCTCCGCGGCGCGCCTGATGGCGCAAGGGGCGTGATTGTCGTCACCGACGCTGTCCGAGTCAAACGATCTCGTTCGCCGCGCCCCCTTTGCCAGACGAACGCAGCTTGCTACACTTCTCGCCCCACGTTTGCGAGGAGAAGCCGATGAGCGGTCATAATAAATGGAGCACAATCAAGCACAAGAAGGGCAAGGCGGACGCCATTCGCGGCAAGATGTTCACCAAGCTCATCAAGGAAATCACCGTCGCAGCCAAGATGGGCGGCGGCGATGTGGCGGGTAACCCCCGTTTGCGCAAAGCGATTACCGACGCGCGCTCCAACAGCATGCCAGCTGACAACATCACCCGCGCGGTGAAGAAGGGCACGGGCGAGCTGGAAGGCGTCGCGTACGAAGAAGTGACGTACGAGGCCTATGGTCCGGGCGGAACGGCGATCCTGATCGACGCGCTGACGGACAATCGCAACCGCGCGATCACGGATGTGCGGACGACCGTGAACAAGAAGGGCGGCAAGATCGCGGAGCCGGGCTCCGTCGCGTATCTCTTCCAGACGGTTGGCCAAATCATCGTGCCGGTCGGCAAGCGGTCAGAAGACGACATGATGATGATCGCGCTGGACGCGGGCGCGAGCGACGTGGAACGCGAAGACGACGTGTACAACATCACGACCGAATTCGGTGACTTGTGGGCCGTGCGCGAGAAGCTGGAAGCCGCGGGGGTGACGATCACGGATTCCAAGATCGCCAAGACGGCTTCGCTGACGATCGAGCTCTCCGGCAAAGAAGCGGAGACGATGATGACGTTGGTGGACGCGATCGACGAGCTCGACGACGTGCAGAACGTGTGGTCGAACTTCGACATCGACGAAGCGACCTTGAAAGCGCTGGAAGGGGCGTAGGTGGACACGCGCCACCTGCTGGGACTTGCGGCGATGCTCGCGAGCCTGGGATTGTCGGGCTGTCGCGGCTGCTCTGAATCGCCGCCGCCGGTCGCGCAGGCACCCGTCACGCCAGAAAACCACGCTGTGGCAACGCCCCATGAGGCGAGCGCCGTGGCGGAAGCGGCCGCAGCGACGCCGGTTTACGCCGGTCCGTCGTCCAAAGCCGCCGATGGTTTCCAGTTGTCCACGGGCTTTCTCGACAGCAATGGCCAGCCGCTCCCGCAGCCCAAAGCCGGTGTTTCAACGGCGATCTATACGACGGCGCTGGATCCCGAGGGTCACCCGATCGGCGCGCTGGACCGGATTGGCGCGTCGGAGATGCTGGGTTTCCTCGTGGCGCGGGACATGCGGCACGCGCTTGCGGCCCACGCCGTGGCACCTGTGCGCGAGGGTGCGGATGCGCGTGCGCTGACGTTTGCGCCTCCGGCCGGCGGCGATCACGCGCTTGTGGCGGTGTTTCGTCCCCAAGGCGGCGCGCTGCACGCGGTGATTTCGCCGGTTTCCGTCGCGGGCAACTTGCCCCAGCTCATGGGCCCCGGTCTGAACGGTCTGAGCCTGCGCTCGGAGACCTCCCAAGAGCACGTGGAGTTGGTCCTGCTCCCGGCGGATCGCACGCCGAGCGCCCCGCTGGATCTGCAGTTGCAGGACATTGACAACCAGGGCCATCGCAAGGGCCCGGTGAATGTGCCGATCGCCGTGCTCGTCGACCCGCCGATGGGCCGCGCGATGGTGCTGGAAGCGACCGGCGAGCCGCCGATGCTGCATTGGCAAACGCCGCTGGCGGGCGAGTGGCTCGTCCTGATCGCGCCCAAGAAAGGCGAGCAGGCGCTGGCATTTCACCTGACGATTCCGGCTGCCCCGGACAAGAGGTAGGCAATGGAGTTCCTGGAAGACCTGCGCTGGCGTGGTTTGCTGCATCAGGTGACGGACGAAGCGACCGCCAAGACGGCGCTCAGCCAGCCCGGCTGCGGCGTGTACATCGGTTTTGATCCAACGGCGGACAGCCTCCACGTGGGCTCGCTGCTGCAGATTACCCTGCTGATGCGGCTGGCCAAGGCGGGGCATCGGCCGACCGCGCTGATCGGCGGCGGGACGGGCATGATCGGCGATCCGTCGGGCAAGTCGGCGGAGCGCAAGCTGCAGACCGACGACGACGTGCGGCGCAATGCCAGCGCCATCGAGGACCAGATCCTGCAAGTCTGGCGCAATATGGCGGCGGCGGTTGGGCACAAGGCGGACCCGGAGTTCGCCGACAACGCAAAGTGGCTGAACAACCTGACGCTCATCGATTTTCTGCGCGACATCGGCAAGCACTTCAGCGTCAACGCGATGGTGCAGCGCGATTCTGTCAAGACGCGGCTGGAAGCCCGCGAGCAGGGCATCAGCTACACTGAGTTCAGCTACATGCTGCTGCAGGCCTACGATTTCCTGGAGCTGTACCGGCGGAGCGATTGTCGCGCCCAGTTTGGCGGTTCGGATCAGTGGGGCAACATCGTCTCGGGGACGGATCTCATCGGTCGGCTCGCGGAGGGCGCGGACGAGAAGCCGCCTTTTGGCGTGACCGTACCGCTCATCACGGCGAAGAACGGCGAGAAGTTCGGCAAGACTGAGCAGGGCACCATCTGGCTGGATCCCAAGCGCACGAGTCCGTACCAGTTCTACCAGTTCTGGGTGAACGTGGACGACGCGGACGCGGTCAACTACCTGCGCTACTTCACGTTTGATTCGCGCGAGGCGATCGACGCCGTGGTCGCGCTCCAGGTCGCCGCGCCGGAGAAGCGCGACGCGCAGAAAGCGTTGGCGGCGACGATGACCGAGTTGGTGCACGGCGAAGAGGCGCTGACGTGGGCGATGCGCGCGATCGATTTTCTCTTTAGCGGCAATGCGCACGACGCGCCGGACGTGATCTTCACCAACGTGTTCCTGCGCGAACTGCCGTGTCACGACGCGCGCCCGGACGCGACGATGATCGACCTGCTGGTGGGCGAGAAGCGGCCGTTCCAGTCCAATGGCGACGCCAAGCGCGCCGTGCAGGCGAATTCCGTGTCCGTGAACGGCGTGAAGCTGACGCTGGATGACCTGCGCACGACGCCAGACCGGATTCACGGGCGGTACGCGCTCATCCGCCAGGGCAAGAAATCCTACTTCCTCGCTGACTTTGGCGCGTAACCGATGAGCGCCCGCGAATCCCTGCGAAAGGCAGTGCTCACGCCGGCGCAGACGCTGCCGTTGGCGGGCAACAAGGCTTCAGCGGTGCTGCTCGCGATCGTGGATCGCCCGGGCGGACCGACGCTGGTCATGCTCAAGAAGTCGAGCGCGATGCGCAGTCACGCCGGTCAAATCGGCTTTCCGGGCGGCGGCGTCGAGGCGGGAGAGACGTCCGAGCAGGCGGCGCTGCGTGAGGCGTGGGAGGAGATTGGCCTGCCGC
>CAINLT010000443.1 GCA_903850505.1 uncultured Myxococcales bacterium | reverse complement strand
CTTGTGTTCGTCACCGCGCTGGACAACCTGTCGCGTGGCGCGGCGACCCAGGCGATCGCGAACCTGAATTGTATGTGGCAACTGCCTGAAACGACTGGCCTGACCTGAGAGTTGACGATGACCGACCTGCTGCCAATTGACATCGAACCGATCCTGCCCGCGGGCGTGCGCCTGATGGGTGGCCACAGCGGGATCAAGGCCAATCGCCTCGACACGGCGCTGCTGATCGCCGATGCGCCGATGCGCGCAGTCGGGACGTTCACGCAGAACCGCTGTGCCGCTGCGTGCGTGCTGGGCAACCGCCCGCTGTTGCCGTCGGCGAACATCCGCACGCTGACCGTGGTGTCCGGTAATGCCAATTGCTATGCGCAGGGCGATCTGGAGGCGGATGCGATGCTGCGCAAGGCGTCGTCGGCGCTGGCGGTGTCCACGCCGGATACGGCGCTGACCGCGACAACGGGGCCGATCGGCGTGCCGATGGACGCCCGCAAAGTGGCGGCCGCGCTGCCGCGGGTGTTTCGCAACGTCGCGTCGGTCAATGATTTTGCTGACGCCATGCTGACGACCGATACCGTGCGCAAGGTCGCGTGTGTGCGCTGGCAGGGCGCGACGTGGCTCGGGATCGCCAAGGGCTCGGGCATGATTCACCCGGACATGGCGACGATGATCGCCGTGGTCGTGACGGACGCTGACGTGCCGCTCGACGCCATGCAGCGCGCCATCAAAGTGGCGACGGCGCGGACGTTCAACGCGATTACCGTCGATCGCGACACGAGCACCAACGACAGCGCGTTTTTTCTGAGCACGGCCAAGGGGCCGTTCGTGGCGGATCCGCTGCCGGCGCTCACCGCGGTGATGCAGCAGCTCGCGGTGGCGATCGCGCGGGATGGCGAGGGCGCGACGCGCCTGTGTGCGGTGCGCGTGCAGGGGGCGCCGGATGAGGCGTGCGCCCGGACGAGCGCGCGCGACGTTGCGGGCAGCGATCTGGTGAAATCGGCGCTTTTTGCCTGCGATCCGAATTGGGGCCGCATTGCCGCGGCGCTCGGCGCGTCGTTGGCGCGGCAGGGCGTGGACATTGACCGCGCGGACGTGCACATCCGGCTCATGGACCATCCGGTTTTTCCGGTCGAAGGGCCTCTGGACAAGGCGGCGCTCTCGGCGACGATGCGCTCCTCGGACACGCTGACCGTGGACGTGACAATCGGCGCCGGTCCGGGCGAGGCGACGGCGTGGGGCTGCGATCTGACGTACGACTACGTGCGCATCAACGCGGAAGCGCCGATTGCGTATGGCCAGAACGCGCCGGTGCGGTCCTCGCTGGAAATGCAGACGCTGACGCCGGTGCTCAAGAAAGGCGTGCTGCGCGAGGCGCTGCGCTATCTGCACGACTTTGACCGCAAGACGATGGTGATTGTCGTGCAGGCAGAAGCGCCGACGACAGACGACGACCTGGCGCTGCTGCGGCTGACGGGCATTCGGCCGATCGTGCTGCGCAACGTCGGGATCGACACGGCGGCCTCCGTGGCGCGCGACAATGAAGCCGCCAAGATCGTTGTGCTTTCGTCCGACGACGGGATTCGCGATCAGGACGGCAAGATCGTCCGCGAGTTGACGCTGGATACGCTGCCCGAGCCGTGGCTCGTGCCGGGCTTGGCGGAATTCCTGAAGCGCGGCGGCACGATGCATGTGCTGAACGGCCAGGTGCACGCGGCGCTGATTGAAGAGCTGTTCACGGACCGCGGCATTGGCTCGATGGTCACCGCGTAGCGGTCAGTCGTCGCCCGTCAGCCAGACCCAGCCGTCGTCGACGATGGCGTCCCAACGCTGCAGGCACACCGGCATGTCCGGACTCTGGCCCGTGCGCACGTCAAAACGCCAGTGGTGCATCGGGCAGGTCAGGATGCCGTCCGCCAGCTCGCCGCCAAGCAGCGGTGCGTACTGGTGCGGGCACAGCGCATCCACGACGTGAACACCCTGGGCATCGCGTATGACAAGCACGGGATCCCCGCTATCGGGCATCTCCGCTAGCAGGCGATCGTCAACGATTTCATTGACATGACAAAGCCGTAGGCGCATCACGCCGCGCTTTGCGCCGTGCACTCCGGGCAGGAGCAGAGGCCGCGGAGGTAGCGGAACGAGAACAGGCCCGCGTCGTGGCCGTCGCCCCAAGTGAAGCGGATCGCGTAGCCGCCGACGGGGTCGGTGCGCTTCACGGTCGTGGCGGCCTGGGCGGCGGGCGACTTGGCGTTGAGGATGGGCAATCCGCCGCGGCTCTGGCGCACGATGAGCGTTGTCGGCGCGCCGTGGGTGCCTTTGCAGGTCGCGCACGGGCACTTCTCGCGGAGGAACGCCAGCGGGTAGGTGGATTCGTGGGCGTCGCCCCAAACGATTTTGACGCTGCCGTCGTCGTTCCAGGCGAGGTTGACCGGGTCGGTCATGAGTTGAGCGTGTGTCTGCATCTGTCTTCTGGGTTGGCCGTCTGCGACCGGCGCGGACTGTACGCTTCTCCTTGGCGCGGCACAAATTCGTCCGAAAAAGCGCTTTCACGGCGCCGTTCTTGATCTATGTCAATTCCGGTCCTGACATCTGCCAAGGCGCGCCGTCGCCAACCCGTCTACATTCGCCCTCAGGAGACCCGGGGCCCGCAACCCTGGCCTTTCAGCCGCCGCCCTCTCCCGCATGAAGGGCGCTGGCGCAGGAGCGTGACGTGGGTGATGTGACTGACATCCGGCCGACCGACAAAAAGGTCGAAACGTGGCTTGCCACGCTGATCGCTCATGAGAGCGTGACGCGGTTGCAGGCTGCGGCTGGACAGGTCCTGATCCATCGCGATCACGTGCCTAGTGGTGTCTATGTTGTGCTGTCAGGCGACCTCGCTCTCAGCTCGACATTGGACGCCGCCGACGCATGGGCGGTTACAGCCGATCGGCCGTACCTCCTTCCCCATCCGGCCGAACTGGACTCGCCAGCTGGCTGTGCCGCCCGCGTCCGAACGACAGTCGATCTCATCCACGTGCCGCGCAGCCTGATGTGGCTGGCGCCGGAGATCGGCTACCTCTTGCAGCATGCGCCCATTGCGTCGGTGTCGCTGAAGTCGCAGCTCCCTGCGACTTCGCACACTGGCGTGAAGTCGGTTTCTTCGCTTACACTCGCGGATGCGAAAACGACCGCGGCCCGATCCCCCGATTCTTCCAAGGTAACGCAGTCCCCAACGCGTTCCAGTCCAACGGACAGCACACGCCTGTCGTCGAAATGAGGTTGACCATGTCAGATAATGCCGCACAGCACGGCGTGCTTGAGCGTTTCCGCTATGACGACGCGATTGTCCGCAAGTTCTTGCTGGCGATGCTCATCTGGAGCATCGTTGGCATGCTCGTGGGTGTCATCCTCGCCTTGCAGTTGGCCTGGCCCGCTGCGAACGTGAATATCCTGCACTTTGGCCGCCTGCGGCCGTTGCACACGAATGCGGTGATTTTTGCATTCGCCGGCAACGCGATTTTCGCCGGCGTGTACTACTCGTCGCAGCGCCTGCTCAAGGCGCGGATGCTCTCGGACGGCATCAGCAATTTCCACTTCTGGGGCTGGCAGGCGATCATCGTCTCCGCCGCGCTGACTCTGCCGTTCGGCATCACGACGGGCAAGGAATACGCTGAGCTGGAATGGCCGATCGACATCGCCATCGCGGTGGTTTGGGTCGCGTTCGCCGTCAATTTCTTCGGCACGATCGCCAAGCGCCGCGAGCGCCACCTCTACGTCGCGCTGTGGTTCTACATCGCGTCGATCATCACCGTGGCAATCCTGCATATTTTCAACAGTCTGGAAGTGCCCGCTGGCCCGCTGAAGAGCTACAGCATCTACGCCGGCATCCAGGACGCGTTCATGCAGTGGTGGTACGGCCACAACGCCGTCGCCTTCTTCCTCACCACGCCGTTCCTCGGCATGATGTACTACTTCATGCCCAAGGCGGCCGAGCGGCCGGTGTACTCATACAAGCTCTCGATCCTGCACTTCTGGTCGCTGATCTTCCTGTACATCTGGGCGGGTCCGCACCATCTGCATTACACCGCGCTGCCGGAGTGGGCGTCGACGCTCGGCATGGTGTTCTCGGTGATGCTGTGGATGCCGAGCTGGGGCGG
>CAINLT010000442.1 GCA_903850505.1 uncultured Myxococcales bacterium | reverse complement strand
TGCGGGCCGATGAACGGCTTCACGGTGACGCTCGGCGGCGACTGCAATGACAACGTGAAGGCGATCAACCCGGCGGTGTCAGAAGTGTGCGGGAACAATCTGGATGACAACTGCAATGGCGCGACGGATGAGGGGTGCTTGGGGTGCACGCCGACACCACTCGTCGATTTTGAGAACGCCGATGTGACCGCTTGGACGCTCGCGGCCGAGTGGGCGCTGTATGGTCCTCCGGCCTACAAAGGTCAGTATTCGCTCGAATTTTCCGATGTGCCCGGCGTTCACGGCTACTCGCCCGGGGCGAGTGGAACGGCGTCAACGAGCGTCACGGTGCCGTCCGGCACGACAGCCATCACCGTCTCCGTCAACTACCAGCCCTTCATGGTCAATAGCTGCACCTTCATCTTCTGCAGCGACGGCATCGACACAAAGACGACCGTCACGCTCAGTGCGCTCGGCTCGACCGCGACGATCGCTGCGGGAAGTACGCCGGGTGCCTACGAACTCTCCCTGCCACTGCCAGTCGTGCCTACGAAGCCGACTGCGGTCACCGTGACGCTTGGCGTTGTGAATACGGATGGCGGCCTCTTCAGCTTCCATTCGTCGAGTAGCAAGGGCTACATTGACATCGACAACGTTCGAACAACTTGCCCATAGGTTGACTCCAAGCGCCCACCCGGCCACGATCCCGCACGTGAGGAGCGCGCATGAGCCAATTTGAAGTCATCCGGGACCTGGGCGAGACGATCAAGGAGCTCCTGAAGGAGTCCTTCAAGTCGGCGGGCTTTACGACCGTCGCGGTCAGCACCGATCGGCCCAAGAAGGACAACATCAAGACGCTGCCGATGGTCAACGTCTACCTGTACCACTTGGCGTTCCAGCAGAACTACCGGGAACGCACGGAGGCGCTGGTCAGCACGCACGACAAGCAGGGCAACATCATCGAGTTCTATCAGGACGCGCCGTGCTACATGAACGCGCACTACGCGGTGTCCGTGTGGGGCAACGCGCCGGCGGAGGAGAGCCTGCTGCTGGGGCTGGTGGTCAAGACGCTGCTGGAGCACACCATCATGACCGGCTCTGAGCTGAAGGGCGATTCCTTCTACCCGGATGACAAGGTCAACGTGTTTCCGAACCTGCAGGCGGACCACAACGACCTGATGTCATTTTGGCGCGCGCTCAATGAAGAGATCCGCCCGGCGCTGTTCTACTACGCCAAGTTTCGGATCGAGTCGGATCGCCGCTCGTCAGAGATTCGCCGCGTGATTGGCAAGGAAATCGCCGTCAATCGCTGACCTGTGCGCGCCCCGTCGGCTCGCCGCGGGCATTGGCCGGATTCAGCGCCGCGATCGGTTGCGCCTCGTGAAGACTTGTGGCACACGCAAAAGGGACAGCCACTGTCGCACGAATGTTCCGCGCAGATGCAGCGGTCGAATCGGTGAAGCGGGTGGCAGCTTGGCCGGATTTGTCACCCAAACGCGGGCATTTGCCTGAAAGGTTGTTCCATGGCTACGTCGTACCTGTCTCCTGGCGTCTACGTCGAAGAAGTTGATCGCGGTACCAAACCGTTGGAAATGGTCGGCACCAGCACCGCCGCTTTCCTCGGCGAGTGCAACACGGGTCCGGTCAATGAGCCGGTTCTCTGCACCAACTGGTCGCAGTACACCAAGCATTTTGGCGACTTCCAGAACAGCGAATACCTCGCGCACGCGGTCTATGGCTTCTTCAACAACGGCGGCTCGCGCGCGTTCATCGTCAACGTCGGCAACTGGGAAGAAATTGCCAAGGGCGGCGAGGGCAAGGAAGGCGCCAAGAAGCCGGCCAGCAAGGCCGCGCTCTACATCGGCAGCGACA
The DNA here is from genome assembly GCA_903850505.1 of uncultured Myxococcales bacterium. Lineage (GTDB taxonomy): Bacteria > Myxococcota_A > UBA9042 > UBA9042 > UBA9042 > CAIYBN01. The sequence continues at coordinate 404 of CAINLT010000442.1, read as the reverse complement.
ACGGCCCCGGCACGCGCACCGGCCTGAAGGCGCTGGAAGACGTGGAAGAGATCAACATCGTCGCCGCGCCCGGCCAGACCGACCCGGTCATCCAGGACGCCGTTCTCAGCCACTGCGAGAACATGCGCTACCGCTTCGCCGTGCTCGATTGCCCGGAAGTCATCGAGAAGGGCGGCGTCGACAAGCTGCCCAAGCCGCGCGACTCCAAGTACGGCGCGTACTACTTCCCGTGGGTTGAAGTCTACGACCCCTTCAAAGGCAACATCTTCCAGCCGCCCAGTGGCTTCATGTCCGGCATCTACGCCCGCAGCGACGCGGAGCGCGGCGTGCACAAGGCCCCGGCCAATGAGATCGTGCGCGGCGCCATCGGCCTGAAGTACAACATCACCCGCGGCGAGCAGGAC
>CAINLT010000441.1 GCA_903850505.1 uncultured Myxococcales bacterium | reverse complement strand
TCCGTCGGACTGGCTCATGGTTGCCCCCGCGGATCACAGCTCCGCGGTGATGCAGCAGATCAGGCAGACGGGGTTTCGTCAATTTTGCGAGGAGTTCGGGAGCTTGCGATCGCCCTGGCGTAGCGCGGCTTGGCACTTGTATAACAGTGGGATGCGGGGCACGATCGGCACGTCGCACAACGCGGCTTCGCGGCAAATTGTGGTGGGTGCTTTCTTCCCGTCCCGTGTGGCCTCTTTGCGCCAGCGCCCGCTTGCCTGGGTCGCGTTGGCGCTGGTGTCGCTGTTTCTGGCGCAGGCCTGCGGCGATGAAATTCCCGTCGGTGCGGCGGTTGAAGCCGACGCCAGCGACGACGTCGATGCATGGGTCCTCGACGGCGCGCTGCCCGACGCGCTTCCTGACATCGCCGGGGATGCACCGGATACGCCGGAACTCCCGTTTGTGGACAGCGCCGACGCGCCCGACCTGTTCCTGTGCCCCGACGGCATGATGCCGACCGACGCGCAAGGCGATGTCACCGAGGTGGATGCCGCCGCGTGCGTGCCGGTTCCGCCGCCCTGCGCGCCGACGGCGGAGGTCTGCAACGGCAAGGACGATGACTGCAACGGCATCACCGACGACGGCACCTGCTCGGACGACAATCCGTGCACGTTCGGCGACGTCTGTTCGGCCGCCGCGTGCCTGCCCGGACCGGCCACCGATTGCACCGACGGCAACCCATGCACGGTTGACAGCTGCGACCTCGCGACCGGCTGCACGCACACGGACGCGATCGGCGCGTGCGACGACGGCAACGCCTGCACCGAGGGCGACACATGCGGCTTGCAGGGCGGATTGATCGCCTGCACCGGCGCGGCAAAGTCGTGCCACGACGAAAACACCTGCACGATTGACAGCTGCGACGCCAAGCTGGGCTGTGTCCACCTGAACGCGCCGGTCAACTCGTCGTGCGACGACCAGAACGCCTGCACGACCAACGACCTGTGCGATCACGACGGCAACTGCGTCGGCGTCGCGGTCCCGTGCGACGACGGCAATCCCTGCACCGTGGACCTGTGCGACGTCCAGGGCGCGTGCCAGTTCGTCGCCGGCAACGGCGGACCGTGCTTTGACGGCGACCTGTGCACCGTGGGCGACGCGTGCGTGCTCGGCGTCTGCGCGCCGGGCGTGCTTGCGGTCTGCGCCGACGACAACCCGTGCACAACCGACTCCTGCGGCAGCGCGACCGGCCAGTGCGCATTCATCCCCAACACGGCGTCATGCAGCGACGGCAACGCGTGCACGGTGGGTGACGTCTGCCAAGCCGGGCAATGCGTCCCGGGCAAGGTGACGGTCTGCGACGACAAGAACACCTGTACGGACGACGCGTGCGACACGGCCAGCGGCGCGTGCGCCTTCGTCGCGGTGCACGACGGCGTTGGCTGCCAGGACGACCAAGCGTGCACCAAGGGCGACACGTGCTTGAACGGCCTCTGCCAGTCCGGCCAGCCGCCCGTTTGCGACGACGGCAACGTTTGCACGCTCGACGCCTGCGACGGGACGACCGGCGCGTGCGGGTTTGCACCTCTGGACGGAACCGCCTGCACGGACGGCGACGACTGCACGCAAAACGACGCGTGCAAGAGCGGGCAGTGCGCCTCGGGCGTGGACACCTGCGCGTGCAAGAAGCTGGCGGATTGCGCAGTCAAGGAAGACGGCGACGTCTGCAACGGCACGCTGTGGTGCGACCTGATCGACCACACGTGCAAACTCGACGTGGCGACGATCGTCGTGTGCGACACCAGCAAGAACAGCGCGTGCCTGCAGTACACCTGCAACAAGCTGACCGGCCAGTGCGATGCGCAGAACCTCAACGACGGCGGACCATGCAACGCCGACAGCTCCGCGTGTTCAAGCGGCGACTATTGCCAGGCCGGCGTCTGCATCGCCGGCGTGATGCCTGGCTGCGACGACAAGAACGCGTGCACCAACGACAGCTGCGACCCCGTCATTGGCTGCCAATTCCTGCCCAACAGCCTCGCGTGCAATGACGGCGACCCGTGCACGCTGGACGACCATTGTGTCGCCGGCGCGTGCGCTCCCGGCCAAGCCAAGAACTGCGATGATGGCAGTGCGTGCACCGCGGACGCGTGCAACGGCGGCGCATGCAGTTCCAAGCTGTTGAGCGGTACGGCGTGCAGCGACGGCAACCTGTGCACCGTGAACGACCTCTGCCAAGCCGGCGTTTGCCTGCCCGGGACGCCGTTTGCCTGCCCGGACGGCGCAGCGTGCACGGTCCCGACGTGCGACGGCACCACCGGCAAGTGCGGCACCAAGAGCGCGTTTGACGGCGCGCCGTGCCAGGACGGCAGCGGCTGCACGGTGGGCGACTACTGCATGGCCGGCGTGTGCCAATCCGGCTATCTGTCCTGCGCGTCCGCCGACCCGTGCCTCAGCGGCTCGTGCGACGCCGTGAACAAGAAGTGCGTCTTCCAGCCGGGCCTCGACGGCGTAGCGTGCAGCGACGGCAATCCGTGCACGGTGTCGGACGCCTGCCTTGCCGGCAAGTGCCACCCCGGCGCGCTGAAGCTCTGTGAATCCGGGCAAATCTGCGCGCAGCCCAAGTGCGATGTTGCGACCGGCGCCTGCGTGCCCAACGCCAACGGCCTGACGTGCGACGACAACAACGCGTGCACGTCGGGCGATCACTGCCAGGATGGCGCCTGCCTTTTTGCGACCGTCCAGACCTGCGACGACGGCAAACCGTGCACGATCGACGCCTGCGACCCGACGACCGCCGCGTGCAGTCACAGCAACAACGTCGGCCCGTGCGATGACGGCAGCATCTGCACGCAGAACGACACGTGCACGGGCGGCAACTGCGTCGGCGGATCGACGCTGGACTGCAACGACACGTATGACTGCACCGTGGACGTCTGCGATCCCAAGCTCGCCTGCCTGCACACGCTCAAGCCCGCTGGAACGGCCTGCGACGACCAATCGCCGTGCACGGTGAATGACCAGTGCGTCGGCCAGCTCTGCAAGGGCACGGGGCCATCGTGCGATGACAAGAACCTCTGCACGGTCGACAAATGCAGCCTCGCCACGGGCTGTTACTACGTGCCGACGACGTCCTGCGACGATGGCAATCCGTGCACGATGAACGACCATTGCGTCAGCAACAAGTGCGTCAGCAGCCAAGTCGTCGTGTGCAATGACGGCAATCCCTGCACCGCGGACACGTGCGGGGGCAATGGCGGCTGCGCTTTCAGCGCCAGTTCCGGCGCCGCGTGCACCGACAACAACGCGTGCACGACCGGGGACACGTGCGCGATGGGCGCTTGCTTCGGCGTGGCCAGCGTCTGCGACGACAACAACGCCTGCACCGTGGACCAGTGCGACCCCTCCACCGGCTGCCAACACGTGCCGACCACGGCCATCTCCTGCACCGATGGCAACGCATGCACGCTCCTGGACGTTTGCCTGAACGGCCAATGCGTGTCCGGCGACGCGCTCAATTGCTCCGACGGCAACATCTGCACGGACGACGCGTGCGTACCCGCGACCGGCTGCGTCAACACGCCCGCGCCGGGCGCTTGCTCCGACGGCAACTTTTGCACCGGCCCGGATGTCTGCGGCAATGGCGCCTGCAAAGGCCAGGGCGCCGTCTCGTGTGACGACGGGCAGTCGTGCACCACGGACATCTGCGTCGCGACCGACGGCTGCCTCAACTACCCCGCGCCGGGCAACGCCACCTGCGACGACGGCAATCCCTGCACGCAGGGCGACACGTGCAAGAGCGGGCTGTGCAGCGGCATCTCCGTCATCAATTGCAACGACGGCAACTACTGCACTTTGGACGCGTGCACCCTGGCGACTGGCTGCAGCCACACGATCCAGACCGGCAGCGCGTGTGACGACGGCAACCTCTGCACGTTGGGCGACGTGTGCACCGCCGCTGGGAGCTGCCAATCGGGGGCGGCGAGCGCGTGCGACGACGGCAACCCGTGCACAACCGACAAATGCACCGGCGCGACCGGCTGCAGCCACACGCCGAGTTCGACTGGCCAAAGCACGACGCTCGCTGTGCCGGGCGACACGCAGGTGACCGTCACACTCGGCGATGGCACGACCCAGGCCGCCGTCGCGACGTGGGACCAATTCGCCGGATGGACGCACGCGGTCAATCAGGCGGCGTGGCTGTGGTCGAGCTACCTGGTGCAGGCGCCGGACGCGCAGACGCAGGTCGCATTCAGCCGCACCTTCACCATTCCGGCGGGCGCGGCGACCGTCATCGGCCAGTTGACGATCGCCACCGACGGCGCATTCGTCTGCCTGTTGAACGGCCAGTTGGTCGGCGTCAACACGGCGGAACAGAACTGGCTGGCGCCGATTGCCCAGCCGCTGGCCGGCAAGCTCAAGGTTGGCAGCAACACGTTGGTGTGCACGCTCGTCAATCCGGGCAAGCCCGGCACCACCGCGTACACGAATCCGGCGGGCCTGCTGTTCCGCGTCGACGCCACAATGTACGACTCCAGCGGCGCGCTCCCGTGCAGCGATGGCAACGCCTGCACGTTGTCCGACTGGTGCAACGGCGGCGCATGCCAACCCGGCGGCATCCTCTCCTGCGACGACCAGAACGGCTGCACCGCGGACGCCTGCGACGCCAAGCTTGGCTGCACGCACACGCCCAACGGCGTGCTGTCCTGCAGCGACGGCAATCCCTGCACGGCGGTCGACACGTGCGTCGGTACGGTCTGCACAGGCGGCACGCCGACCAACTGCGAGGACTTCAACGCCTGCACCGCCGACACCTGCGCGCCCACCAGTGGCTGCGTCCACAGCGCCACAAACGGCGCGGCGTGCGAGGACGGCAATCCGTGCACCATCCAGGACACCTGCGCGGGCAATACGTGCAAGGCGGGCGTCGCCAATCCGTGTGACGACGGCAACGTCTGCAGCGTCGACGGGTGCACGACCTTGGCCGGCTGCTTCCACACGCAGGTGATCGCCGCTACGGCGTGCAACGACAACGATTGGTGCACGACCGGCGACGCGTGCACGGGCATCACGTGCGTCGGCGCGACCGCCACCAACTGCGACGACAACAAAGTGTGCACAACGGATTCCTGCGCGAGCGCCATCGGCTGCGTGCACACGGCCAACAGCTTGACGTGCAACGACAACAACATCTGCACGCTTGTGGACATGTGCGTGGGCGGCGCCTGCACCGGGACGCTCAAGGCGTGCACCGACAGCAACAACTGCACCGCCGACACCTGCGACGTGACCAGCGGCTTCTGCATCTTTGTGCCGCTGCCTTCCGGCCCCTGCGAAGACGGCAACGCGTGCACGATCAGCGACCAATGCCTCACCGGCATCTGCAAGTCCGGCGCGCTGCGCAACTGCGACGACGGTGACCCGTGCACGATCGACGGCTGCGTGCCGGGCAGCGGCGATTGTCTCCACACGCCAGCGCAAGCGGGCTACACGTGCGACGACGGCAATCCGTGCACCGTCGGCGACACCTGCAGCGGCACCGGCTGCCACGGCGTGGCCAAGACCTGCGACGACGGCAATCCGTGCACAGTCGACACGTGCGGCGCGGTCAGCGGCTTGTGCTTGACCGCCGCGGTCATCGACGGCACCGCGTGCCCCGCGGGCGCTTGCCAGGCCGGCATCTGCAAGTAGGCGTGCGCCCGGCCGACGCACTGAACGCTTGCCAACCTCGCGCCTTATCACTACCGTGTCTTGGCCTGTTGGGGGCGCCGGGGAATCAAAATGACTTTGCGAATTGCGACTTTGCTGATGACTGTCACGCTCGTCTCCGCCTGCGGTACGACGCCCGCGGCCACGACGGACGATGGCGCCGCTCAGGATATCACCACGACGGATACCGCCATCGGCACCGACGCCACGGCTACCACCGACGCCGAAGCGACGTGGCAGCCGGGTCGCAAGTGGCCAAATACACAAGAGACGGCGGCCAAAGGCGCGCTGTCCGCCGGCATCGCGCAGGGCTATCTGGACAGCCCGATCGGCGTCTCCATGGCCGGGTACGGCAACCGCAACAAGGGCCTGCACAGCACATGGTGCGAGGCTTCCAAGGCCTCCCGCGGCTTCTGGGGCAAGATGACGATCAAGGCGATGGCGCTGCAAGTCGGCGCTGAACGGTTGGTTTTTGTAAAGTCGCCGCTGCTGACTTCCGAGTCGTTCCTGCTGGACGCGATCGTGGCGCAGTTGCAGACCAAGTACGGCCTGGACCTGCGCGGCCGCCTCGTCATGTCCGCGACGCACAGCCACCACGCGCCGGCGCGTTTCTGGCCGATTCCGCCGACGTTTGGCGGCGTGGGTCTGGATACTTTTGACGCCGAACTGACCGCGCGCATGGCGGCCTCGTTCGCTGCCGTCATCAAGGCGTCGATCGACGACCTCGGGCCGGCCGAGTGGACCTGGGCGGCGTTTGAGGACTGGGACAAGCAGGACAAGGTCTATCGCGATCGCCGCCATGAAAACGATCCGCTGTGGGGCAAGGATCCGCGCCTGACGCTCCTCGCGGTGCGGCGGCCGGGCGGGCAGATGATGGCGTCGATTCTGAATTTTCCGGTGCACGGGACGGCCTTTGGCGACGACAACGACCTGCTGACGGAAGATGCGCCGGGCGCCGTGGAGAACAAGCTGGAGGAGGCGTGGTTCGCCCAGACCGGGCTGCCGCTGCAGGCGATGTTCATGCAGTGCGCGGGCGGTGATGCGTCGCCGTCGGGCGATTCCCTGGGCCATCCGACGCCCGCGCGGCTGGAGAAGCTCGGCGAGGATGCGGCGCAGTTGATGCTGCCGAAATTCAGCACGCTGAAATGGAAGTCGGACATGGAGCTGGCCGTCCGCACGGTGCGCCTCGATTTCGCCCATGACGTGATGTACGCCTACCCGGACCTCGCGCACGAGTTCGACCAGGATGACGGCAAGCCCTACGCGGAAGGCGGCTGGCAGTGCAAAGCGCAGGGCGTCGACGACGGCCAGAGCATGGCGGGTCATCCCAAACAGTGCATCGATCTCGAGCTGTTCCTCGGCGCGCTGGACGTGCACTTTCCCTTTGGCGAGATCAATCAGGTGCTGCTCTCGGCGGCGCGGCTGGACGATTTGGCGGTGATCACGCTGCCGGGCGAGCCGACCTACTCGCTGGTGCAGTACGCCCGCCAGAAGATTGAGGGCAAGACCGCGGGGATCACGTCGCTGATGGTCGTCGGCTACAGCCAGGACTACTTCTTGTACTTGACGGCGCCGACCGATTGGATGCTCGGCGGCTACGAGTCGCAGATGAGCCTCTGGGGACCGGCGGGGGGGCAATACTTCGCCGACAACAGCTTGGCGCTGCTGGGCGATGTGCTCGCGGGCAACACGCAGCCGGCGTTCTGGGAGTCGTCGCCGACGCTGTCCAAGCCGGTCGCCTTTGTGCCGCGCGCGGTGGAGAAGAGCGAAGACACGAACAAGGTGCTGATTGATTTTCCGGCCGAAGCGACGCGGACGATGAACCTGGAGTTTGCGTTTGGCGGCGGCGATTCCAACCTCGGACCGCCGACGGTTACGCTGCAGCGGCAGAACGGCGTCACGTGGAGCGACGTGCCATCCAAGAACGGCCACAAGGGTCTGGCCTACGACAACAGCCGCTACGAGATGATGACGCTGTACGAGCCGATTCCCGAGGTGCAGTCCGACGTGCTGCCGAGCCGCAAGCACCACTGGCGCGTGCGCTGGCAAGTGCCCATGGATTTGCCGCTGGGCACGTATCGGCTGTCGGCGACGGGTCCGGCGCTGGGAATGGATGGCAAGCAGGTTGTGGTGGCAGTGCAGTCCAAGCCGGTGAAGGTGTCGGCGGGTCTGACGACGTTCTCCGTCACGCGCACGGGTGGCAAGCTGCTCATCGCGATGCAAGGGCCGCCGACGGTCTATGCCGATGAGCCGGGCCAGTCGTGGCCGCTCGCCGGCTGGCGTCTGATGGATCGCGACGCGCCGCCGGACAAGTTCGGCACTGTCCACGCCACGCTGCACGCCTCCATCCTCGCCGCTGGGAAGACGACGGAAATCGACCTGCCGTTTGTGGAGGGCGACGACTCCAGTCAGGTCGACTTGACGCCGCTCGGCCTCGCGACGGCGCCGCTGGACGTCTCCGTCGAACGCGTCGGCTCTGACGCGCCGTGGCCGACCTTCCATCTGGGCGCGCCGTAGGAGAAGCCCATGCGTTTGCACGTCGGTGACCCGATCCCAGCATTTCAGGTGACGGACACGGACGGGCGGCAGCATTCGCCGGATCGCTACAACGGCGAGCTCCTGCTGCTGAGCTTTTTCCGCTACGCCGCCTGCCCGCTGTGCAACCTGCGCGTGCACGAGCTGGCCCGTCAGGCGCCGGTTCTCAAGCAAAAGGGCCTCAACATCCTCGCGTTCTTCGAGTCGGAGCCCGCGCGTGTCAAGCAAATCGTCGGCAAGCAGAAACCGCCGTTTCCGCTCATCGGCGATCCGCAGCGCGTTGTGTACAAGCAGTACGGTGTGGAGTCGTCCTGGAAGGGCTTCACCGCAGGCGGCTTTTCGCCCAGGATCGTCCGCGCGCTCGCCAATGGCTTCATGCCCGGCAAAATGGAGAACGACATCGCGCTCCTGCCCGCGGACTTCCTCGTCGGTCCCGACGGCCGGATCCTCGCGGCGTACTATGCGACCGACATCGCCCACCACATGCCGCTTGAGACCATCGAAGGCCTGCTCCGCACCGCTCCGGTGGCTTGACCGCGCTGCCGGTGGCGCGCAATCTGACGCTGCACGGCAGGCCGCCGTGATTGCCTGTGCCTGGCGTCATGCTCAAGACTTTCCGCCTCATTATTCGCCCGTCGGTGCTGCTGCGCTTGCTGTTGATTGGCCAGTGCTTCTTTGCCGTTGCCGCGCTGGCCGCGCCGCCCTTTGAGTGGCTGGATATCCGCCGCAAGGGCGCGGAGGCCATCGCGGAGTTGGGGCGCCAGCGCACGGCGGTCAAGCCGTGGCAGCGCGTGTACAAGGCGCAAGTGCCGACAGGGCACGCGCTGGCCGGGCTGAAGATCGCCGTTGCGCGCAGTTTTGCCGGTCATCCTCAGCTCCTCGTGCGCGTCGCGGCGGGGCCTGCGCAGTTGGTGGGCACCGGCGTGGTGATGGACGGCGCGAAAGCGTGGGTGCGCGTCGTGGGCGAGAAGGCCAAGCCGCTGCCGCACGAGACGCTGTTCCGCGCGCAGCCGCTGCTGGACGTGCCGTGGATCCTGTTCTGCGCGCTGGAGTGGGGGCCGCAGTATCCGGCGACCATCGAGGGCGAGTTTGATCAGGTGGCCGTGCTGCGCCTGACGCCGCGGTACGAACTTGGCGTGACGGCGCGGGCGGCGAAGGTCTCCGTGTCCAAGGTCTTTGGCTATCTCATCGCGTCAGCCATCAACGACGGCAAGGGCAACAAGCTTGGCGAAGTCGATTGGCAGGCGTTTGACGCGGCGGGCCTGCCCGGCGAGTTCCTGCTCCGCGGACCGGGCGACAACGCGCCGATGCTGCGGTTTGTGGCGGAAGGTCTGACGACGACGCCGGCCAAGAACGCCTTCACAGCTGGCGCGCTCAAGTAGCCGCAGGTGTCAGGGCCGACCGAACCAGCGGCCTACTTCGGACCAATTGGCGCGAAACACCACGGGTCGACCGTGCGGGCAATACGCCGACAGATCCACGCCTTCCATCTCGCGCAGCAGCCGCTGCACGTCGTCCGGCAGCATCGTGTCGCCCGCGCGCCAGGCCGCGTGACACGCGAGCGTCGCCGCCGTCCGCTCCAGCGTCTCCAGCGTCCCTGCGCCGCGACCACCTTGCGTGAGCGACACCGCCAGCGCACGCACTTCCGCCGCCACGTCGCGGTCGCGCAGGATCGCCGGCTGCGCGCGCACCCGCACCGCGCGTTCGCCCGCCGCCTCGATCACAAAGCCCAGAGGCGCCAGCAGTTCCGCGGCCTCGTCCAGAGCCGCCACTTCCGCCGGCACCAGCGGAATCGTCTGCGGAATCAGCAGCTGCTGCATGGCGTAGCCGTTCGTCCGCGCCCGCTGCACAAACTGTTCAAACAGCACGCGTTCGTGCGCCGCGTGCTGGTCGATGAGCACAAACGCATCGGCCGTCTCACAGACCAGGAAACACTTGCCGATTTGGCCCACATAGCGCAGCCCAGAATACGTCGTCGCGTCCGGTTGCGCGTCCGGTTGCGCGTCCGGCAGCGGCGGCTGGCTGCTGTCCGCGACGCCGCTGAAATTCGGCTGCGTCGGCCGGTACGGCTGGACCGTTGACGGGCGCCACGCCGACGGCAGTTGTTCGCGCATCGGCTGCCACGTCGCCACCTCGCGCGGTGTCGTCGGCGTTCCCGGCAGGACCGGCAGCCGCTCCGTCAGCGGCTCCTTCACCCACGGCGTCCCCGCGAGCATCCCGCGAATCGCCCGCACGACCGAGGCAAAAACCGCCTGACTCTGCACGAACCGCACTTCCGTTTTGGCCGGGTGCACGTTGACGTCGACAGTTCCTTCGGGGCAATCCACCGCGAGCACGCCAACCGGGTACCGGCCGCGCTCCAGCAGCGTGCCGTATGCCGAAATCACCGCGTGCTGCAGCGTGCGATCCGCGACGTGGCGGCCATTGACCAGCAGCGTCAGCTGCCCCGGTCCACCGTGGTGCAGCCCCGGCTCGCTGAGCAGCCCGCGGACTTGGTATTCGTACTCGTCCGACAGCGGATACAGCCGCGCCGCGACGTTGGCGCCCAGAACCGCGTGCGTGCGCCGCATCAGGTCCGGATCGGCGGGGTAGTCGGCGACTTTGCGGTCGTTGTGGTGCACGGTCAGGTGCAGGTCCGGCCGCGCCAGCGCCAGCGCGTCGACAAACCGCAGGATCTGCCCCAGCTCCGTCGCCGCCGTGCGCAGGAATTTCTGCCGCGCCGGCACGTTGAAAAACAGGTCCGCGACCTGGATGTCGGTCCCCACCGGGCAGCCCGCCGGCTCCTCGCGCAGCGCGACCGCGCCGCCGCCTGTCAGCCGCACGCCCACGTCCATGTCCGCGCGCCGCGACGTCAGCGTGACGTTCGCCACGGCGAGGATCGACGCCAGCGCCTCACCGCGAAAGCCGAACGTGCCGATGCCCATCAGCTCTTCCGCCGTGCGCAGCTTGGACGTCGCGTGGCGGAGAAACGCCAGCTTGGCTGACGCGTCATCCAGACCGTAGCCATTGTCGATGACCTGCACCAGCGTGCGGCCGCCTTCCTTCAGGCGAATCTGGACATAGTTCGCGCCGGCATCGAGGCTGTTCTCAACGAGCTCCTTGATGACGGACGCCGGGCGCTCCACCACTTCGCCCGCGGCGATCTGGTTGGCGACCAGCGGGTCCAGGAGCTCGATTTTGCGCTGCGGCGGCAGCTCGTCAGGGTGGCGCGTCATGGGTGACGAGGGTAGCATGGTTGGCCTCCAAACCGCGAGCCGCGACACGCCATGCCTCATCCGTACCTGGACATCCAGCCTGAAGTAGCCCAAGCCCTGGCGCGCAACCAGCCGGTCGTCGCGCTTGAATCGACCATCATCGCCCACGGCATGCCGTACCCGCAGAACGTGCAGACGGCGCTGCGGGTGGAGGCCGAAGTGCGGGCGCACGGCGCGGTGCCGGCGACGATTGCGGTGCTCAACGGCCGGCTCAAGGCCGGGCTGACGGCCGCGGAGATCGCGGAGCTGGGTCAGGCGGGGCCCAAGGTCGTCAAAGCCAGCCGCCGCGATCTGCCGATGCTTGTGGCGACGCGTGCGACGGGCGCGACGACCGTGGCGGGGACGATGATTGTCGCCGCGTTGGCAGGGATTCGCGTGTTCGCAACGGGCGGGCTGGGCGGCGTGCACCGCGGCGCTGAGCAGACCATGGACATCTCGGCGGACTTGCCGGAACTGGCGCAGACGCCGGTGGCGGTGGTGTGCGCGGGCGCCAAGTCGATCCTCGACCTCGCGCTGACGCTGGAGTATCTGGAGACGCACGGCGTGCCGGTGCTGGGTTTCCAGACCGACGTCTTTCCGGCGTTTTTTACCCGGGATAGCGGCCTGCCGGTGGATTGCCGCTGCGACACGCCCGCGCAACTGGCGGCGATCCTGCGGGCGCGCTGGGGACTGGGGCATGGCGGCGTCGTCGTGGCCAATCCGATTCCGCATGCGCTGGCGATGCCGCGCGCGGTCATCGATGCGGCGACGGATCAGGCGCTGGCGGAGGCGCGCGCCCGGGGGATCGTCGGCAAGGCGGTGACGCCGTTCCTGTTGGCGCGGGTGAACGCGTTGACCGGCGGCGACAGTCTGGCGGCGAACATCGGTTTGGTGCTGAACAACGCGGCGCTGGCGGCGGCGATCGCGACTGCGCTCAGTCCCGTGGCTTGACGGCGCAGAACTGCCGGACCAACGGCCCCGCGAGGTTCTTGCCGGCCGGCGTCGTCCACGTCCCACACCAACCCTGCTGCCATGCCGCGCCGACGCCTTCCGCCAGTCGGTCCTGCGCCGCGCGCGCCAGCTCGCCGTCCACTTGGAGCAGCGCCTTGGTCAGCGCGTCGTCGTCGTCGCTCAGCCACGGCAGCAGCGTCGCCCGCAGCACGCGGTTCTTCATGTCGCGCCCGGTATCCCCATCGGCGGGCCGCAGCTCCGGCACGACAAGCGCGGGCCGGTTCGCCGCCGCCAACAGACGCACCGCCATTTGCCGCAGCGGCCGATCCGGCGACTCCAGCGCGACCTGCCAGATCTCCAGCGTCGCGCGCATCTGCCCGGCCGCCGCCAGCGCCCAAAGCGCCGCGACTTGCCGCGGAAAATCGCCGGTTCCCGTGCGCAGCGGACTGAACAGCAGCAGCTTCTCCACGGCGTCGCGCGCGCTCGGCTCCTCGCCTGAGCGACCCGCCAGCGTGCCCAAGGCCAGCAGCGCGTACGGCGTCGCTTCCCGGCGGCTCGCCACCAGCACGTCGCTCAGCCGCGCCAGCGCCGGATTGGGCCCTGCCAGCCGCGCCAGCGCCAGGACCGCCAGCATCTCGCCGCGGTGAATCATCTCGTCCAGCGGCCGCTCGACACCGGGTGCCGCCGGCAACTGCAGCAGCGCCGCGAGCTGGGCGTTGCGCACCTCCTCGTCGGGATCCATGCCGCCGTCCACGTGCACGTCATGGCCATCCATCACCGCGACGATCAGCTTGGTCGCCTCCTCCGAACCCGACGCGCCGAGCAGCAGCGTCACGTCCCGCCGCAGCGCCGGATTGGTCGCGGCCAGCAGTTGCTTGGCGATCGCCAGCGGAATGCTTCGGTGCAGCTCCGCGAGCTGCCGCAGCGCCTTGACTTGCAGCGCCAGATCGCCGCTCGACAGCGCATCGCCCACACCTGACGCCATCGGCTCCGGCCCCGCGTGCCCCAGCGCCCGCTCCAGCGGCAGCGTGCGCAGCCACAGATCGTAGCCGGTCATCCGCAGCCGTTCCACGAGTTCGCGGCGCGCGTGCTGCGGCACAATCGTGTCCAGCCACCGCACCAGCTCGCCCAGCCGACCCGCGCCCAGCGCCACCGCCAGCAGCCGCTGACCTGCCGCGTCGATTTCATCGCCGTCCGTCGCCCGCGCCACGATGTCGCGCAGCGCCTTGTCCTCGTCGTCGATTGCGCCCGCCAGCCGGAACAGCGTCGCCAGCCGACCCACCGCCCGCGTGTCCCGCGTGTTCTGCTGCGCGGCCCGTCGGTACAGCGCCGTCGCGCCCGCGTTGTCGCCCAGCCGCAGGTGCAGATCGCCCAGCCGCATCAGCACGGACGTTTGCGGCGCCTCGTCGCTCGCCAGCAGCAGCCCTTCCAGGCGCTTTGCCATCGCGGAATCGCTCCGCGCCAGCGCCATCTCGACCGCTTGCGCCACCAGCGGCGTCGCCGCGTCGCGGTCCCGCTTGGCCAGCAGTTCAACAGCCGGCAGCGCCTCGTTCAGCTTGCCGCGGTTCAGCAGCCCAGTCGCGACCGCCAGCGCGATCTCGTCGTCGTCGGGAAACGCCTGCCGTCCGCGCTCCGCCGTCTTCTGCCAGTCCGCGTCGGAGAGCACATCGCGGCCGTCGTCGAGCTGCAGCTGCAGGTCCAGCCACAGCAGCACCTCCGCGCGCGTCGCCTTCCCTGCCTCGATCTTCGCGCGGGCGTGCGCCGCGGTCTCCGCCAGTTGCGACGTGCGCCGCAGCAGCGCGGACAGCGCCAGCCGCGCCTCCATCGCCCGCTGCCGGTCGGCCATCTCCGGCGCGACAGGCAACTGCGTCAGCTCAGTCCAATGGCCGATGGCGTCCTGCGCATGGCCCTCGCGCTCGTCCAGCATCGCCAGCAGGCGGGTCGCGCGCGGATCGCCCGGCTTCCTGGCATTCAGCGTCTGCACGAGCTTGCGCGCGGCGACAAAGCGGTTGTGGTTCAGCAGGATCGCCGCCGACTTCTCCAGCCCCGCCCACTCGTCCGCCGGCGGTTTCTGCAGCCGCGCGAGGAGCGCCAGCACCGGCTCGTCCGAGCGATTGGCCTGATTGTCCGTGCGGGACAGCAGCCATTCCGCATACGCTTCCACATACTGCGATTCGCGCGGCGCCGCCGCCAGCAGCCGCTCGTACAGCGCCTCGACCCGCTTGGGCGCCTCGCCGATCCGCTGCTCGCGGTCGATCAGCGCCTCCAGCAGGACGTCGTGTTGCGGATGCTTGCGCGCCAGTTCGTCGATGAGATTGCGCGCCGCTTCGATGTCCCGCGCGGCGATGTGCGCGTCCAGCACGCCGAGCCACGGCATCGGATCCGCGGGCGCCAGGCGCACAACTTCCGCCACGATCTTCGCCAGCTCCTCGCGCCGACCGAGCCGCACCAGCAGCGCCTGATAGGCCGCCTGCAGCGCCCGATGGCCGGGAAAGCGCTGCCAGGCGTGCGCCAGCTCATCGGCCGCACCGTCCGCATCGCCTTGTTCTTCCAGCAACTGCGCCGCCAGGACCACCGCATCCGGGTCATGCATCGCGCGCAGCCGGTCGATCGTCTCGACCGTCGAGCCATCCAGCCGCGACACCACTACCAGCCGCTCCAGGGCCGCGCGGCGTTTGCCGACCGCCAGCCTGGCGATCGCCGCGTCCAGCACTTCGCGCGCCTTGGTCACGTCGCCCGCCGCCAACAGCGCGTCGAGATAGCCTTCCTGCAAACCGCCGTGGCCATGCGTGCCTTGCGCCAGCCGCTGCCAAATCCGCAATTGCACGGGATAGTCGTTGCCGCTGCCCAGCGCCGTCGCCGCGTCCGTCAGCACATCCCGGCTCACCTTGGGGGAATCGGCCATCGCCTCCGCGATGCGCACCGCCTCAGCCATTTCCCGCGCCGCGACCAGCCGCTTGAGCGCCATGAGCGCGATCTTCGGTTTGACGACCAGCTTGCCGTCGACGACCGCCGTGATGGCTGCCGCATCGGGCGACTTGCCGACAGTTTTGTGCGGCTTGCCGACGCGATGACCGCCCTGATGCGCCACGGGCTTGGCCGCTTTGCGCGCGCTCCACGCCTGCGCGGGCACGGGCGCCGCGAGCACAGCCAACAAACAGAGAATCCAGAAACGCCGCATCGTGGTCTTCTTCCCCCGCAGACAGCGTAGGGGGCGCAGCTACAGCACACAAGTCTGGGCAAAAAATCCCCGCAGCCACAGGAACTTGCCCGGTGTGGCTTGCCGCCGCTGATGCCGCGCACGATACTGACTGAGCCACGCTGACCTGACTTGCAGGTCCGCCCCCGCGTGCAGACTCAGGCTCCCGAGGCTAACTTGGCAAGCGTCCTGTTGATTCAACCGCCCCTGCTGCTGCACGCGGCCTACATCGACTATCCGACCTTCGCCAGCCTTGGGCTGTGGCAGGCCGCGGCGCAGCTTCGGCAGGATGGCCACGACGTGGCGATTCTCGACGCGTTTTGCCTGCCGACGTCGAACCTGATCCACGAAAACAAGGAATTCCTGCGCCTTGGCGTGCCGGTCTCGACCTTGATCGGCCGGCTGCCCAAGGACGCGCCGCAGGTCGTCGTGCTGGGCAATTCGCCGTGGCTGCGGGCGCGCGCGGCGAGCGCGGAGCTCAAGCGGCTGGTGGCGCATCTGGCTGAGCGTTGGCCGAATACGCCGGTGGTGCTGGCGGATTGCGACGTCGGCGGCATGCACTTCATTGAATGGAACGAGAGCGATCTCGATGAGATCGGCCTGCAGTGGGGCCAGCAGTACGAGGCGGAAGGGCAGCTGACGCAGCTTGTCACGACGCTGGCCGCGGGCGAGCAGCCGCCGGAGCGCATCACGCGCGGTGCGCCGCAGGTCGAGGATCTGGACGCGCTGCCGCTGCCGGCGTACGACCTGATCGACATGGCGGCGTTCCAGAAGTTCATGGGCCGCGTCGCGGCGAGCCGCCACAAGAACGAGATTTTCTCGTCCGCGCCGCCGATCATTGCCGTCAAGACGTCCCGCGGCTGCGTCTATCGCTGCAATTTCTGCACGTCCAATCCGTGGCAGCGCGCCGGCCTGGAAGGCAAGCCGTACCGCCGGCACGGCAAGGCGTGGTTGCGCAAGCACGCCGATCTCCTGAAGAACACCTACGGCATCAACCGCTGGGTCGTGCTGGACGAGCTCGTCAACGTGACGACCAGCCACTTTGACGCGCTGCTGGACGTTGCGGAGGAGTTTGACCTCGGGCTGGATTTTCCCAACGGCATGCGCGCGGATCGCGTGACGGAGAGCCAGATCATCCGGATGGCGCAGCGCGTGCCGGTGCTGTCGATCTCCGCGGAGAGCGCCAACGAGCGGATCGCCAACGACGTGATCGGCAAGAAGTTCGACCTGGCCGCGACCCAGCGCGTCGCCGAGTGGTGCCAGAAGCACGGGCTGCACCTGGTCGTGCACTGGATGATTGGCCAGCCGACGGAAACGCGGGTGGAAATTCTCAACACGCTCAAGACCGCGTGGCAGCTGTGCGAGGACTACGACGCGCAGCCGCTGGTGCAGTTTGCCACGCCGATCAAAGGCACCGAACTGCACAAGACCGCGACCAACGACAAGCTGTGGACGACGCGCGAGGATCGCGACATTGGCCCGCTGTTCCAGGGCAAGCCGGTGCTGACGGGACCGGATTGGACGCCGGGCGAACTGTGGGCGGCCAAGCGCGTGCTGGAGACCAAGGCGTCGGCGTGGAAGCCGCGCAAGGTCATCATGAACACGACCTACGTCTGCAACAACCAGTGCGTGTTCTGCGCGACCGGCAACCGCAGCGATTGGCACGGCGAGACGGACCAGCAGATCGAGTTCCTGCGCAACCGCCGCGCCAAGGGCTACGACATGGTGGATTTTGACGGCGGCGAGCCGACGACCAATCCGAACCTGCACAAGCTCATCACGGCGGCCAAGGAATTGGGCTTTCAGGCCATCAATCTGACCAGCAACGGCCGGATGATGAGCCTGCCGCGCAACGCCGAAAAGATTGTCAAATCAGGCATCACCAGCCTGCTGATTTCCTTGCACGGTCCCAATGAGGAAGTGCATGAAGAAAACGTCCAGGCCAAGGGCGCGTTCCGCCAGACGATTGACGGCATCCGCAACTGCCGGCCGATGTGCGAGAAATTGGGCCTCGATTTTGGCGTGAACGTGACGCTGACCAAGGTCAATTCGCCCGTACTGCTGGAATATGGCGAATTGCTGGTGAAGCTGGGCGTGAAGCTGTGCAACGTGCAGTTCCTGACGCCGTTTGGCAAAGCCAGCGCGGAATGTCAGCCCGATCCGGCGGAAGTGGCGCCGCTGGTCATGAAGCTCATCGACGACTATGGCGACCGCATCAAGTTCCAGGTCATCAACTTGCCGCTGTGCTACATGCCCGGCTACGAGGAATATTGCCTCAGCGACATCGGCAAGATGGAACGCGACATGGTCTTTGTCTCGATGGCGGACGTGAACCTGTTTGATTACCTGCAGTCGCGGCGGCGCCACGAGAAGGCGTGCGAGACGTGCTTTTTCTCTATCGCCTGCGAGGGCTTCTACTACTGGCCAGATGAGTGGAAGGACGAGGCGCGGGCCAAGTACGGCGACTGACGCTCATTTTCCAGCCGTCGCCCGCCAATCTGCGCCGCTCACCAGCTTGTGCAACACGGTCCACGCCATCGCCTCCGTTGGCGCAGTCGCGAGATCGATCCCATCCAGCATGCCGCCAAGGTGCCGCGTCACCGCGATCGTCGTCGCGCCGTCCGCTGTATCCAGCCCCGGCACCGGCTGCATCTTGGCGTCCGGCATCCACGTCTCCAGCGCGATCTCACCGCGCTTGTCGGCCTTCTGCCACGTCGCGTGTAGTTGCAGGCTGATGCGCGGACCGTCCCCCGCCTGCGCGGGCGGCGGCGCGGACGCGAGCCAGAAGCCTTGGCAGTAGCGCGCCATGGGGACCGTCCGCGTCAGCGCGGCTTCCACCGGCTGCGCGAGGTTCTCGGCCAAATGCGGCAGGATGCTGGTCGGATCCGGCGGGTCCACGTGGTTGGCGTACGCCGCGGGAATCAGGCTCCAGGCCACCGGCGGCGGGCAGGGCGTCATGCCCAGGCGCCAGGTCGTCAGCACACCTTGCGTGACGTGGACGTCGTAGCCCGTGTCAGTCGTCACCCGCCAGCCCGTGGTTTCCGGCGTCGTGCGCGCGGCGTCAAAGCCGAGCTTCCATGTCACGGCCGAGATGCCGACCGGCTTGGCCGGCGGCTTGTGACAGCCGCTCAGGATCAGGGCCAGCGCCAAAAGTCGTCGCGTCACGCATTCCCCCGCACCACTGCAATCTTGCGCGCCAAGGCCGGGCCCACCACGTTGGCCAGCGCCGCCTCGTCCGCTTCCTTCACCGCCGTCAGCGAGCCAAACGCGATCAGCAACTCCTTCTTGCGCGTCGGTCCCAGGCCCACGACCTTGTCCAGCCAACTCTTCAGCACGCGCTTGTCGCGCCGCTCGCGGTGGAAGGTGATGGCGAACCGGTGCGCCTCGTCGCGCAGCCGCGTCAGAAGATACACTTCATTGGAGTTCTGCGGCATCACGAGCGCGTTCTTCACGCCGGGCCGGAACACGCGCTCCGGACTGGACGCGCTCGGCCCGGCATCGTCGCTGTCCTGCGTCCGCGCCTTGGCGAGACCGCACAGCTCCACGCCCTCCACGCCCAGATCCTGCAGCGCGGCCTGCGCCATGCCCAGCTGCCCTTTGCCGCCGTCAATCACGATCAAGTCCGGCCAGGGGCTCCGCCCGTCCTGGGCACGCGCGATCCGCCGCGACAGCACCTCGTACATCATGGCAAAATCGTTGGGCGTCTCCTGCAGGCGGATCTTGTAGCGCCGGTACTCCTGATTGGCCGGCTCGCCATCGATGAACACGACCATCGAGCCGACGGGATCCGTGCCGGAAATGTTGGAGATGTCATAGCACTCGATCCGCCGCGGCAGCCTCGCGAGATGCAGCTTCTTCTGCAGTCCCAGCAGCGTGTTTTCCGCCTTGGCCGACGCCCGCACGCGATCCTCAAACGTTTGCCGCGCGTTGTCCGTCGCCATCTCAATCAGCTTGGACAGCAGGCCACGCTGCGGATCCTTGATCTCCACTTGCGCCCGCGGCGCCGGCTCGCCGGTCAGCGCCGCCTGCAGTTTCCGCTGGTCGGTCAGCCACTCCGCCAGCGCGTCCTCGCCATCGATCGGCATCGGCAGCAGCAGCTCGTCGGGCACCGCTTGGCCGCGCTCGTACAGCTGCAGGAGGAAGCCTTCCAGCACCTCCGCATCCGGGAACTCCTGATCGCGCAGCACGTAGCCCTGACTGCCCAACAGCACGCCTTCGCGGAACGTCAGCACCGTCACGGCGATGCGGGCGCCTTCGCGGTACAGGCCCACCGCGTCGATCGACTTGCGCCGCCCAAGAAGCGACACGTGCTGCTGCTCCAGGCTCGTCTCGATGGCCTCGATCTGGTCGCGATACCGCGCCGCGCGCTCAAATTCCTCGGTTTCCGCCGCTTCCGCCATGCGCTTCTTCAGCCGCCCCATGAGCTCGCCGCGCCGCCCGGACAGGAACAGCGCCACGTCGCGCACATGCTGGTGGTACAGGTCCACGTCCACCGGCAGCACGCACGGCCCCAGGCACCGGTGAATCTGGTACTCCAGGCAGGGCCGCGTGCGGTTCTTGAAGACGCTGTCCGGGCACGTCCGCAGCTGGAAATGCCGGTTGATCTGCGCCAACGCCGACCGCGCCGAGCTTGCCGACGCGTACGGGCCAAAGTACTGCGCCTTGTCCTCCGCTGGGCGCCGCACGACTTGCAGCCGCGGGTAGTTCTGGTTGGCGTCCAGCCGCAAGTGCAAGAACCGCTTGTCGTCTTTGAGCCGAACGTTGAAGCGCGGCAAGTGCTTCTTGATCAGCTCGTTTTCGAGGATCAGCGCGTCTTTCTCAGTCGGCGTGATGACAAATTCGATGTCGCCGAGCACGCGGTGCAGCAAATGCACAAAGAAGCGCTCGTCCTGGCCGCTGGCGTATTGCCGCAAGCGATTGCGCAGGCTCGTCGCCTTGCCGACGTAGCAGATGACGCCGTGGCGGTCGATCATGAGATAGCAGCCGGGGCGATCCGGCGCGGCCTTGACGCGTTCGTCAAAGTCGAACGTGCGGCTCACCGGGTCGGCAACGGCCCCTGGCGATACGGTATCTTCAGCGATTTCGTAAGGTTCTGGCGCCTCTTGCAGCGCATCAAACTCGGCGTCCAGCCACGTTTCGGCGGACTCCGCGCTCGGCGCTTGCGGCGGCTTACTTGGCGGGCGCGGTCTCGACATGCACCGGCTGGCCGCCCACTTCCACTTTCATGCCACCCGGGGCAGCGTCATCGCCCTTCTCGACCGCGCGCTTGGCGGCGGTGTCAAAGCGCGCCTTCTCGGCGTCCACGGCGGCTTTGAATTCGGCCGTGTACTTGATCTGCTTGCCCGCTTCCGCCGCCAGCAGCAGCTTCTTCACGTAGCCGTGCCACGCTTCCACGCGACGCGTCTGCGTCAGCATCCGGCCCAGCGATTCCTTGACCTTGGCGTCTGCTTCCGGCGTCTGCTTGGTCGCGTCATTGCCACGCCGCACCACGTAGCGCGTCTTGCCGTCTTCGGACTTGAAGATCTGCTTGGCGATCGGCGCCTCGGCCTTCAGCTTGGCCGCTGCCGCCGCGATCTCCGCGTTCTTGCCAATGCCCGGGATGTCGTTCGGGTCATCAGACTTCGGCGGCAGGCCCAGCATCGCTTCCATGCCGCCGTTCAGCGCTTCCAGCGGCGACTTGCCGAGCGCCGGCGTCTCACCCGCGTGCAACGGGCCATCTTCCTTGCCGCCGTGCGCCAGGTTCCACTTCTTGATGACGTCCGCCAGCGCCGTCGTCGGCGTCGCTTCCGCCGCCGCCAGCACGCTCTGGGCAATCTTGTCGAGCTCCGCCGTCGCGTGTTCCGCGCGCACCAGATCGGCCGCCAGCGTGCGCTTCACGGCCGCGTCGAGCGGCGTCGTCTTGCCGGCGATCTTCTTGTCGACGGACAGCAGCCACCAGCCATTGGGCGCCTCAACCGGACCGACCAACTTGCCCGGCTCCGTCGCCGCAACCGCCTTGGCCACTTCCGCGCCAAACGGCGAACGCGTCAGCGCTTCCGGGCTCAGGTCGTCCACGAACAGGCCGCCGCTGTCCTTGGTCATGCTGTGGTCGGACTTCTCCGCCGCGACCTTGGCGAAGAACGCCGCCAGCCGCTTGGCCTTGTCTTCACCCTGCAATTCCGTGGCCTTCTTGGCTTCGCCCTTGGGCGCTTCTTCGCCTTCCGTCACGGCATCGAGCGGCGTCTCGCCGTTCCACGCCTTGTCCAGATCCGCCTTGATGGCTTCCGCGGCCTTCTTCTTCTCGGCCCACTGGCCGTCAATTTCCGCCTTCTTGTCGTCCGGCACGCCCGCCTTGTCCGGCGCGGCAACGAGGATGCCGTGCACGTTCCAGCGATCCGGCACCTTGTACACGTCCGCCTTGGCCTCGTACGCCGCGGCGATTTCCTTCTCGTGCGCGGCCACGTAGGCGTCCGCGTCGGCATCCGTGACCGTGAGCGCGCCCGCGATCGTCTCCGCGTCCAGTGCGACGAATTCCAGATGCGTCCGCTTGGCGTCGCTGGCGACCAGCGCGTCCAATTCGGCCGGCGTCAGCTGAATGCCGCCTGTGACGATCTGCGCCACTTTGTCGCGCAGGATTTCGCGGCGCAGCAGGCTCTCCAGGAGCGACTTGGTCGAACCCAGGGAGAAACGCACGAACGTGTCGTACTTCTTCGGGTCGTACTGGCCATTCTCGTCGCGAAAGCTGATGCCGAACACGCGCTCGAGCTGCATCACGCGGCGGCTGAGTTCAGTGTCGCTCACGGCCAAGCCGAGCTTCTTCGCTTCGTCGGCAACCAGCACGGACTCCACGAGCTCCGCGGCCACTTTCTGCCGCTGGATCGCCGGGATCGGGTCCTGCGGCGTCGTCAGCTGGGCCATTTCCGTGCCACCGCCGGAGTACGGCAGGCGGAGCTTCTCGTAGCGCTGCTGCAGCTGCAACTTCTCAAAACCATTGGCACCCGGCGGCGGCGCGTCCGGCGAGAGGTGCATGGCCAAATCGAGCTCAGCGCTGTCGATCGCGGTCCCTGCGACTTCGAGCATCGGCTCTGGCGCTTGCCCCGCCAAGCTCGCCGCGAGACGGGAGCCTGAGTAGAACGTCAGGATGAAAGCTGCGATCAGCGTGGCGAAAATGACTTGGATCCACGGCGAACGGCTGTGGCGGCGCATCGTTTCGAGCATTTCAGTCGCTCCGGCCGAATAACGGCGGCAGGCAGACGGACTCTCAGCGGGTCCGTCGCAAGGGGCGGCATTGCAGCAGGAAACCACTGCGAGGTCAATGCTGCCAGCCGTTGTTGCCAGGGCGATCGCAAGCTCCCGAACTCCTCGCAAAATTGACGAAACCCCGTCTGCCTGATCTGCTGCATCACCGCGGAGCTGTGATCCGCGGGGGCAACCATGAGCCAGTCCGACGGATATCGCGAACTTTTCAGGCTTTCT
>CAINLT010000440.1 GCA_903850505.1 uncultured Myxococcales bacterium | reverse complement strand
GTGGCGCAGAAGACGCCCGCCACATCGCACGAACCGCCGTCGACCGGCGTGTGCGCGCAAGCGCCGTTGGTGCAGGCGTCGGCCGTGCAGGCCTGGCCGTCGTCGCAGTTCACGTTTTCGTCGGTCGTGCCGTCGCAGTTGTCATCCTTGCCGTTGCAGGTCTCGGTCGCGGCTTGCGGCGCGTCGCACGCGGTCAAGCCGCCGGTCGCGCAAACGCGCTGGCCGCTGCAGGTGCCAAAGCTGTTCTTCGCGGTGCAGGAAGTCGCCAAGCCCGCGGCGATCGCGCTGGCGGAACACGTGCACTGGCCGGGACCGACCATGCCCTGCTCCATCGGCATGCACACCTTGGCGCTCTGGCCTGACGTGACGTCCGTGGCCAACTGCAGGGCGTAGCCGGCCGGGCAATCGGGGCCCTGCGACGCGCAGAAGCTGCCGCCGTCCGAATGCGTCACGCACAGGCCGCCGTCGCACGTGCTCGCGTCCTTGCACGGGTCGCAGAGGTGCTTGTCTTTGTCCGTGCCCGTCGCAGTATCCGCGGTGTCGACCGCGTCGCCGGTGTCACCCGTCACGTCCGCGGCGTCGCCGATCGCATCGTCCGTGCCCGTCGCGTCCGTGCCGCTGGCATCCGTGCCCGTCGCGTCTGTGCCGCTGGCATCCGTGCCCGCAATGTCACCCGTCGCATCGGCATCGCCAACGACCGTGCCGAGATCATCGATGTCGTCGCCGCCAATACCGTCTGCGCCGGAGCCTTCAACGGCGACATCGTCGCCGCAGCCGACCGCAAGCACGGAGGTGAGCGCGAGCAGGACAAGGACTGAGACAAGACGACAGCGAGGCTGGGACATGTGAACTCCTGAAACAAAGACGCTGAACGACCGTGGGAAGTCGGGAAGTGCCGACCCGCACAAAGATAGTCCCCATGCTCGCCGTTCCCTCGGGAGGTCCACAATCACAATTTACAAACACACACATATCATGCGCGCCATCGCCGTTGCGCGCCGACGTGCTTGCAGCCGCCCGAGGGCCGGAGTAGCCTGCCCGCTTCATGTTGCACCGCCTGCCATCCCCGTGCTCCGTCATCCCCGCCGCGCGCTACACGTCGCCGCAATGGGCGGAACGCGAAGCGAGCCTGCTGTGGCCGCGCACCTGGCTCTACGTCTGCTTCTCGTCTGATCTCGCTCAACCCGGCGATCGTCAAGTCTTGGACATCGGTGCCGAAAGCGCGTTTGCCGTCCGCGGCGATGACGGCCAGGTTCACGGCTTCCACAACGTCTGCAGGCACCGCGGCATGCGGCTCTGCGACAACAGCGCGACGCACGGCCGCAACGTCCGGTGTCCCTACCACCACTGGACGTGGAAGCCCGATGGCAAGCTGCTCTCCTGGCCCGACGGCACGCAGTTTGCCCAGCCGCCCGGGGACGTCACGCTCAAGCCGGTGCGCTGCGAGGAACGTTTTGGCCTCGTGTGGCTGTGCTTTGGCGAGCCGCTCGTGGCGCTTGACGCGTTCCTGGCACCGATCGCTGACGTCCTTCGCCGCCATCGGCTGGATCGCTGGGCGCGCAGTGACGACATCACGCTGGACATCGCGGCGAACTGGAAGACGTCAGCGGACGTGTCCAACGAGCTGTACCACATCCGCACGATCCACCCGGAAGTGCTGCCGATCATGAACGACGCGACCGGCACGATTGAGGCGCTCGGACCGCACACGCGCACGACGGTGCATTTTGGCATCCCGAGCCCGCACATGCCGGCGAGTGCGCCGTACGACGAGACGATGCGCGGCTGGCAGGAGTCGATCGGCGTGAAGCCGCCCCTGGATCCGCGCACGCCCAACCTGCGCGAGCGCCTGCAGCACGCGATCCGCGCCCGCGGCGTGACGCAGAAGATGCCGTGGCAGGATTTGACGGACGCGGAGCTGTTGGACAACGTGCAGCTCAACCTGTTTCCCAACACGCAGCTCAACCTGTACGCGCACCGCATCCAGATCTACCGGCATCGACCGGCGGGCCGCGATCCGCAGCAGATGGCGTTTGACCAGGTGGCGTACCGGCCGCTGGCTGACGGTGAACCGCACCCTGCGCTGCCGCCGCACAAGCACGCCGACAGCCGCCAGTCTGACCAGGGCGCGATGATGGCCGCCGATATCGCGATGGTCGTGGGGCTGCAGCGCGGGATGCAATCGTCCGCGTGCGATGGCCTGCGGCTGACCGACGAAGAAGCGGCGATCCTGCACTTGCACCGCACGCTGGACGACTGGCTGTTTGCCTGACCGCAGCCGCACCAGACCGATTTTCTCAACCCGCACCAACAGCGAACCATGCCGATTTTGACCGCGCAGAACCTGATGAAATCCCACGGCGCGTCCGTCCTGCTCGAGGGCGCGGAGCTGCACCTTGCGCGCGGCGAGAAGGTCGGCCTTGTCGGCCGCAACGGCACGGGCAAGTCGACGCTGCTGAAGATCCTGGCGGGGCTGGAGGACGCCGATTCCGGGCAAGTCGTGCGGCGGCGCGAGGCCCACGTGGCGTATCTCGCGCAGGATCCGCCGATGAGCACGACGGAAACGCTGATGGACATCGCGCTGGCAGGCGTGAAGCTGTGCCGCGAGCACCTGGATCCGCATGAGGCGGAGCTGCGCGCGGAGCAGGCGCTCAAAGGCCTGGGGATCGAGAATCCGCACCAGAAAGTCTCCGAGGCTTCTGGCGGCACGCGGCGGCGCGCGGCGCTGGCGGCGGCGCTCCTGCAACAGCCGGATCTGCTGCTGCTGGACGAGCCGACCAATCACCTGGACCCGGGGACGTCGGATTGGCTGCAAGCGGAGCTGCGGGCGCTGCCGGGCGCGCTGGTGCTCGTGACCCACGATCGCTATTTCCTCAACCAGGTCGTGGACCGGATCGTCGAGCTGCGGCACCGCAAGCTGAAATCCTACGAGGGCTCGTTCCAGGACTACCTGCAAGCGCGGCTGGACGAGGACGGTCAGGCGGAGCGCGTGGAAGGCAATCGCCGGCAGCGGCTGCGGGCGGAGCTGGCGTGGCTGGGCACGAGTCCGGCGGCGCGGTCGTGCAAGCCCAAAGCGCGGATGGAGCGGGCGCGCGCGGCGGTGAATGAAGTCGTGGACGTGGAGAAACCGCTGCAGTTGCCGATGTTCCAGCTGGAACGGATGGGCAAGGTGCTCGTGGACGCCAAGGATCTGCGCGTCGGTTGGCCGGACAAGACGGTCATCCAGCATCTGACGCTGCTTGTGACGCGCGGCGAGCGGATCGGCATCGTGGGGCCCAATGGCGCGGGCAAGACGACGCTGCTGCGGACGCTGCTGGGTGAAATTCCGCCGCTGGCTGGCACCGTGACGCGCGGGGCGACGACGCAGGTGATGCAGATCGACCAGCAGCGTTCGGGCCTGGAGCAGACGTGGACGGTGCGCGAGGCGGGCTCGCCGGCGGGGACGGAATGGGTCACGACGCCGACGGGCAAGATGCACATCGCCGGGTACCTGGAGCAGTTCCTGTTCAAGTTTGACGACCTGCGCCAACCGGTGGCGACGCTATCGGGCGGTCAGCGGTTTCGCCTGCTGCTGGCGCGCAAGCTGCAGGAGCCGATGAACCTGCTGGTGCTGGACGAACCGACCAACGATCTGGATTTTGAGACGCTGGAGTTGCTGGAAGAGACGCTGCTGGCGTGGCCGGGAACGTCGTTGATCGTCAGCCATGACCGCGCGTTCCTCGACCGCGTGTGCACGGCGATTATCGACGTGCCTGGCGACGGCACCGCGACGCTGCACGCGGGCGGCTGGAGCGATTTGCAGGCGCGCAAGAACCAAAAAGTGACGAGCGCGCCCGTGGCGGCGGCGGTGCGGCAGGTGGCAAAGACGGATGCGCCGCCGAAGCTGACGTTTGCTGAAGAGAAGCGCCTGACGGGCATGGAAGCGGAGATTGAGGCGGCGGAAGACCGCGTGGTGGCAGCGGAAGCGCGGCTCGCGGATGGCGACATCACCGCGGACTACGCCAAGCTGCAGGCGGCCATCGCGGCGCAGACGGCGGCGGCCCAAGCGCGCGACGACCTGTGGACGGAGTGGCAGCGACTGGAAGAGAAGCAGCGCGTGTGGCTGGCGTGGAAGAACGGCGGCTAAGAGGCGGAAATTCACTGTTGACTCTTATTCAACAGCTGGCAGACTGACTGGGAGGCACGCCGCCAGGAGATCGCCATGCTCAAGTCCATCCCGCAGACCGCCGTAGCCCTGACTGATTGGCGCGACAAGAAACGCTACTGGTGGATGCTCGGTTGCGTCGCGATGCTGCTGCCCGTCATCGGCATCCAGCTTGTGCAGGTCACCGGGCTGCGTCTGTTCTGGTGGTTCACCCTGCTCGTCATCTTCATGGCGATTCCGGTCCTGGACCAGCTTCTGGGCGACGACTCGAGCAACCCGCCGGAGAGCGCGGTGCCGGCGCTGGAGCACGACGGCTACTACCGCTGGATCGTCCGCTTCGCCGTGCTCGCTGAATTCGTCTCGCTCATCGTCTCCGCGCAGGCTGTCGTCGCCTACCGCCTCGGCTGGTTTGACTACCTGGGCGTCACCCTCTCACTGGCGCTTGTCACCGGCGTATCGATCAACACGGCGCACGAGCTTGGCCACAAATCCAACCGCGTCGAACGCTTTCTCGCGCAACTCGCACTCGCGCCCAGCGGCTACGGCCACTTCTGCATCGAGCACAACTACGGCCACCACAAGCGCGTCGCCACGCCTGAGGATCCCGCGTCGTCCCGCTACGGCGAATCCTTCTGGCAGTTCTATCCGCGCACGACGTGGGGCGGCATCGTCTCCGGCTGGCGGATTGAAACCGAGCGCCTCTCGCGCCGCGGACTGCCGGCGTGGCACTGGCGCAATGAGATCCTGCAGTCCTGGGCGATGACCGTGGTCATCTGGACCAGCCTCATCGCGTGGCTCGGCGTGACAATCGTGCCGCTGCTGCTGATTCAGGCGATCTACGGCTCGTCGATGCTGGAGGTCGTCAACTACATCGAGCACTACGGCCTGCTGCGCAAGAAACGTCCGGACGGCGGCTATGAGCGGTGCCAGCCGGAGCATTCGTGGAACAGCAACCGGCGCGTCACCAACCTCTTCCTGTACCAGCTGCAGCGCCACGCGGATCATCACGCCAATCCGTCGCGTTCGTATCAGTCGCTGCGGCACTTTGACACGGCGCCGGAGCTGCCCGCGGGCTACGCGACGATGCTGCTGATCGCGTACGTGCCGCCGCTGTGGTTCAAGATCATGAATCCGCGGGTCAAGGCGCACTACAACGGCGATCTCGGTTTGGCCAACGTGATGCCACGCGCCGATTGACGTCCGCAACGCCGGCAGCGAAACTCGTCTCCGGACCTGCAACCGGAGAAGAACGCAATGAAACTGCTGACGATGTTTGCGACCCTGCTGACGATGACCGCGACGGCGCACGCCGGTGAAATGGCCAAGGGCGAACGGCCGACGACGCCGGCTTTTGAGAAGCTGAAGTCGCTCGCGGGCGATTGGACGATGGCGGGCGGTGAAGGCGGCGTGGCGTCGTCGTGGAAGGTGACGGCGAACGGCAGCGCGGTCGTGGAGACGCTGTTTCCCGGCGCGCCCCATGAGATGGTCACGGTCTACACGCTGCACGGCAAGGAGATCCACCTGACGCACTACTGCGCGGCGGGCAACCAGCCGGAAATGAAGGCGGACAAGCGCGCAGACGCCAAGAAGATCGCGTTCCAGTTTGTCGGCGGCGCGGGCATCAATCCCAAGAAAGACATGCACATGCACAGCGCGACGCTGGCGTTTACCGACGCCGACACCTTGCACGAAGAATGGGGCACGTTCGCTGATGGCAAGCCGGGCGACGCGAAGGTGTTTGAGCTCAAGCGGATCGTGGCGCCGGCGGCGAAGTAGAACCGACAGCGCCGTTTACTTGCCCGGACAGCAATCCGTGTGGCTGTTCTGGCAGGCTTTCGTCGCCAGCGCTTGCGCCTCCGCCGACTTGCCGTCCTTGGCGAGCAGCTCTGACTTCAGGCACTGCAATTCCGGCACCAGCGGGTGGCCCGACGGCAGCTTGGCGAGCAGATCATCCACCGCCGATCGGTACGGCGCCTCGTGCCCCGCCGCGCGCTGCGCCCGCGCGAGAAAGAGCTTGTGCGACGGCTCGTCCGGATTCATCCGCACCGCCGCTTCATAGTACGCCACCGCCTCCAGCGGCCGACCGGACTGCTCCAGCATCGTCCCCTTCCACAGCGTCAGCAGCTCGTTGGGCGGCGCGAGGGCAACCGCTTCGTCGATCCGCAGCAGCGCGAGCTTGGTATCGCCCGCCTCAAACGCCTCCACGGACGTGATGTAGCGCTGCAGTGCCGCCTGCGGAATCACGCGCAGGCCGTCCGGCGGACACGGATTGCCGCACTTGCGCGGCGTTGCGTACCAGATCCGCGGCGTCTGATCGCCGGGGCAACGCACTTCCCATGCTTCCACGCCATCGGCGGACGGCAACGCCGCCGACTGCGTGCGCTCCGTCATCGCGAGGCCGCCGCCTGGACAAACAAGCCGACCAAAGTACAGGGCGCCCGCGCGCGTCACGCCCCACTCCAACGGTTTTGACGGCAGCGAGCCGTAGCCGACCGATTGTGGCCCGGAGCAGCTTTGCAGCGTCAGCTCATGGGTTGCCGGACAATCGACGACCGAGTCCACCGCCGGCTCAGCGCGCGTTGCAACGCCACCGCACGCCAGGAGCGGCGTCGCGAGGAGCGCAGCCAGCCAAGCGCCGTGCGTCAGCCCGCGATGCGGCAGGTACTCCGCCATGGCCATTTCTGCGCCGCCCATTTCCGCCGTGTTGCTCACGATGAACCTCGTTTGCGCCCTGCTCCGCAGCCAGCGGGCTTGCCGAGTGTGCCGCGTCCCGTCCATGATGCTACCCCCCGCGGCGCCTTTCAAGCCGCACGGTGCCGCGTTGCGCAAGATTGGCTGGATTCTGTCAGCGATCGCCCTCTCCGTCCTGACGCTCGTCATCGCGCGCCAGTTTCTCGTCTATCTACCCGCCGACCACTTCTCCACCCACGCCAAACGTAACATGTCCGGCGCGCGGCGCTGGGCGCAGCGGATCGGCGGCGTGCTGCTGGTGGCGCTCGGCGTGGTGCTGGCGCTTCCGGGCGTGCCAGGTCAGGGGCTTCTCATGATCCTGATTGGTCTTATCCTGGTGGACGTGCCGGTGCTCCGGCGGCTGGAATTGCGGCTGTTGCGCGTGGCGGCAGTGAGCAAGGCGGTCAATGCGATGCGTGTGAAGGCGGGGCAGCCGCCGCTGGAGTTGCCTGCGGACCCGCCGGGCTGATGGGTTCAGCTTGCATCGGGGCAACGCTTCCCGCACGATGAAACCTGACGCGGAGGACCCCAGAATGCGGCTCGAACGGTTTGGCTGGTTGGCAGTTGGCATGGCACTGGCCATGGGCTGCTCAGGAAAAGCGAATACTTCCGCAGCGCTTGAGGCCTGCTTGAACGGCGGCGATCGCACCGACTGCCGCGCGCAGGCAGACGTCCGCCTCGTCACGCCCGCGCGCCAGATCGCGGACCAGAACAGCGTCGACGTGCAGGTCGGTGGCCTCAAGGTCGGCGAGGCGCTGGATCTGGAATTCCACAT
>CAINLT010000439.1 GCA_903850505.1 uncultured Myxococcales bacterium | reverse complement strand
GTCGAGGACAGCCGGCCATCCATGACCGCGTACATCGCTTCCGTGAACGCGCGGCTGTGGCTGAGCAAGTGCGGGCCGTTCTCGGTCGCCGACGCGATGCCATAAGTCTGGAAGAAGCAGATGCCGCCATCGGCGTCGTGCACCGTGAAGCTCGACTCGCCAAGCACCCGCAGGCCAAAGTTGTCGACAACCGGCAGCAGATCCGTGAGCGCGATGTCGTCCGCCGAGAACACCAGCAGCCGCACGCGCTTGTGCGCTTCGTCATTGCCGTCGCAGCGCAGCCGCACTTGCAGCTTCTTGCCGCTGCGCACGGCTTCCAGGGACGCGAGGTCGTCAACCAGGTCGCGCGGCTGAATGTGGTGGTGGTACGTCGTCGGCAGCGACTCACCGTACAGCAGGCACAGACGGTCGACCTCCGGCTCAGCCATTTCGCAACTGCGCAGCATTTCGCGCATCGTCTCCAGCCACGGACTCACGACCGCCGACACGTGGTCAGTCAGCGCGTCAACGTCCGGCAGCCGCAGCGGCGTATCGGCGAATACGAGGTAGTCCAGGATCGCCGTGTCCGTCTTGCCAACCAGCAGCCGGAACTGGATTTCCTGGGCGTTGAAGGTCTCCGCGATGTGCTCCTGGATGCGCGCCCGCACTTCTTCGCCGTAGCGCTCTTGCGAGAGCAGGACAAAGACCTGCGCGCCCGTGCCCAGCGCGTCGACGCGGTACACGACCCGCGGCGTGCTGC
This sequence comes from uncultured Myxococcales bacterium, assembly GCA_903850505.1. Classification (GTDB taxonomy): domain Bacteria; phylum Myxococcota_A; class UBA9042; order UBA9042; family UBA9042; genus CAIYBN01. The sequence goes on along the minus strand of CAINLT010000439.1, from coordinate 3,773 downwards.
CAAAATCGACGTCGATCGCGTCATTGCACAGCGAGACGATCTCGGAATCCGCGGCGGCAAAGGCAAAAGCCAGCGGCAGGCGGTCAAAGAAGCTCAGGAACAGCTTCATGCGGTGCGACGACGGGACGAGATCCTCGGTCGCGACCATGCGCGCGAGGCGACGGCGGAGGAACGGCACGCTGGACGTCCGGCCGGTGACGGCGCGGTACGTGAACAGGCCCTGGAGGACGACGCCACCGGCGCTCGAACCATCGTCGTTCACCAGACGCAACCGCACTTCCACGAGCGGCGCTTCGCGGTGAATCGGCGACGGCTTGCGCGACTGGTGAATGCTGACCAGCGGCGCGTTCTCAGAGAACGCCTCGTGCGGATCGCTTTCCACGCCGATCTTCTCGCTCGTGTCGTAACGGCCGAGACCCAGGCGCCCGGTGGGCCGACCTTGCACGTCAAAGCCCCACGCGCCCATGAACACGAAGTTTTCGTCGAGCAGCCAGTCGGCAAAAGCGACGGCCTCCGAGAAGTCCGACTCGCCAGTCCCGGCGTCTTCCGCGCAGTAACGCAGCCCCGTGACGATGTCGCGCACCAGCCGGCGCATCGGCCGGAAATCCGAGACCACGCGCTGCGCCTGCTGCAGATGCCACAGCACCTGCGCGCGAATGTCCTCCGCGCGATCGCCCACGCTCGCCACGCTGAGCAACTGCGCGCTCACCGACTCCGGCCGCGAGCGCGGATTGTCCTGGCTGATGTCGAGCAGCTTGCCCTTCTCGTCGCGCTCGATCGGCAGGATCATGTTCAGCGAACCGAGCGTGTGCACGTCCAGCCGCCGAAGCACGAGCTTGATGGTGTCGATGATGAACGGTTGGTCGGACATGCACGTTTCGAGCACGAACGTCGGGAAATCATAGCCATGCGTCGCCTTCTTGGGCCGCGCGCAGTGCACTTTGATCTGCTCGAACTGGCGAATGGCCATGCCGTCGAGGTTGTTCTTCAAGTGCCCCGGAAACGAGTCCGTCGGGTGGCGCTGGATGTAGTCGCCGTCCGCACGGCGCACGATGGCGTCCGCAACAAACAGCGCCTGCGCCCGCTCCGCATCGGAGGCGAAGATCGCGGAGTCCCGCACTGCGCGCACGAGGCGGCGACGGCGCCCATCGCGGTCTGACGCGCGCGATTGCGGGACAGCGGCGAAGGTACCGGAATCGACGCGACCGGCGCGGTCGGCGCCAGAAGCATGGGAGGATGAAGAGGAAGATGCCGGAGGATTCGTGGCAGTCATGACGCACCATCTGGAGAAGTAGCGTATTTGCTGGCTCTGACGGGATTGCACAATCGGCGCCCCGTCCCTGTCGCGCCGGTATACGCCCGCAATGCGCGCTACGGCAAGACGCGGTGCGTCATGGGATTGTCGCGATCGGTAGACGCAAGAACCCCATTGACGCCATCGCCGGGCAGTCCCATTCTGAAGACAGTTGCGGCTTGCGGGTCGCGCGGGGAAATTCAGCCATGCAGACACGACGCTTTCATCCAACGACGCGCGGCCAGCGCGAGGCGGGCTTCACGCTCATCGAGCTGCTCGTCGTCGTCGTGATCATTGGCATTCTCGCGACGGTCGCGATCGGTTCCTACAAGCGGTTCACGCGGCGCGCGCGGGTGCAGGAGGCCATCGCGATGCTGGGGGACATCCGCATCAAGCAGGAGACCTACTTCCAGACGTACCACCGCTACGTGTCGACGAGCACGAGCGCGACGGAATTCTGGCCGCACGTCGCCGACTGGACGACGATGGACACGTCCTGGGGCATCGACTGCACGCAGCCGGCGGATCAGGCGGCGCATCCCGGCTGGTGCGCGCTGGGTGCGGGCTACCGCGTCAATGAGCAGGTCAACTTTGAGTTCCAGGTCCTGGCCCGCGACCCGGCCGCGCCGACCGTGCCGCCGGTGAAATACATCCAGAATCCGAATCAGGACTGGTGGTACGCCCGGGCCCGCGCGGATTTCGACGTCGATGGCGTGTACTCGGACATCTACTTGTCGTCAGAGATGAAAGAGCCGGGGCTCGACAACGAGCTTGAGTAGCGGCTAAGGCATCAGCCCGCCGACCACGCCCTTCACCGCCGTTGCGACCGCGTCATGCGGGTGCAGGCTCTCCCGGTGCGACGCCATCAGCCGCCAGTCGGCGATCCGCAAATCGCTCTCCAGCAACGCCTTCATCCGCCGCGCAGCGTCTTCGCAGAACATCAGATTCGCGCCGTTGCGCCGGGCGAACTCCTGTTCATCCTCGCGCTTGACCGCCGCCTGCACCGCCGTCTGTAGCACCGTCTCGATCCCGTCGATCAGCTCGCCCACGTCGCCGCCTTGCAGCGGGTCCACCAGCTCGATGGTGACGTCCGCTTCACTTCGCTGGCTGTGCGGCGTCGCGCAGATCGCCTCTTCCGTGCCGAGCCAGGCGTGCACCACGCTCGCGGGCAGGTCGGTGGCATCGCCAAAATCCTCGTGAAACTTCTCCTGGATAATCTGCCGCGCCAGCGCCGCGGAACACGGGCACGTGCTGCTGTACAACACCTGCGTTCGCAGCCACAGCCGCACCTTGCCGTTCGCCAGCACGCCGCGCATCTCCACCGGATACGACCGCCAACCCGCATAGTTGGACCGCAGGGCTGGCCGCTTGCGCATCCACTGGAACCGGACCGTCAGCTCCGCCGTCGTCGCCAGCCCGGCATGGCTCGCCACCAGCCGCTCCAGCAGTTCGACCATCGTCGCCGGCGTCAGGACGTCCCGCTCCAGCGTCTCCTGCACCAGAAGGAACAGCCGGGACATGTGGATGCCCTTCACTTCCGGCCGATCCAGGCTCACGGCGACGTCCGCGCTCGCCGGGATTTGCAGCACGCGGCCATCGTCGCCTTGCCACAACACGGGGATCTCCACGTGGTGCATGCCCACGCGATCGAGCGTACCCACCACGCGCACGCCCTCGTGGGACGCGATGTCGGGCATGGTGCGCGCGGCGGCGTTATCGGGAGAATCAAGCAGTTCAGGACGCATGGGCATGTGCATGAAAGACCTCAGGTGGAGGGATTGGCGGTCAAACTACCAGCGGCGCTCGGTCCACGCCGCTTGACCCGGTGACTCAGAAACGAGGACGCGCATCGTGCGCAACCGAAGGTCGGGCAACTGCTCGGCCAGCTGCGCCAGCGTGCGATCGCACAGCCACTCGGCCAGCAGCTCGCTTGACGTGTTGGCGATGGGCAGCAGCACCACGTCCTCGACGGGCAGCGCGAACCGGCCCTGCGGGTGCCGCACATGGACCATGGTGCCCTCGGCGTCGGCGATCTGCCGGACTTCCAGAAGCGGATGCTGCGCCGCAATCAGCACCCGGTGGTCGAGCGCATCGCACGCCACGCGAAAGAGCGGTTTGACGGCGATGAAGTCGGCGACGAGCCCCGCGCCGTCCAGCTCCGCCTCGATCTCCAGCTCCGCGCGGTAGTTGTGGCCGTGCAGCGGCTCGCGCGCACCATCGGCAAACACCAGGAAGTGCGCCGCGGCGAAACTGAAATACTGTTTGTCCAGCGTATTGCCAAAGCGCTTCTGCGGCACGGCGGGGCGCCGGATCGGCATCGCGTACTGCGTCGTGTCCGCGGCAATCGGGAAGTCAAAGGCGTGCATGGTCGACCCGTGCGCCGTTCTCAGCGCTCAGGTCGTAGGATGCTGCAGCGCGGAGACGGATGCGCGACGCGGGCGAGGCGCAGTCTACTCAGCCGCGGCGACTTCTTCTTCCT
>CAINLT010000438.1 GCA_903850505.1 uncultured Myxococcales bacterium | reverse complement strand
CGTGGGCGGCGTCTGCAAGTTCGGCAACTGCGAGAGCAAGCCGATTGTGTGCGACGATGACGACAGCTGCACCGCCGACACGTGCAATGCCAAGCTCGGCTGCCTGCACGCCGCCGTCGACGGACCGTGCAGCGACGGCAACAACTGCACGAAGAACGACGCCTGCCTCAACGGCTCGTGTGTCGGCCAGGTCAAGGATTGCAGCGATGGCGACCCGTGCACGACGGACGCATGCGATGGCGCGTCGGCGGTCTGCAAGCACGTCGACGTGGCCGACGGCTCCGCGTGCGATCCCGGCAGCGTGTGCGTGTTGAACGCGACCTGCACGCCCAAGGGCTGCGTCGGCGTCAAGAAGGCCTGTGACGACGGTAACCCGTGCACGATTGACAGCTGCAATCCCAAGAAGGGCTGCACGGCGCAGGTCGCATTCGATGGCGCGTCGTGCGGCAATGGCCAGACGTGCACCGCGGGCGTCTGCCAGTAGCGTCAGGCTTTCGCGTCCGTCCAATACTCAGCCAGCACCGTCGCGGCGGCGTGGATCAGCGAGAGCGGCGGCACACCCGGCGCACCGGGCAGCATCGACGCGTCGGCGACAACCAGCCGCTCGTAGCCCACGACCTGGCCGCGCGCATCCGTCGCAACGCCGCCAAAGAGCTGGCTCGCGGTCATCGGCAGCGCGCCGGGCTGAATTTGCCGGTTGGCCAATTCGTGGACCTGCTTGAGCGAGCTGATCTCTTCGGGCCAACCCGCCACCTGCGGCCACACCGCCAGCGCGCCCGCGCGCAGCAGTCCCTCAGCCGCAAGCGCGATGCCTGTGCCCATCGCGCGGCGGTCCGCGGGCGTCAACGCAAACTCCACGAAGACCTTGCCCGTCACCTTGGAAAGCCGCACGCGGCCCGTCGCTTCCGGCCGCAGCCGCACCTGCCAGGTCACGACCTGCGAGAGTTGCTCCAGGCGCTCGGCCAGTAGCGGGCCGTAACCCGGCACCGTCAAGCGCCGCCACGCCAGCGGCAGCCGCAGCGTCTCGATGTCCACGCCCATGCCTTGGCCCGGCTGCACGTCAACGCCCTGCGTCGCGCCCACCTCGCCGAGCGGTTTGTTCCAAAGACCGCTGACCACAACCGTCGGATGGCACGTCCAGTTGTGGCCCACGTTCGCGACGCCGCTCTTGAGGAGCAGCCCGGGCGTCTCCACAGCGCCCGCAGCGAGGATGACCGCAACGTTGGCGCGGGCCTTGAAGCGAAAACCGTTATCGAACCGGCCATGGACGCCGACGGCGCGCTTGCCTTTGAAGTCGATGCCGAGGATGGCGCAACGGCTGTAGACGCGGGCGCCTTTTTGCATGGCGAAGGGCAGGAGCGTGACGTTGACGCTGGCCTTGCCGGATTTCGGGCAGCCCTGGAAGCAGCGGCCGTTGCCGACACAGCCCGGCGCGCCCCGCCAAGTCGCCTTCGCTGAACCAGGCATGGCCCGCGCAAGCGCGTCCGCATCATCGCCCAGCAGCGCCCGCGGCGTCTTTTGCACCGCGAGTTCCTGCTCGATCCGCTCGCGCGCCGCCTCCAGCTTGTGCCACGGGAGCCGCTCCTTCCACACGGGGTCGCGCGCCGCCCACGCCTGCCACGTTGCCTCGGGCAGGCTGGCGTGCACGCTGCCTGAGACGAAGCTGGAACCGCCAACTGTGCGACCTTGCAGCAGGATCAGCGGATCGGGGCCACGCACCGTTGTCGTACCGGCGTCGCGGTACAAATCGCGGAGCGCATTCAGGCCATCGCCAGTTGCGGGCTTGGCCGGCGGACCTTCCTCGACAACAACGACGGAACGCCCAGCCGCCGTCAGCCAGCGCGCCATCGTCGCACCCGCTGCGCCAGCGCCGACGATGACAAAGTCCGCTTCTTCCTTGACGTGGTACTGCGCGCCGTTGTGCAACGCTCCTGCGGTCGGATTCAAGCGATCCTCCGCTGGCCTGAGAGCAGCGCGGCGTTCCGCGCCAACGCCAGACTGTGCCGCAGCCACGGCCACGGATGCGTCGCCAGCGACTGCACGAGCAGCTGACGGCGTTTGGCGGTCAGCAGGCGCAACAGGCGGCCATGGCGGAGCAGGGCGTACGCATCACAGACCGCGACGGTCAGCATCAGCCGCCAACTCAGGCGCCGCGGCATGCCTTCCGGCAACGTGACGCCGCCGTCCTTGGCGAACGTCCAGCCGGGCAAGATGGCGACGAACAGGAGCTCCACACAACCTCCGCGGCTCGCGAGAACCGCGGCGATGCTGGCACAGAGGCGGGGATCGCGGCAAGCGGTCGGGCGCGGCGTGCTACTTCTTCGGGTCCATGAGATCCGTGGCGTAGCCCGTCAGTTCTGTGTAGCCCACGCCCGTCAGCGGCGTCGTGCCGCGCGTGCCGCCCAGCGTCGTTTCGCCTTCCCAATAGTTCTGCGCGACGTTGTACATTTCCTGATCGTCCACGGACGTCTTGACGCTGATTTGCCAGGCCATCTTAGGGATCGCAATGTCCCAGTCGAGCGGATAGATGCCGTCCGTGTGCGGGCTCGGCCACTTGCGCAGGCTCTTGACGGTGAACGCGTCCATGCCTTCCAACGGCGTCAGGTTGCCCGCGGGATCGACAAGCGTGCCGGCCTGGCTAGCCAGATGGCCGTTCCAGTCGGTGAACTGGAACAGCATGATTTCATGGCCGTCGTCAAACTGCATGCTCCACCAGTCCCAGCCCTTGAAGTCCTGGATGTCAAACGCGCCCCACTGGTGGTCCATCCACGCTTGGCCGGTGACGGGAAAGTCGCCGTTGGGCGTGGTCAGCGTGCCCTGCGCGGCGAGGCGCGTGTAGGAGTAGTACCAGCTCGAGCCGGCGCCCGCGGACATCGGGATGATGCCGTCGCCGCCGTGGAAAGCCGGCCGCTTCTGCGGGGTCACCGTCAGGTCGATCAGCCACGGATCGCCCATGTGGTCCTTTTCGGCGCCCTTGGGAATTTGCCCGCGGATGTGGTCATGACCGTCGCCGCCCAGCTCAAACCGGCAATTATCGACCTCCAGCGCGATGGGCGCCGCCTGCCACTGCTGCGGTTCCATGGAAATCGTGTCGGTGTGGTAGTGCTGGCGGATGTCCTTGTCGACGACCGCCACGTGGCACATGTAGCCCAAGCCGGGCTGGCCGAGAAGCGAGGCCATGTCGTATTGGAATACGGTGATTTCAAAGCCCCAATGGTGCGCACCGGAGGTGATGTGGCCCGTGTAGTACCACCATTCCGAGCGCTCCTTGTGCGGCGCGGCGTCGCGGGGCAGGACGATGCTGGTGTCCACGCAGGCGCCGTAGTTGCAGTAGGCGTTGGCGCCGCACGGCGTGCTCGCTTCGTAGCCATCGACGCAGGCGACAACGTTGTTGCCTGCGCACGTGGCGGTTGTGGCCGTGCAAGCCGAGCCAACGAGGGTCGAGGTTTGCGAGTCCCCGCTGGAACCTGCGTCGGCTTGTGACGTCGCCTCGCTGGTGCACGCCATCGCGCCGATGCCCAGAACGCACGCCAGAAACCACATTGACCCGAATTGCTGCATTTGCTGTCCCCGCGGCCGATGAATCTGCCGTCGCACTCTCACGGCCTGCTCGCGCATTGCGCGCGTGATCCACCCGTAGGCGCGAGCCTGAACTGGCCAGCCGGAGCGGTCAATCGCGGTATGTCTCAGGAATGTCACGGCGTTTGATCCGCGCCGGCGACCGGCCGCGCGACGCTTGACGCTCCCGATTGCCGCCGTCAGACTCGATTCGCCGGTGGGGCCGCCTGCCTTTGAAAGCCACCATGACGCTGCCCCAACCGCCTCTCGTGACCGCGCGGTCCCT
>CAINLT010000437.1 GCA_903850505.1 uncultured Myxococcales bacterium | reverse complement strand
GCTGCGCGACATCGCCAAGCCCGCGGGGCTCGCCCAGGTGCTGGACGCGCAAGGGCTGACGTTTGACCCGCAGCTCGCGCTCAACCACTTGCGGCAGATCCAGGGCACGCCGGTGGAGCGCGCGATGATCAACGACGAGGTCGCGCTGACGCTGTCAGATGGCGGCGTGCAGCCGGGCGATGCAATTGCACCGGAGCAGATCGCCGCGCTGAGTCCGACCGGTTGGGCGACGCCGCAGCGCGCGATGGACGAGCACAAGCGGATGCTGATGTTGGGCATGAACTCGATTGAGCCGGCGGAATTCTACGATCCGGCGATCGTCGGACTGGCGCAGCGGTTGGCGTGCAAGGAGGGCCAGGATCCCACCGCGGCCGTGACCGATCCCAAGCAGGTGGACGCGCCAGGCAACTTTCCCAAGCAGTGCTACAAAGGCGACGCGCTGCGGACCGCGCTTTCCGTCGCGATCTTCCGGGCGACGCTGGAGCACGAAGTCGGCCACACCATGGGCCTGCGGCACAACTTTCAGGGCTCGTCTGACCTGCTGAACTACTTTGACCAGTACTTCGACCCCGTTACCGGTCGGCAAAAGGAAGCCGTCGCGTGCGCTGACCTGACCACGCCCGCCGGCACCGTCGCGGCCAACCAGTTCTGCGGCCGCGATTTGTATGGCCGCAACCTGCTCGGTGAAACGTGCGTCTTCAGCCCGTGCCTGAGCGACGACGACTGCCCAAACGGCGCGGCGTGCGCCAAGTCGACCAAGCAATGCGTCGACGCCGACGGCGTGAAGACCGGCATGTGCAACGCCACGACGGCGGAGACGCTCGCCTGCACGGACGACGCGGCTTGCGGCGACGAAGGCGTGTGCCGCAAGGGCGCCTGCAACGCCAAGATCAAGTGCACGGACCCGGCGAAATGCGGCACCGGCAACACGTGCGACGGCGGCTACTGCGTCGATGCTCGCAACGGCGCGCCGCAAAGCATCCCGATGGTCCAGTCGTCCACGGGCGTCGCCTACAAGTACGTGCCGCGCGCGCAGATGACGCAGGCGGAGATCGACAACCGGCGGATGGAATACCAGTACTCGACCGTGATGGACTACGGCCAGAAAATCCACAGTGATATTCATGGTCTGGGCAAGTACGACTACGCTGCGATCCGCTACGGCTATGGCGAATTGGTCGATGTGTACGCGGACACCAGCTTCCTGCGGCAACGCGTGCTGGACGTGGCCAAGCGCGAGAACGCCAACAAACCGGACATCGCGAAGTGGTCCGTGCAGATGGAGACGACCGGCTGGCAATACGACGTGATCACGCCGCAGCTCAGCATCGTCAGCGATTGGATGCCGCCGGAGTACAACCGCAAGCGCGACGCGGTGCCGGAATTTCTCGTCAACCTGGAGGCGAGCAACGCGTTCAAGTATGGCCGCAACGACATGGACCGCACGTACCTGGAGGTGCCGTACAAGTACTGCTCCGATGAATTCGTCGGCATCCTGGGCTGCAACCGCTTTGACACCGGCGCGACGGCCGAAGAAATCGTCTATCACGCGGGCGAAGCGGTCGAGGAGTACTACCTGTTTGACGCGTTCAAGCGCGAGCGGCAGTGGTTCGCGGCGGGCGGCAATCCGCTGGGCTATATGGCGCGCATCACCGATCGCTGGCTGACGCCGCTCGCCACGGCGGGTCGCTACTACGCGCTGTACAACAACATCCTGCGCTTCTATCCGTGGTTTCCGGCGTTTGACCGGCAGGAATCGGGCTTTGCCCAGATGCGGCGCGCGTCGCTGGCGGCATTCAGCAAATTGGCGGCGATGATCGGCTCGCCGGCGCCGGGCGCGTATGTCTACGACAAGAAGCAGAACCTCTACGTGAACACGTCCTACGACGAGACCGCGCCGGGGGAAGCGCACGTCACGCTCGGCCCGGGCAAGTACCCGTGGACCACGTTCGCCCACGACAAGGGCTACTACTACGCCGATCACCCGCTGTGGATCGGTTCCTACTGGGACAAGGTCGCGGCGATTCAGGTCATGACCAACGCCACGGTGTCGCTTTTGACCGAGTCCGCGGGCGAGCAACTGCCGCTGTTTCGCGGGACGGCCATCGGCTTCAACACGATTTACCCGCGCGAGCTCATGAAGGTGCTCGGCGGGCTCGTCGCGGGGGACGCCAACATGATCGGCGGCATCTTTGTCGCCGATCCGCAGAACCCGGGCGAGAAAGTCTACAAGCCTGCCGATCCGTTCCGTACCTACACAGCGTCGACGCCGCGCGTGCAGCCGTCCATCACCAACCTGACGCTGCGTTTGCAGGCGGCGTGGCAGGCGGTGGCCAACCTGCCGGCGGGATTTGACCCGAGCTACACCGATTCCATGGCTGTTTGGCTCAAGGGCAACGGCCTGCAGTACACAGTCGGGACCGGGCAGGTTGGCGGGAAGGACGCCAAGATCCAGGTGGTGGAATTTGAGGATCCGTTTGGCAAGAAGACGTATGTGGCGCCCAAGCCGAACTACGACGCCGACCGCTACTCGCCGACCTACCGGATGCTGCAGCGCTTGAACAGCTGGAAGACCGGCTGCAACGACGGGGTCGCGTGCAACACGGGCGTGTGCGCAGACGGCGGCGCATGTGCGGCGGAATCGCTTGTCGCGACGACTGGCGCAGCCCAGGACGCGGTCGCGGTGAAGATGAAGGCTGAAATCGAGATTGTCGACGCGATGCGACAGCTCTACGCGATCTACGGCGCGATCGGGGCGGGCAACTAAATGAAAACGCCAAACTACATCCACATTTTCTGTGTCGCCGCGCTGCTGACCGCGTGTGCCCAGGACCAGCCGGTCGTGGACACCGTCCAGCCGAATTACACCGCCAAGAGCGACCTGCTCGGCCGCGAGTGGTACATGCGCACGACCGTTGTCGACACCAAGTTCACCAACGCGCAGTCGTTTCCCGGCGCGATGGGCGGCCTGGCGCGCGGCGTGTTTGAGGTGCAGGAAAAGGCGCTGTTCTTCTACCGGACCTATGAGTTCCTCGCCGGTTCAGAGGCGTACGCGCAGAAATCCGACACCGACACGCCGCTCAAGGACGCTGCCGGCCAGCCGGTGACGCATGCCGTGCCGCAGGATTACCAGAAGACCGCGTGCACCGCGGACAACCAATGCCACGCGGGCGCGCGGTGCGCCGACGGCAAGCGCAGCGACGCCTGGAAGGACGAAGGCGACTGGCAGGGCTTCTGCGTCCACAACGCCCAAGCCTACGTCTACCGCGGCAGCCCGCTGTTGGCCTTTCCGATCACCAGCCACTTTGACATCAGCTACACCTACAGCACGGCGACCGGCGAAAAAACCAACAAGCGCTACGAGAACACGAGCGACCGCAAGTGGTACGACCGCGAATTCATGCGGGTCCAGTGGGGCCTGAACCAGCTCCTCAACTTCGACGCGGATGTGCTCGCCAGCGCCGGCGCCAGCGTCGTCTACGCCGGCGACAGCGCGCCCGAGGGCGAGGGCTTCCAGACCGGCGTTGACCGGAAATGCCCCGACAACGCCAGCGACTGCAGCGCGCCCATCAGCAGCCAGCAGTTCTTCACCTACACGCACCGGCAGATCCTGACCGCGTCGACGATCAAGATGAGCGACGGCACCGCGATTCCCGCCTGCTATTTCTACCCGTACTACGTCGGCGGCGTGTACGACTGCGCGTCTGAGGAATACACCGTCCGCACGTTCTTCCTCGAAGTGCCGCGCTACGCCGACCCGCAGCGGCAATACGTGGCGCGCGAGATGGACGACGTGGAGTTGCAGAAGTTCGGCTTCTTCCGCGCCGAGCGGCAGGTCTATGACATCCAGTACGGCAACATCTTCAGCAACGAAGTGCGCCGCGCCGTGCGCCACCGGATCTGGGACAGGTACGTCAAGAAGCCGGACGCGGACGGCGTGTGGCGCGGCGATTTTGACTACGCCCAAATGACGCCGCAGCCGATTGTGTACTACCTCAACGCGGACCATCCGCGCGCGCTGGCGGCGCAGTCGATCGAAATCGCCAAGATGTGGGCGGAGCCGTTTGCCGCGGTGGTCGCGTTCCAGAAGCCGGCGTTCAACCTGGACTTTCCGATGTTCGTGCTGTGCGAGAACAGCGACGCGCTGGCGCAAGCGGCGCTGGCGGCGGGCGAAAAACAGGACGATGGCCAGTGGGGCAAAGGCCCTGACGGTCAACCGGCGCCGATCGCCAATGGGACGGTCGCGCAGTGGTCCGGCACGGCGCTGGGCAAGCGGTTCTGCCGCAACATGGACCAGCCGCACGCGTTTGGCGATCTGCGCTACTCGTTCCTGCACGTGGTCAACCAGCCGCTACAGAACGGGCTGCTGGGCTATGGTCCGGCGGCGAACGACCCGCTGACGGGGGAGATTGTCGCGGCGAGCGCGCACAGCTACGCGTCGGCGATGAAGACCAGCGCAGAGAGCGCGCTGCAGGCGATGGAGCTGGCGGCGGGCATCCTGGACTTCAACGACGTGAAGCGCGCCAGCCAGAACCACTACGTGACAGCGACCCGCGTGGCGCAGCAGTACGACCTGAAAGGTCCCAAGAGCCTGGAAGACGTGCGCAGCCACGTGGCGGCGATGCTGGACCCGGACGTGCGCAGCCAGTTGACCGATCTGGGCCTGGAGCCGACCGACGACGCGGGCACGTGGGCGCAGAGCCGCATGGCGCGCGTGCAGCAAAACGCCCAACTGGACGAGACGCTGATCGGCGACGACGACGGCCACACGGTGCAGGCGATGTTCAAGCAGTGGCACATTCCGGTGGGCCAGAGCGCGGTGGTGACGGACGACGACCGCAAGCAGCTGAGCCTGGCCAACTGGGCGCACAAGGCGGGCTACCTCAAGCAGCAGGCGGTCTACGACCAGCTGGCGGTGAGTACGCTGCACTTTGCGGACCTGGCCGACGGCGCGATCCTCGGCCTCGCGCAGCAGTACGGCGCGCAGTACGACGAGAAGCTGTGCCAGGCGTATCAGGCGGCCAAGGTCAAGACCGTGATCGCGTGGGCGCCCGAGAGCACGCCTGCGCAGGGTTGCCCGGTGGTCGGCGCGTTCGAGTCCCTGGGGCTGGGCAAGGGCCACGTCTGCGTGGACATGGGCCAAGGTCCGCAGTGGGCGAGCTGTTCGGCAGGGACGCTGGCGGCGCAGCTGCGGGTGGCGCTCAATGACGTCAACAACAACCAGAACCCGGCGGTCGACCAGCAGCATGTGCTGCCGGGACCGTTCTACTCGGATACGACCGATCCGGTGGTGATCGCGACGCAGCAGATTGGCCGCGACGTGCTGACGCCGCTGCGCGCGGCCATCAAGCTGGAGCTGTGGCAGCAGATCTACCGCGGCACGGCAACCCACGAGGTCGGCCACACGCTGGGCCTGCGGCACAACTTTGAGGCGTCGACGGACGCGCTGAACTACCATCCGCACTTCTGGGATCTGAAGCTGGACGGCAACGGCGAAGTGGCGAACCCGTTCGCCGCGGAGACGGCGGCGCAGAGCCAGGGCAACCTGCGGATGCACATGCTGGCGTCCGTGATGGATTACACCGCGAAGTTCAACGGCAGGTTCCTGGGCGTGGGCCTGTACGACAAGGCGGCGCTGAAGTTTGGCTATGGCGACATGGTGGAGGCTTTTGACCACCCGCCGGCGCTCGACAAGTCGCCTGGCGGCTACCTGGCGCCGCTGGCGCAGTACCTGCTGACGCCGCAGGACAGCGATCCGGGCACGCTGCTGGTGCAGGACCTCGGCGCGACGGACCTGAACAGGATCAACCGCCGCATCCACTACACGACGTTGCCGAAATACTACGGCGGCGTGGCCAACATCTATGCGCGCCACGACGTCGCCTGGCGCGACATCAAGGGCGCGCCGTGCACGCAGGACGCGGACTGCGGCGGCGACAAGGTCTGCGCCAAGCTCGGCGAGGACAAGTTCTGCGCGGTCAAGGCGACCCGCGCCAGCGAAGTGCCGTTCCGTTTCTGCAGCGATGAGCAGAACGGCCAGACGCCGAGCTGCGCGACCCACGACGAAGGCGCCGATCCGTACGAAATCACCCGCAACGCCTTGGAGGACTACGAAAACTACTGGTATTTCTGGGGCTACATGCGCGACAACGAGATGTTCAACCCGAACAACTACGCCAATCGCGTGCTGCGCCAGTTCCTGACGGCGAACCGGCAGATGCAGTTCTGGGCGATCGATTTTGCCACGTACCAGAAGAACGGCTGGTGGAAGAGCCACTATGGCCAGGACTTTGATCAGGATGTGAACGGCGGCCTCTCGGGCGCGTTCGCCTCGCTGCTGGGCTTCAACACGATGGCGCAGACGCTGGGGCGGCCGAGTCCCGGCTACTACGACATGAACGCGCTGCGCGGCCGGTTTGAGCCGTACAACAACATCGACGCGCAGACGTCCGAGCTGCACTGGCTCGACGAACGCGACGGCGCGCGGCCGGTCTACGCGGCGTGGGGCGGCGGCTACATGTACCGCCCGGTGACGGCGGGGCAGATCTACGACCGGCTGGCGGCGTTCCAGATGCTGTCCGATCCGACGCTGCCGCGGTTTGTCGGCATCAACGAAAGCGAGGACACGCGGCGCTATCTCGTCAGCTACTTCACGCTATTTCCGCGACAGCTGATCAACCTTTTTGGCGGCATCAGCTATGAGGGCATCGACGCGTACGGCTGGATGCTGGTGCAAGGCGGCAAGCCCGACGGCTCGGCGGACACGCTGCTCCGGCCGCTTTTCGCCGGTGCCAACACGGCCGCGCCCAAGGCGTGCAAGGACTTTGCCCCGGACGCGCCGCTGAGCGCCAAGGTCGGCTGCCTGAAGTACCGCGTGTACCCGGATCCGCGGCCGACTTTCCCGTCGACGCGGTTCCGCATGCCGCTGCTGGCTTCTGTTTACGGCATGTCATTCCTGACCAAGAGCTACGACCGGACGTACCTGGACCTGGCGCGGGTGTTCGTCGCCGGCAATCAGGCGCAAATCACGCTGCCGGACGACGTCACGGCGACTGACATCGCCAAGTTCACGGACCCGCTGTCAGGCCGGCAATACGTGGCGGCGAAAGTCAGCGACAAGACGCTGAACCCGGGCTACGAGGCCGTGCTGGCGGCGCAAAAGGAGCTGGCGAAGTACGTGACGCTGGACAAGCTGCAGGCGGATTATCTGTTCAGCGAGTATCAGTTTCGGGTGAGTCTGCTGGATCTGGTGCGCACGAGGCATGAGGTTTATGCGTATTAGGGCGGGCGGCCGCCGCAGGCGCGGCCGGGCGAGGGGAGACCCCAAGGGTTCTCCCCTCGCGCTCCCCGCTTCCTTGGGACTCGCTGCGCAGGTCGGCTGCGCCTCCCCGTGCTCGCTCGACGCGTTGCGGGGAGGTTGGGTGATCGGGAGGTGAGCGGGCTCGGGTTGGCTGCGCAGGTCAGCCTGCGGCCTCCCCGTGCTCGCCTTGGATGGGCGGCTTGCGCTGCGCGCTCGCTCGGGAGACAGGCTTGCGCTACGCGCTCGCCGGGGAGGCTTGCTTGCGCTGGGCGCCCCCCCTCAAATCACCAGAACTTCGCGGTGCTTCCCGAACACCTCGCGCAGCACCCCGGAAATCTCCCCAGTCGTCGCCCAGGCCCGCACGCAGTCCACGATCTTCGGCATCACGTTGGTGCCCGACTCCGCCGCGTCTTTCAGCGCCAGCATCGCCCGCGCGTGCGCGTCCGCATCCCGCCGCGCGCGCAGCGCCCGCACCCGCGCCACCTGCTCGCCCTCGATGCGCGCGTCGATCTTCTGGATCGGCATCGGCACTTCCTGCTGCGACTGGAACTGGTTCACGCCGACGATGACCTGCTCGCCCTTTTCGACGGCCTTCTGGTAGCGGTACGCGCTGTCCTGGATTTCCCGCTGCGGATAGCCGTGCTCGATCGCCGCGACCATGCCGCCCAGCTCGTCGATGCGCGCGAGGTACTGCTCCGCTTTCGCCTGCAGCTCGTCGGTCCACTGCTCAATCAGGTAGCTGCCCGCCAGCGGGTCAATCGTGTCCGCCACGCCCGACTCGTACGCGATGATCTGCTGCGTCCGCAGCGCGATCTCCACCGCCGCTTCCGTCGGCAAGCCCAGCGCCTCGTCGCGGGAATTCGTGTGCAGCGACTGCGTCCCGCCCATCACCGCCGCCAGCGCCTGCAGCGTCACGCGCACGATGTTGTTGTCCGGCTGCTGCGCCGTCAGCGTCGATCCGCCGGTCTGCGTGTGGAAGCGCAGCTTGCACGATTCGTCGCGCTTGGCGCCAAACCGCTCGCGCATGATCTTGGCCCACAGCCGCCGCGCCGCGCGGAATTTCGCGACTTCTTCCAGGAAGTTGTTGTGGCCGTTGAAGAAGAACGCCAGGCGGTTGGCAAAATCGTCGACCGTCAGGCCGGCCTGGATCGCCGCTTCCACGTACGCGATGCCGTCGCCGAGCGTGAACGCCAATTCCTGCGCCGCGTCGCAGCCCGCCTCGCGGACGTGGTAGCCGGAAATGGAGATCGTGTTCCACTTGGGCACGTCGCTCGCGCACCACGCGAACAGGTCGGTGATCAGCCGCATGGACGGCCGCGGCGGGTAGATGTACGTGCCGCGCGCCATGTATTCTTTGAGGATGTCGTTCTGGACCGTGCCTTGCAGCAGCTTGGGATCGATGCCCTGGCGCTCCGCCGCGACGTACAGGAAGCCGAGCAGCGTGGTCGCCGTCGCATTGATGGTCATCGACACGCTGACGTCCGCCAGCGGAATCTGCGCCATCAGCGTCTCCATATCCTCCAGCGACGCGATCGACACGCCGACGCGCCCGACCTCGCCCAGCGCCTGCTCGTGATCGGGATCCAGTCCCATCTGCGTAGGCAGATCGAACGCCACGGACAGGCCGGTCTGGCCGCGCGCCAGCAGGTAGCGGTAGCGCTCGTTGGACTCAGCGGCGCTGGCAAAACCGGCATACTGGCGCATGGTCCAGAGGCGGCCGCGGTACATGGTCGCCTGGACGCCGCGGGTGAACGGAAATTGCCCGGGGAATTCCGCGCTGCCGTCGCCGGTGTAGAGAGGCGGAACTTCCTCGCCGGTCGAGCGGCGAAATGTCGCCTGACGCAGGGCTTTTTTGGTGGCGGGCTGGTAGACGCGCTCCAGCCAGGACTTGTGCGAGTCGGTCATGACCTCACTCCTCAAGCTGCGGTTCACTCGGCAGCTTCGGTTCCTTCGGCGGCTTTGGGCCGTCATACGGCCTGGGATCCATCATGGCCCAGTCCGCCGGCAGCTGCAGCGGCGCGCCGCCCGTCAGCGCCCAGAAATCCGGCGGCGGCGGCAGCGTCCACGTGCACTGCTGGCCATCTTCCGGGTGACGCAGACGCAGCAGCGCAGCGTGCAGGCCAATGCGCGGCAGGCTCAGCGTGTCGCCGTACTGGCGATCGCCCAACAGCGCCCCCGCCGCCCAGGCCAAATGCAGGCGAATCTGGTGGCTGCGCCCCGTCTCCAGCGCCAGCAGCACGAGCGCCATGCGCTCCGCGGCGGCAAAGTCCAGCGGCATCACGTGGGTCTTCGCCGGCATGCCCGCCGGGTGCAGGCCCATACGCCCGGGCGTGATCTCGCGGATCGGCTCGCTGATCGTCTGCTGCGGCACCGGGATCGCCGTGTGCACGAGCCCCAGATAGCGCCGCGTCGCGCGGTGGTAACGCAGTTGCTCCGCGAGGTTGGCCGTGCCATCGGGACGCAGGCCGTACATGACGAGACCCGACACGTCGCGATCCAGCCGGTGCAGCTCGCCCAGATACGCCCGCGGATCCAGCGTCGCACGCACGCGGATCGAGAGCGCGTCGCCCCCGCGCGGCGGCGGTTGCGTCGGCAGTCCCGCCGGTTTGTCGACAATCATCAGCCAGTCGTCGCGGTACACGACGCGCAGTTGGCCTTCGTCGATCTGCGTGCGATCCGGATTGGTGGGCAGCAGCCGCAGCAGTTCACCGGACGGCACGGACGTCGCCGCGAGCTGGCAGCGGCTGCCGGAAAGGTACACCGCGCCCTGCTCAATGGAACGCCGCGCCTCGTTGCGGGTCAGCCCCGACAGCGTGGCGAGGACGAGATCGAGGCGCTTGCCGGCCAGTTCAACGGGAACGGCAAAGTCGCGGGCTTGGGCATCAAAGGGGGCTGTCATGGCGTGATCCTCCTGCGGATCGGCGCGCAGGGTAGGCTGTTGGAGGTACAAACGACAAGTGGTCCCGGCTGCGACTTGCAGGGTCGCCAACTTCCCGGCACGATAGAGCAGCGCATGCACATCGCGCTGAGTGGTTTGATTTGTCCCAGACTTCCGCCATCGAGCTCTCGCTCTACGCGCTGGAACCGGAGCCGCCCCGCGATCCGCTTGCTGCGGCGACGAGCGCGGAGGATGCGGTCGCGCGCCATCTGGCCGTCCTGGGCTTGCCCATCGATGAACGCGGCCAACGGCTCATGCGTGCTCTCACGTCGCTGGATGCGGTTGTGCTGGAGAACGCGGGTCGTGCCGATGCCGCAGCGCTGTCGGCCACGTTGGTGGAAGAATCCGCGCTGACGGAATCCTCCGGTTTTGCCGCTGAACCGGTCGCCGAACAGTTGCCCGCCCATTTTGCTGAAACGGAACGGCTGTCCACGATCACGGAAGCGCAAGTCGTCGCTGCCACGGCCAAAGCGGCGACGCCCGGCCAGCCCGTGGCGCCCAATGGCGATGTCGCCGAGCAATTCGTGCGCGCCGGCGGCCGCGATCGCCATCAATTCGCCGCGGCGGAGACGATCGTCCTGTCTGGCCCGGACATCAAGCGCAAGATTCGCCACAAACAGTCGATCATGCCGTCCCACATCAGCCAGGTGCTGTACGAGGACATCGGCGCGCTGTTTGAAATCGGCGATCGCGAAGGCGCGCTGGTCTCGCTGGAGCGCCTGCTGACCGTGTCGCCCATCTCTCCGCAGATCGAGACGTTCCTCGCCCACAATGAGGCGCGGCTGCTGGAGTACTACGAGAGCGTGCTGGGGCCGTGGACGCGCGTGGTCAAGCTGCGCGAGGGCGACCTGGGGATGCCGCAGGCGTATTTCAACTTCGACAAGATGATGCGCGTCGTTTCGCTGCTGGACGGCCAACGGCCGCTCTCGCGGGTGCTGTCAGAAGCGGGCCTGCGCCACATCGAGACGTGCGCGGTCCTGTCGCAGCTGGCCCGGTCGGCGAGCCTGGACCTGAGTCCCAAGAGCTGACCGACCGGGTCGTTGCCGCTGGCGCTACTTGCCGATCTGCGCTTCCAACGCCAACATCAACGCCTTGGCGTCCGCCAAATCCGGCGCGCTGGCGTCATACACCGGCAGATCTGCCTGCATGGCCGCCACCTGTTCATCGTGCCGCTTGACCGCGCCGTCCAGCAGCGTCTTGGCGGCGTCCGGCGTGCCCGTCGCGGCGATCTGCACCGCGGCCTGTAGCGACAAACCGTCCATCATGATCAACCACGCGCGCCGCACGCCCGCATTGGCAAAGTACGCGAGGCCGCCATCCGGAATCTGCACCAGCCCCGGCACGCTGACCGGCACGGTGTACTGCGCCGCGGTCTGGTCCTTGCTGCTGGTGTAGCCGTAGCTCATCGAGGCCAGCGTCAGGTCCATGACCTGCAGCGGATCCGTGCTGGCCGGGCCGGTCAGCCGCGCGAGCACCAGACCGTTGCGGGAGCTGGCAAACAACGTCGGCATCGCCACTGGCGGCGCGTTGGGATCGGTCGTCACCGGCGGGTCGACAGGGTCGCCCGGCTGCGCGGCCGGCTTCTTGGTGCCGGTGATCTGCACGACGCCGTCTTTTTCCACCCACTCAAAACCGTAGATTTCCAGCACCTTCCAGCCCGCGGCCGGCTTGAATTGCAGCCACAGCTTCTGGGCAACCGCCACAAGCATCGTCTCCAGGTCCTGGACAAACACGTTCTTGGCCGCCTCGGCGTCCTGGAGGAACCACGCGGTGCCGTCGCCCTGCTGGGCGATGCCGGTCATGAGCGCGGGCGAGAAATCCAGGCCGACGCCGACCGTCGAGATGCTGCAGCCCTTCTTGGCCGCGGGTCCCGCCAGCGCGATGATGTCGCTGATGGCCGTGTTGCCCACCGTCGGTTCGCCGTCAGACAGCAACATCACGCGCTTCTGGACAAAATCGCTGCTCGCCGACTGGCAATCGGCGATGCCCGCGCTCAGGCCGTCAAAGAGGTTGGTGCCATTGGTCGCCTGCACCGCATCGATCGCCGCGTGCAGCACCGGCAGGTCTTCCGCCATCACGACCTTGCCCGGAAACACGAGCACGGCGCTCTCGCTGAACGTGTAAACCGTCAGGCGCGTGCCCTTGGGCAGCTTGTCGGCCAGCACGTGCAAGCCCGCCTTGACGTACGCCAGCTTGGCGCCGGACATCGAACCGGAGTTGTCGATCACCAGCGTGAGCGACAGCGAGGTCTGGACATCCTTGAGCGACATCGCCGAGTTCAAACCGAGCTGCAACAGCCCCTCGGCCGGCTGACCCGCCGGCTGCACGACCGCCGCCATCGCGTGCAGCGTCACGAGCCGATCCTTCAGCGCGGCGGGCAGGACCGTGTCGTGCTCGTTCAGCCAGCCTTCCATCGACATGTCGCCGGGCTTGGGGAGCTGGCCGTTCTTCAGCAGCGAACGGAAGTAGCCGATGTCCTGCGCGCCGCCCGGCTTCAAGCCGATCCCCTGATCGCCGCCGCCGGCGCTCGGTCCGGCTGTGACGGAGGCGTCGCTGGCGTCCGCGTAGCCATAGCTGCCACCCGCGTCGACGCCGGGATTGGCCCACACGCCGCCAGACGCATCGGCCGCACTGGAGTCTTTGGCGTACGTGTTCTTCTCGCCGGCGGTTTGCGCGTCGTCTGTGCTCATGGCCGCATTGGTTGCGCCATCCGTGCTGGCGGTGCTGCCGCAGCCGGCGAAGCAGGCGGCCAACGCGAGGACTCGCCAGAAGCCGGCAATTCGGGTGACACTGTTGGGGATCGTTCGGGGTGCATTCATGGGTTCCTCCTGGCAAGTGCCGCGGTTTTCGCTGGGCGACCCACCGGGTTGGTGCAAGAGCCATGCCAGTCGGAACAATTGCGCAAACGTTTGGAATGCAAAGAGAATTCGTGTCGGTACCGGCACATTTCATTCACCGCGAGTGTAGGATTTTCCAACATGCAGCATAAAACACCACAACGCCGCATCCTGCTTCGCAACGGCCACTTCATCACCGCGACAGGCCCAGATCGCGGGCCATTGCACACATGGGATGCGCTCGGCTGGCTCGCCCACGGCGAGGCGATTGTCGCGTACGACGGCGCGCAGTGGCGCACGCAATGGCTGGGGCAGGCGGACGACGCCAAGCGGCCGGGCTATGACGACGCGCTGGACCTGGAGGGACGGCTGGTGACGCCGGGCTGGATTGACTGTCACACCCACGCGGTTTTTGCCGGCGATCGCAGCCACGAATTCAGCCAGCGGCTGGCGGGCAAGACGTACGCGGAGATCGCCGCCGCGGGCGGAGGCATCGTCCACACGGTGGCGGCGACGCGCGCGGCTTCCCCGGCGGAGTTGACGGCGCTGGCGGCGGTGCGCCTGACGGAACTGGCGGCCTGGGGAGTGCGCGTGGTCGAGATCAAGACGGGCTATGGCCTCGATCTCGCGACGGAACTCAAGACGCTGGCGGTTATTGGCGCGCTGCAGCAGCAGTTTGCCGGCCGGTTGACGCTTGTCGCCACGGCGATGCCGACGCACGCGATTCCGCTGGAATGGCGCAGGGATCCGGACGGCTACGTGGCGCTGGTGTGTGACGAGATCCTGCCGGCGCTGGCGCGGTCTGAGGTGCCGGTGCACTTTTGCGACATCTTCGTCGAGCAAGGCTACTTCAGCGTGGCGCAAGCGGACCGCGTCTGGCAGGCCGCCAAGGCGCTGGGGCTGCGGCTGAAGGCGCACGTGGATGAGTTGTCGGCCACGGGCGGCTTGCCGTGGGCGGTGGCGTGCGGCGCGGTGAGCGTGGAACACCTGCTGTGCACGGACGCCGCGGGTGTGGCGCGATTGGCGGCGGCGGAAACCGTCGCGGTCTGCCTGCCCTTGACGTCGGTCTTCCTGCGCGAACCGCTGGCGCCGCTGCGCGCGCTCGTGGATGCGGGTGCGCGCGTGGCGCTGGCCACGGACTGCAATCCTGGGTCGTCGATGACGACGAACCTGCCGCTGGCGATGCAGATGGCGGTGCTGATGGGGCGCCTGACGCCGCCGGAGGCCTTGCGCGCGGTGACCCGCAACGCCGCGCTCGCGCTGGGCGAGGTCGCCGGACTGACCGGCCGCATCGCAGTGGGCGAACGCTTTGACGCGACGCTGCTGGACGTCGATCACCCCGACGCGCTGTTCTACGAATTCGCCGCACCGCCGCGG
Organism: uncultured Myxococcales bacterium; assembly: GCA_903850505.1. Classification (GTDB taxonomy): domain Bacteria; phylum Myxococcota_A; class UBA9042; order UBA9042; family UBA9042; genus CAIYBN01. The sequence continues at coordinate 24,234 of CAINLT010000437.1, read as the reverse complement.
GCGAATTCCCGGCTGATCGATGCGCTGGATGGCCGAAAAATGCCATGAATGCGACAACCAGACAGGACGTTGTTATGCTGCCTGCAACCGCAACGACATGCGTCGTCGCACCGACACCTGGATGTTCTTCAGCGGAGCTCGCCATGCCCCCCAACCTGCTGGGTCACGTACAACGAAGCCGCACGGCGCTTGCCCGAGGCGCGCTGACCGCGCTCCTGCTGCTGGCGCTGGCACCCGCGCGCACGTGGGCCGACGAACCCGCGGCCGAGCCAACCACGCCGCCTGGCGCTGGATTGACCCCGCCGCCCGCCGTCGATCCCCCCGCGACGCCGCCTGCATCCCTGCCGCCGACGCAGCCGGAGCCACCGCAGCCGCCTCCCGAAGTGGCGCCTGCGCCCGTGGAGAACAACGTGCACAGCGTCGGCGTTACGCTCAGTTTCTCGACCGGCGCGGGTTTTGCCTATCGCCGGCAGTGGGGCGCGACTTCGCTGCAGCTCGCGGCTTTTGGCGTGGTCACGGACCGCGGCAACTCGACGCTGGTCTCCGGCGGCGCGCAGGTCGCGCAACGCCTCCATGTGTGGCACGGCCCGACCCGCGGCCTCCTGCCCGCCACGTCGGCGCTCCGCGTCCTCGCCGGCCTCAGCTACTTCCTCAACCGCAGCGTCACCAACGACTCCGTGCCGCTCGGCGGCATCCTCAACAACACGATTTGCACCGCGCAGAACGGCTGCGTGGCAACCGTCACGACCAACAGCTCGTACTTCAACGGTGGCGCGGGACTCGGCTTTGAATTCGGCGCCATCGACCGCCCCGGCGTGTCCATGACGCTGGACGTTGTGCTCACCGCTGCGCTCAAAGACGGCAGTTTTTCATTCCTTTTGCCACTGCCGCAGCTGGCCGTGCTCTACAACTGGTAGGAGGTCGCCATGCCGATTCTGCTTCGCCACGCGCGCATCCTGACCGTCGCTTTGCTCTTGATCGTGGGCGGGGGCCTGACCGCGCGCCCCGCCGCCGCTGCCGACACCCTCGCCAAGGGCTATGAAGAGGCCATCAGCCAGAACCACCACGGGTTGGGCATCTCCTTTGGCGTCGGCGGCCTGAACGGCATCGCGTACCGCCACTACTTCGGCAACTTCGCGGTGCAGGCGGACATCTTTCCGCTCATCGCCGACAGCGGCAACTACGTCGCCGTCTTTGGTGGCCTCACGTTCATCGACTACCTCCTGATGTGGAACAAGGCCGCGCGCAGCACGCTCTTTCCGGCCACGTCCGCGCTGCGCTTCGTCGGCAGCACGGGGGTGTGGGTCAGCCGCAGCCAGAGCAACAACATCAGCGTCGCGCAGGCCAATTGCCTCACCGCAGACTGTCAGGCCATCGTCAACCAAAAGGCGGCGGTCGATTACTTCGCGCACGTCGGCTTGGGCCTCGGCGTCGAGTTCGGCGCGATCGCGCGGCCCGGCTTCTCCGCGGCGGTCGACGTGCAAATGACGGTGATGTGGGATCAGGCGGGCTTCTACGGTGCGTATCCGCTGCCATCGGCAACGCTGATGTACAGCTGGTAGCAGCTCAGCGCGGCAGGATCGCCGCAAGCATCCGCAGCGCGTCGACCCGCTGGCCGGTCCACAGCTGAAACGCCCGCGCCGCCTGATGCGCGAGCATCGCTTGACCAAAATATTGCAGGATCCCTTTGGGTTCGCGCCGCTCCGGGTGAATCCGCGCTTCCTCGATCGGCGCCTCGCCCAGCCGCGCGTCCACCGGCAGGCCACGCGCCTGCGCGAGCGCCTGCAGCGGCGTGAGATCGGCGGCGTAGAGCAGATCCGCCAGCAGAGGCGGTCGCGCCGCCCAAGCTTCCCACGGCAGCCAGCCGAGTTGCACAGCGAGATCGGCGAGGACGTCGGGCGTCGGCGGCTGGCCATGACCGAGCAAGGTCGCGTGCACGATCACGTCCACGCCCGCGAGCCCGCGCGACTCGCCCCACGCGTGCGCGATGGCCGACCGCGGCCAGACGGTATTCAGGCGATCGACGAGCGCCGCAGCAGCATCCGGCGTGCGATTGGCCACGCGCACCTGGTCGGCGCCCAACGCCAGCAACTCAGCCGCCACCGCCTGCGCCGCGCCACCCGCGCCCAGCAGCAGCACGCGCTTGCCCACCAGATCGACCTGCGCGCCCAGCAGCGCCGCCACGAGGCCGTGGCCGTCGGTCGACGACGCCACCAGTCGGTTATCCTCCATGAACAGCGTGTTGGCCGGCTGCGTGAACACGCCTGCCTTGTGCCGCGCCGTCCGCAGCCACGCGTCCGCGGACTGCAGCGCCAGCGCCTTGAACGGCGTCGTCACGTTTACACCATCGAGTTCCCCACGCCGCAGCCGGGCAAACACGGCCTGCGCCGCGCTAGCGTCCGCGCAATCAAACAGCTCGTAGCTGCCCGGCAAATCCGCCAAAACCAGCGCCGCGGCATGGAGTCGCGGAGAAAGCGAATGTTGGATGCCGGTTCCGATCAAGCCAAGCCGCAGCGGTTCCGTCATGGCTGCAGCCCGCGCGTGCGGCGATCGGCCATGATCCGCCGCGTGTCGACGACGTCCTGGTTGATCTGCGCGATCAGCGACGGCAAATCGGCGAATTTCCACTCGTCCCGCAGCCGCGCGACGATGTGCAGGTCCATCGGCTTGTCGTAGATGTCGCCGGAAAAATCCAGCAAATACGCCTCTGTGCGCGTCTCTTCGCCATCGAACGTCGGCCGCGTGCCGATGCTGATCGCCGCATCGTGGAAAGCGCCGTTGACGCCCGCCACGCCGGCGTAGATCCCGTTCCGGGGCAGCACCTGGCCGGGCGCTTCCAGATTGGCGGTGGGAAATCCGATCGTGCGGCCGCGCGCATCGCCGTGGACGACGTTCCCGCGCAGGCAAAACGGCCGCGCCAGCAGGTGTTCTGCGAGCTCGACCTCACCGTCCCGAATCGCGTGGCGAATGCGCGACGACGACACACGCGCGCCGTCCCAGAGGACGCCGCCAAAAACTTCGACGTGGCCCGCAGTTTCTTCCGCGATCGCGCGCAGCAGACTCACGTCGCCGTGGCGCAGGTGACCAAAATGCATCTCCGGACCGACGGCGAACGCCCGGCCATTGAGCAGACCGCACAGCCAATCGCGGGCAAAAACGCCCGCCGGCACTTCAGCCAGAGCGGCATCAAAATGCAGCATGAACACGTGATCGACGCCAAGCAGCGTCAGGTAAGCCAGCCTGCCATCGAGCGTATCGATCGCCGCGGGCGCCCGCTCCGGCTTCAGGATGCGCAGGGGATGTGGCTCAAACGTCACAACAATCAGCGGCCCGTGGAGGCGATCCGCTTCCGCGCGCAGGTGCGCCAAAAGGGCACGGTGACCGATGTGGAGGCCGTCGAAATTGCCAAACGCGACCGCGGACGGCTGCGTGAGGGGCTGAAGAGGAAGCGCGTGACTGACCAGCACTGGCAACACCTGATCCCGCGTGGGCGGGCTGCGGATCGGAACCTGAAGAGGTTCGTACGTCAAGTGCACAAGGGGACTTTTGCGCAACCGATGGCTCTGTTACACTGTGGCTCGTGACGGGCGCTGCCCCCAGGATTGGGCGGCGCAAATTGGGGAAAGCGCAAGTCGGTCAACTGACCGCGCTGAAGAAGCCCCGACCGCCTGGATACGAACGGACCGCCTGAACAATCTGGCCCGCTGCCGAGACCGCAACAGTGCGGGACCCCAGGAACCGCAACACTGCGGGACTTACGGGGGTGGCGATGACCAGCAGACGGCAACCGCAAGGCGCTTGGACGGACGGCACGCACTTCAACAGTTGGCGCTTGGGATTCGTCCTGAGCTGTTGTTGAGGATCGCCCACAGCCTTGCCAAGACGCCCGCAGGAACGCGAGCGCCCGCAAGAAAGCCGCCGCCGCGGCTGGGCCAAAAAAGCGCAAAGCCCCCCAAACAGATCATCGCCAACGCGCCTGCCGATTCCGCCCGTTTGCCCTCTGAGGAGATTTCAGTGACCCCAGCCCTTATCGACCTGCACGTTCGCCCAGTGCTCAATGAAGCCGGCCAGCAAGATGCAGAATTGCTTGCGGTGCAAGCCCGCGATCACGGCCTCGATGGCCTCGCGGTGATCGCCCTGGATGAGCCAGTGACGTTGGGCGATACCGCCGACGTCAGCCGCGCAACCGGCGTACTGCTGTTTGCCGGCGTGGAATTGGCGACCGACGCTGGTCGTCTGGTGTGCTTTCCGCGCGCGATCGACGACTGGTATCGCGGCGCAGGCTGGCGGGCTTTGCCGCGTGCCAGCGGATCCGACGCCTACGCCGCCGATGCCGTGGTGCGGGCGTTTGCCGAGCGCGGTGGCGCCACCATCGCCATTGCCAGCGCGTTTGAAGGCGATGCCCCGGCGCGCCCCGCTGGCCTTGCGGCCCTGGACGTGACATCGATGGAGACGGCGCGCACCAACGCGCCCGACGAGGACGACGAAGGCGCGGCCGACGACGACATTCTCGCTGGCGGATTGGACGATGCCGCGCTGCAATCCGCGTACGCGGGTCGACTGCCGTGCATCGCGGGTTCGCGCGCGGCGCCAGGTGAGGCGCGGTTTGGCACCGTAGCGACGGTTTTTGCCTCGCCGCCGACGAGCCAGGAGTCGCTGGTCGAGGGCTTGCGCTCCGGCCGCGTGTGGCCCGTCGAGATCGGCGCGCCCTGGGCCGACAACGCGCTTCAGCCGCGCCGCGCCGCGCCCATCGCGCAGCCCATCGCGGTCCAAACGAACCAGCCGATTCACGCGCCGGTGCCGCAGTCCCAGCCGGCTGCCCAGCACAGTGAGCGCCCGCAGCGTCAGGGTCCGGCCCAGCGCAAGAACGGCCGGTACTCGGATCCGCTGGAGCGCCCCGGCGACGCGCGCGGCAATCGCCTGAACCGCGAAGCCCTGCGCCGGCGCATCGCGCCCGCGTCGGACGAAGGCAATCAGCCGGCGTTTGATCCCGTGGCGGCGATGTACGGCCTGGACGGCCGCAAGTTCCTGCGTTTCTCCGGCAAGAGCGACATCGAGCTGGATCGCATCAACGGCAACCGTTCCAAGGGAGCCGATCCGAACATCATGGTGCTGCCGGCGTTTGATGAGCTGCGCCAGGAGCGCCAGCACATCAACTTGCTGTTTTGCCAGACGGAAGAAGAAGACGACGAAGGGGACAGCATCTCGCTGGCTTGGGCGCTCAGCTACTTCCACGACGAAGATGGCCAGCCCAACCGCGATTTTTCGCAGATGCCGTCGGGCAACCACGGCCGCGGTCAGCAGCAGCAACAGCGCCGTCGCCGTCGGCGCTAATCGCCTGAGAGCCGCGCCATGGCCGCGTTGAAGTCGGGCCAGGAGCTGCCAACGGCCTCCGCGAAACCGTGCATCGCCACGCGGCTGGGGCTGCACAAATTGGCGACAGCAGCGGTCATGGCCATGCGGTGATCGAGACCGGGGCGGAAGGACGCCGTCGTCGCGGCAAAGTCGGCCGCGCTGCCCTTGCCGACGATCGTCAGCCAATCCGCGCCACTCTGCGTTGCAACGCCCAACAGCGTCAACAGTTCCACGATGGCCGCGAGGCGATCGGATTCCTTGACGCGCAATTCTGCGAGGCCGCGAAACTGGCTCGTGCCATGCGCCGCGGCCGCCGCCAGCGCCAGGATCGGCAGCTCGTCGATGAGCGACGGCACTTCGTCGGGTGCAATGTCAGTCGCCTGCAGCACCGAACTTTGCGCGAGGACATCGCCGACCGGTTCACCGGCAACCGTCGCAGGATTGGCTATCGCCACACGCGCGCCCATCCGCTCCAGTGCGCGCAGAAAACCGACGCGGGTCGGGTTGTGCGAGAAGCCGCAGACGTTGATCGCGGCATCGGGGTGCAGGACCGCGGCGACGACGGCGAACGCCGCTGACGACGGGTCGCCAGGCACGGCAAAATCGCCAAGCGCGGGAAGCTGGGCAGCCGGACCGCGACCCGCAATCGCGTGCTGCGTTCCCGTGCTGCGCAGCGCCACGCCGAGCCCCGCGAGCATCCGCTCCGTGTGATCGCGCGACGGCAACGGCTCCTGGACAATCGTCTCACCGACAGCGAACAGCCCCGCCAGCAACAGCGCGCTCTTGACCTGCGCCGACGCCACCGGCAGCACATGGGTCGCCCCATGCAGCGTCTGACCCACGACGCGCAACGGCGGCCGGCCGAGGTCCGCAGCGATCTGCGCGCCCATCGTCGCCAGCGGGTCGACGACGCGCGCCATCGGCCGTTTGCGCAGGGACGCGTCGCCATCCAGTTGCGCAGTCATCCGCGGGTGGGCCGCCAGCAGGCCGAGCAGCAGCCGCATCGTCGTCCCGGAATTGCCGCAATCCAGCGGGTGCGCCGGGGTCAGCCAGCCGCTGAAACCCGGTGAATGGACGTGTGCCACATCGTCCGCGATCGCGATCGCTACGCCGAGCTGCCGCAGACAGTGCGCGGTGCCCAGGACATCGGCGCCCGTGCCCAAGCCGGTCAGCACGCTGCGCCCCGTCCCCAGGGCGGCGAACAGCAGCGCGCGGTGCGAAATCGACTTGTCGCCCGGGAGCGTCAAGCTGCCGCGCAGATGATGGGCGTCGTTCAGCATGGCCTCCCCGAAGCGGACGTCAGCGTCAAGTGCGAGCAGCAGCCAGCCGTAAGCCGGGTTCTGTCCCGACAGCCCGTTGCCAGGCTGCCAGTGGTGACCATTCGTCTGCGGACATCGTTGCCGATGCCGTCAAGCGGTCTACCCGCAAGCTCGGGCGAGCCGCCCTCCGGTCCAGGCTTGCGCCCAGACTTTCGCTTGCGATGGGTCCGAAGACCCTGACCTTGCTCCAGATGGGGTTTGCCGTGAGCGATGTCACCATCGCAAACCGTGCGCTCTTACCGCACGCTTTCACCCTTACGCCGCGGATTTCTTGCGAAATCAGGGACGCGGTTTGCTTTCTGTGGCACTGTTCCCTGGGATCGCTCCCGCTGGCCGTTAGCCAGCATCCTGCCCTGCGGAGCCCGGACTTTCCTCTGTCTGTTCTAGCCAGCCAGCGGCCACCTGGCTGCCTGCTGCTCGCCGGTCAACTCTAGCACGTTTCGCGCGGGAAACCGACCGCGCCGCGTCACTGCGAGCAAACGCTCAGCTCGTACGCGCAATACTGCGTCACGCACGCGGAGCAGTTGCCGCCGGGGCAGAAGTTGCCGCATTTGAGGTCGCGGCAATCGAGGAAAGCGTTGACGTCGGCCTGCGCCTGCGCGGTGCCCTGGAGCGTGCAGGCCTTGGCGCACAGCAGGTCGCCGCCGCATTTTCCCTGGCAGTTGGCGATGTCGAGGCACGTGAACAGCGTCTGGCCCGCGCCGATCGGTGAGAAGCAGCCGACAAAGCTGGTGGTGCACTGCGTCTTGGCGCAATCGACCAGGCCGTCGCCCGTGAGTCCCGCGCAGTTCGCGTCCATGCAGCCCTGCAGCGTGTAGTAGCCCAATCCGCCGACTTTGCTGGCGTTCTTGTTGCAACCATCCACGCACGCCGCCGAGCCGTTGCAGCCGCTCATGCACGTGTTGGTCTGGTTGCACGCGGCGTTGCCGGCGCCGATGCACGCAGCCTGGACGTCAAAACAGTTGTTGAAGATGCACGCCATCGCGTCGTTGATCTTGCCGGCGTCGACGTACGGCTTGCAGATCGCGCTGATGCAGCTCTTGTAGCTTGTGAACTGGCTCTGCGCGCCGCCGCTGCCTTGGGCGAGGCAGCCGTCGCTGCACGTCGTGTCGCCGGTGGCGCAGTTGCCGTTGCACGCGACGACCTGACCGCACGTGAGGGTGCCGCCGGTGCTGTTGGCCACGCACGTCGTGCCCTGGCAGGTGTAGCCGCTGCCGCACGGCGGGTTGCAGCCGCTGGCGGTGTCCGTCTTGCACTGCCCGCTCTGGCAGATTTCGCCGGGCTTGCACGCGATGGGCACGCCCCACGACAGGCACTTATCCGGGTTCATCTGGCACGTCTTGATCGCGGGGACGTCCGTCAGGCATTCCACCAAGCCCAGCGCCTTGCACGGGTCCGGGCAGCCGCACGCGCCGTCGTGGCATTCCTGGGTGGTCGGGCAAGTGAAATTGCTGCCCCACACGCCGTTGATGCATGTCTGGAGTGTGGCCTTGTCCTTGCACTGCTTGGCGCCGGCTTGGCAAGGCCCTGTGTCAGCTGGAACGGCGTCAGGTGGCGTCGTGTCAGGAACGTCGAGGGCGGCGTCCTTGCTGACGTCAGGTGCCGCGTCCACGAGCGCGTCCTGCGCGCTGTCACCGGTCGCGGAATCGCTGGTGTCCGCGTCCGACTTGCCAAACGTCACGTCGCCGCTGACGCACGCGACAATGGTGCCCTTGAGCGGATCGACGCAAGCGCTGACGCCCGGGCAGGCGATGAACTGGCCGGTCTTGGGATCGGTGCAGACGGTCTGGCCGTTGTCGACCTTGGTGCTGCAGCCCAGCATCGCCAACGCGAAGATGGCCGTCAGAATCCGCAGCGGGAGCAGGCCTTGCAGCACGTGACGTCCAATGCCCAAACGGGGCCGGATCACGATACCCGACGCGCCGTTTGGCGGCAATGAACTACTTGACCGCGACCTGAAGCGTCAGCTTTTCACCGCGCAGCATGTAGCACTGCTCAGCGCTGCAGATGCTGAAGTTGCCGGTCACCGTGATCGGCCCGGCGCCAGCAGCGAGGGCCTGCAGCGGAATGGTGACGATGCCGTCATTGCCGGTCACCTTGACGTCGCCGGCTTTCGCGGTCAGCGCGTCCTTGGACGATTTGACGAACGCGGTCGCCTCGACCGTGAACTTGGCCGGGAATTCCTTGTTAAAATGCATCCCGGTGATCGGCTTGATGGTCAGCGCAGCCGAACCTTGACCGCCAGCCTTCAGGTTCGCGGCCGGCGCGTGCACGGTGTACTGCTTGTCTGCGGCGAAGGCAGGGGCAGCGGCAATCAGGCTCAGGCAGAAAGTCAGCAGAATCTTGCGCATAATTCCTCTCGTCAGGTTTGCAATCGGGCCGGACGGCTTGGCCGCCGACCGGGGCATTGTCTGTGTGCCGCAGCCGCTGTCAACGGCATCCTGTTTCCTGAACGCGCCGGGCCGGCGATTCATTCACTGACAGTGCGACTTGACGCCGTCCTGCGCTGCGGCCAGCATCGCGGCATGATAGTTGCCCCGCACAAGTCGCGCCTTTCTCATCCGCTGTCGCGGCTGGCGGCGCTGATTTGTGTGTGCGTCGCGCTCGCGGCCGTGCACGCGGCACCGGCGCGGGCTGCGGACACGCGAACGGCAGAGACGGAACGCGCGGAAGCCAAGGTCATCGAGGCCAAAGCCTTCTTCAAAGCCGCGCTCTATCCGCAGGCGGCGGCCAGCTATTTGCAGGCATACGCCATCAGCCGCAAGCCGGCCACGCTGTTCAACGCCGCACGCGCCTATGAAGAGGCCAAGCTTTACGCCGAGGCAATCGCACTTTTTGACCAATACGCCCAGCTGGCCGACACGCCCGCCGACGGCCGCCAGGAAGCCACCGCGCGCATCGCCCATGATCGCGCGCAACTGAGCGCTGCTTCTGCCCACGCGGACGCCGTTGCGGTCAAACACCCGGAGCCGGCCGCGCCGGAGGCCAAGCCACCGGAGACGCTTGTTGAAACACCGACGGCCGAGGCTCCGCCCGCTGCGGAAAATCCGATCGCGGTCGACACGGCTGCGCCGGAGCCGCCGCAGCCCAAAAAGTCCAACTGGATTGACTGGGCGCTGTTTGCCGGTGGCGATACGCTGGCAGCGCTGGGCCTGCTCGGCTATCTGGGCGCGATCAACACCGTGAACCAAGCCAACGCCATGGACTTCTCCGCGCTGAACGCCGAGGCGAACTACAAGTCGCAGGTCGCGCAGGCACGCTCGGCGCGCACAACTTCAGTCATCGTCGGCGTCATCGGCGTTGGCCTCGCGGGCTGGGGCGCGTGGCGGTTGTGGGGGCCAACTGCGGCAACTGCGCCCGCTAAGTCGACAGGTTGGTTGATGCCAACAGTCGCGCCCGATGCCGCCGGCCTCGCTTGGGGAGGACGCTTCTGATGGCCCAACGCCTCGCACTCCTGCTGCTGTTGGCCCTCCCGGCCTGCTTGCCCAACACGCTCTCTGACGACGCGCTGCACGCCAAAGTCGCCGACGCGACGGCGGGCAAGGGCGGCCCGCTGTGCGGCAACCAGACCGTCGATCCGATCGAGGGCGAGTCCTGCGACGACGGCAACACGGACAGCTGCGACGCGTGCGACAAATGTCAGGTGCGCACCGCGCTCGACGTCACGGACGCGAAGTCGCTGGCCGGACTGACCACGCTCGGCGCGGTGCAATTCGACGGCAAGGAGAACTGGTCGATCGAGGCTTGGTTCTTCGTGCGCACCGCGCCCAAGACGATGCCCATGCCGTTCCTCGTCGTTGGCGTGCCAGGCACCAAGCCGACCAACGCGCTGGCGTTTACGATGGGCGTCGCGCCGCTGGGTGCCAACACGGTGGCCTTCTGCGGGCTGGAGAAGCTGGCCAAATCGACGTCGATCAGTCCGACCATCGCACCCAACAGCTGGCATCACCTGCGCTGCGTCTGGAACGCCAAGGATGGCGACATGCGCGCGGCGTTGGACGGCGGTGCGCTCGCCAAGGCGGACAACAAGCTGGCGATCAAGCCGGCGCCGGGCTTCGATACCAGCTCGTGGCTGCTCCTCGGACAGATGCCGACGGCTGCGGCCGGTGGCCTGCAAATCGAGCCGTTTGACGGGCTGTTGGATGAGGTGCGCGCGGCCGTGGGCCCCAATGTCGGCACCGCGCCGCTCGCCCGCCGTTACAGCGCGGAGACGCCGGAGACCGTCGCGCTTTACCACATGGATCCGGCAACGCCCGGTCGTTTCCTCAACGACGCGACGGCCAATCACCTGGACGCCGACCAGATCACGCTGCAGAACACGACGCCGATCAAACGCGATGCTGTCCTGGCGTTCGCCGCGGAAGGTTGCTACGGCTACAGCCCGCTGAACGCCGAGTGCCAAGCCAGTCCCAAGCCGCCGTGGTGTCCCTAGCCGTCAGGGCGAATCGAATGGCGTGAGGTAGACCTGCACGTCGCTCGCCTTGGCGAGGTCGCTGATCAGCTTCTGCACCTTCTGGTCGCGCAGCGCCGGCACCAGGTTCTTCTTCAGGTCGGCCAGGATCGCCGGGTCTTCCAGTCCCTTGTGGGACGCCGGCACGTACGTGTCCAGCCGGATCACGTGCCACCCGAACGGGGAGCGCACGGGCTCGCGGGTAATCTCGCCCGGCTTGAGCTTGAGCGTCGCCTGCGTGAACGACTCAACCATCAGGGTGTAGCCCTTCTGCTCGGCGTACGACTTGGTGGGCTCCCAGAAGAACGACACTTCAACGACCGCCGCCTTGGCAAAGCGCGGGTCAGCGCCCACGCGGCCATGCATTTCCTGCACAGTCTGCGGCGGATTCTCGTTCAGGTAGGCGGCCAGTGCCCGCGCCGTCGGCTCCATCTCGTTGACGCACTTGACGGCCGATTCCGCCTCACTGCATTGGCGGAAGTCGCCTGTGCAGCAGATGAGCTGGGCATCCGTCACGGTGTAGATCTCGGGTCGATCGTAGCTGTGGCGGACCTGCTTGACCGCCCACGCGGCCTTGACGTCGTCTGGCGAAATTTGGTCCGGTCCCAGCTTCGCTTCCATCTGGTCCTGCAGCAGGCGGCCAACAAGCAGGCGGTGCAGCGGCTCCTGCAGCCAATCACCCCATAGCGTCTTGGCGGCAGCGTGCGCGAGGATCTCTTCGTCGACAAGCGCCTGCACGATCGCGCGCGGCGGCGTGCCGGCCGGATAGGTTGGCTGGACGGCGTCAAACCGGCTGCGGGGAATGGCCACGCCGTCGACGCACGCGAGCACATCGGCCTCGCGCTGACCCGGTTTGCACGCGCGCGTCGCCCACGGATGGCCCGGCACGACGCCGACCGGCAGCTTGATGTCGCCCACGTAGGACGTCACCGCGGACATCGACTTGTCCTGCAAAGTTGTGGGCTTGCCCGTACAGGCCAACAGGCCCAGGACAACGACCATCGACAGGCTTTGACGCAGCAACAGCAAGGAACGCTCCCGGTTCGCCGGCAAATGCCGACCGATGCGCCATAGTGCCAGCTTTTCGGCCATCGCGGCAATCTCCGGGCGCGATCAGCGCGGCAGGCCGGCCAACTCCACGCCCGTGCGCGCCAGCACCCACGTCAGGCCGAGCAGAAGCCCGCCGCCCAGATAGTCGCGCAGGGCGATGGCGTCGAGCGCGCGCGCGAGCGGCCAGATCGCCAGAAGCGCCAACGCGACACCGAGCCAGGGAATCAACTGCTTGCCCATCGACGGGTCTCCAAGCTAACCGGGGCGGTGCCAGAGCCACCACAAGCCGCCGAACAGCGCCAGCCACGATAGCCGTCGCCCCAGCCACAGGGGCCAACGATCGCCCAACGGCCCGCTGCCGTCCAGTCCCGGCAGCGGACCGCGCATCGGGACCAGCCGCACCGCCACCCAGCAGAGCGCCACGCCCGCCAAACGCGCCGAGCGCGCGGATTCAACCTCATCCGCCGCGATCTCGCCGACGCGCCACGCCAGCGCGAGCCAGACGGGCGCGAGCAACAGCACGAGGCGATCCGCCAGCGCCAGCTTGCCGCCCTGCCAAACGCGCATGAGCCGACGGAGGTCTGCCTCATTTTGGCCCTGACTGTCGTGATTCCACACCGCCCGGAGCAGGCCAAGCAGCAGGATCGCCAGCCACAGCCCTTGCACCGGCCCGGAAGTGCGCGGCCCATGCAGCGCCGGACACGCCACCAGGATGGGCACCAGGCCGCCCAGCGCCGCGCCCAGCAACATCGTCGCCTCGCCGGACGGCACCGCTGCGACCACGCCGACGGGGGAAAGCAGCGCCAGCGCCATGCAAATCCGCCGACCCAGCCCTTCCTCCGGGTACAGAAACGCGAACGGCACAGCGACAACCGTCAGCCACAGTCCGGCGCTCCAGGCGAGCACCGCGCGCAAGGAAACCAGCCGCTGCCACCAAATGTGCAGAAACCAGACGTGCAGAGACTTGAGGGTCTTGGCGTAGAAGCGCACCATCAGCGCGCGATGATAGCGAAGCCACAGCGCCACGCCAAAGTCTCGATGACGTTGCCCAGTCGGTTGCTGGTGCTGGCGGTGCTGATTTTTGCCGCGATTCCAGCGCAAGCCCGTGACATGACGGGGAAAGGCGGCGTTGGCCTGCTGATCACGACCGAAGGCATGCCGATGGCGGTCTTTCGCTACTGGCGCACGAACCTCGCGCTGGAAGGCCTCGTTGGCTACGTCTCCACGACGGCCGTTCCTGCACGCGTTACCCGCCCGGACTTGACGCAACTTCGCTTCGCGCTTGGTATTTTGTACCGCATCGCCGACGCGCCCAAGGCCAGCCTCGCCATCGGGATCCGGCCCTGGCTCCAGTACACGCTGGCGAGCTACGCCGTGTTCTATCGGCCCAACGTGCCGACCCCGGTGGACGACGGAAGTTGGCGTTTTGGCGCTGAAATTCCGTTGCACGGCGAGCTGTTCCTGAACGATCACTTCAGCTTGATCGGCCACGTCGGCCTGACGATCGACCTCGGCCAGCCGCTTGGCCGCTCGGACGGCGCGACGACGGCGCTGGATCAGGCCAAGGACACCAGCGTGTTGATCGGCGTCCGCGGCGGCTTTGCTGGCGGGGCCGGCTTCACCTACTACTTCTGAAGCAGTTTCATGCACATCGCACTCATTGAGCCGGAGATTCCCGGCAATACCGGCAGCATCGGTCGCGTCTGCGTCGGCACGGCCACGCCGCTGCACCTTGTCGGCAAGCTGGGCTTCGCGATTGACGAAGCCGCTGTGCGGCGCGCCGGGCTGGACTATTGGCACAAGGTGCAGCTGCGGCAGCACGGTGATCTGGACGCGCTGATCGCCGCGCTGCCCAACCAGCGGCTGTGGTTCTTCAGCGCCCACGGCAAGACGCGCTACGATCAGGTGCAGTACCGCCCCGACGACGTGCTGGTGTTTGGCCGCGAGAGCCGCGGGCTACCCAAGGACGTGCTGGACCGCTACGCCGCGCAGGGTGTTTTTGTGCCCACGAACGGCGAAATCCGCAGCCTCAATCTGGCCAATTGCGTGACGGCCGTGCTGTACGAAGCGCTGCGGCAACAGGATTTTGCCGGGCTCTGACGGTCGCGCTTTGCCGGGCTACGGCAGTCCCGACTTTGGCGAGACGAGCGAATCGGGGTCAAAAGCCCGGTACAGGGACGTCAGCACGACCTTGGCAGCCGGACTCATCCGTTCGCGCACCGCCTGCCGCCACCGCGAGCCGCCGGCAATGGGCAACGCGCCAGCGTCCAACAGATGGCCCGCGTCGGCCTGGAACGGATGTGGTCCCGGACCCGCCGCTTGCAGCCGCAGCCGCACGGCGTCCGCGCCAACCGCCCACGCGCGCTGAACCGGCACGTCCGTACGCGCCGCGAGTGCGTCCGCCACATCCAGCAGCGCCGGAATGTCCGGCCAGGCGAGTTGCAGCTCCAGCACGGCGCCGTCCAGCCGCGGCTCCGGCCAGCCCGGCGCTTGTTGCCCCAACCGCACGCGGCGTTCCTCCTGCGCAAACGCCGTCAGATCCACGCCGCACGCCGCCAGCCGCGCCGTCGTCTCGCGGGTCAGCAGCGCCAAATCGCCTTCGTCGCGGAGACTGGAAACGCGCACCGCCAGCGTCGCTTCGCCGCCGCTTTCCTGTAGCCGCAGCGTGTCGATCTGCCGCGTCGCCAGCAGCGCCCGGGCGGCCGACAGCACCGCCAGGACCGCCGGTCGCGTCGCGGGGAACGTGCCTTGCGCCCAAGCCGACCACGGCGCGCGGTGCAGCCGGACGGTCAGCTCACAGACCACCAGCCCGCGGCCTTCATGCCCGTCCAGCAAGCTGAGCGGCGAGGGCAGCCCGCGCGCCGCGCTGGCGGTCAGGCCAAACAACTCCGTCGCCCCCAACTGCAGCGTGCGCCCCGCGCCCGTCACGACGCGCGCCCCGATGATGTCCTGCAGCAGCGTCGCCTCGCCAAGCCCGATCTCGCCGCAGTCGCCGACCGCCAGCATCTGGCCCAGCGTCTCGTCCGGCCAGAGCGGCAAACCGCGCACGCACAGCCGCGCTTGACGCGCCGCCCGATCCAGCGCCTGCACTTCCATGCCCGCGCCCACGGTCGCCAGTCGCCGGCCAATGTCGATTTCCAGCGGCCGCTGCAACGCGGACACGTCGAGAACAATCGCGTCGGTCAGGTCTTCATCCAGCGGCTGGGGCAGGCGATGCCGCACTTCCAGCGCCACATGCCGACGCCGCGCCACCTGCACTGCGTACTCCACGTCCAGGCTCGACTGCGGGAGCACCAGCGCCAGCACGTCCCGGCCACAGCGCAGCCGCGCGCTCTCGCCCACGCGGACGCGCTCACGGCCAAGCTTGTCGATCAGGTCCGCTTGGACCGCCACCACTGCCATCTGGCCTATGCCACCGCGCGGTTCCAGCATGTCCGGCAGCGTAGTCTGACGCCGCGACTTTTACCAGCCAAACAGGCTGGCGTCGTCGATGAACACGCCGGCGTGGTTGTTGTTCTGGCCGTCAACCGAGTTGAAGCGGAAGCGCATGGTGAACGACTTGCCGGCAAACGCGCTCAAGTCGATGGTCTGCTGGATCCACGTCTTCTGCGGCGTCTTGGTCAGGTTGAAGATCGTCGTGCCGGTGTACGGATTGAGCGCCTGCGGGCAGAAGTTGGCGCCCTGGAGGTACTGGCAGTTGAAGTTGTCGGTCGACACTTCCAGCGTGGGCAGATCGACGGTCGCGCCTTGACCGGCAACGTCCTCCACGTCCGTGTAGCTCCAGAACTGCAGGGTGAGACCCGCCGCCTGCGCCGCTGCGTTGTAGGCGGTGACGAGCGTGGCAGTGCCGTTGGCTGCCGCCTGATTGGCGCCGCAGTTGGCCGTCGTGCAGTAGTTGGTGCCGTTGTTGAAATTCAACGTGCACGAGCCGGTGACGGGCACCGGCGTCACGGGCGTGGCATCGATGGCCCACGCGACGCCGTTGCCCTGCGCCGCGCTGAACGCCCACGTCTTGTCGCTGCAGTCCATGTTCCAGCTGATGACCGGCTTCAGGCAGAACGGGCTGTGCAGGCAGTCGCTGTCGGCGCAGTCGATCGCGTCGTCCTTGTCATTGTCGATGCCGTCGTTGCAGATCTCGATCAAGCACGCCGGATCGGCGGCGCACGTCAGGTCCGCGCAATCGGTCGCACCGTTGGCGTCGTTGTCGATGCCGTCGTTGCAGACTTCCGGCGCGGTGACTTCCGCGACGTTGACGTTGTCCACATACCAGCCTTTGCCGGTGTTGCCCTGGCCAAACGCGGTGCCGAGGTTGAACACGGCGTAGAACTTGTGGCCGCTCACCGCGGGAATCGCCACGGCGACCTTGCGCCACAGCCGCTGATTGGCGTTGGTGGTGCTCAGCTGGAATTGCGCCAACTGCGCGTTGGACGTCGCGTCGTACAGCGTCACGGTCGGAATGTCCTGGCCATTGCCGTCCACGTCCTCCCACGTGTCGAACTGCAGCGTCAGCACGCCAAAAGCCGTCGTCGCGTCGATGACCGGCGAGCTCGCGTTGCCGCTGGGCGTCTGGCAGCCGGGGAAGTTGCCGATGACGTCGCAGTAGTTCGTGCCGTTGTTGAAGTTCAGCGTGCACTCGTGCGACGTCTGTTCGGTCGCGGTGCCGATGACGGCCGTTTGATCGACGTTCCACACCACGGCCTTGCCCGCCGGCTTGTCCAGCGTCCAGCCCGCGCCGGCCTTGGCGCAGGTCAGCGCGTCGGAGAACACGCTGCAAGTCGATGCCGTCACAGCGCATTTGCCCACCTGGCAGCTGTTGGTCGTGCATGCCAGCGTGTCATCGCACGCCGAGCCGTTGGCCACCGCGGTGAACGTGCACTTGCCGGTCGCAGCGTCGCAGGCGTCGGTCGTGCAGACGTTGTTGTCGTTGCAGACCTGGTTGGTGCCCTTGACGCACACCGTCGCCGCGCAGGCGTCGCCGTAGGTGCACTTGTCGCCCGTGTTGCACGGCAGCGTGTTGGCGGCAAAAGCGCAGGCGCCCGTCGCGCTGTCGCAGGAGTCAGTCGTGCACGCGTTGCCGTCATCGCAC
This sequence comes from uncultured Myxococcales bacterium, assembly GCA_903850505.1. Lineage (GTDB taxonomy): Bacteria > Myxococcota_A > UBA9042 > UBA9042 > UBA9042 > CAIYBN01. The sequence continues at coordinate 6,974 of CAINLT010000437.1, read as the reverse complement.
GCCTTGGGCGTTGAGACGCTGCACGTCCCCGCGGCGCAGGTGTCGCCGACCGTGCAGGGGTTGCCGTCGTCGCACGTCAAGGCGTTGTTGGTGTGGCCGCACGCGCCGCTCTTGGAATCGCACGCGTCCGTGGTGCACGGGTTGCCGTCGTCGCACGACTTGGCCGCGCCGCCCACGCACTTGGTCTGCAGGCACGCGTCGCCGGCCGTGCACGCGTTGCCGTCGTCGCACGCCGCGTTGTTGGCGGTCCAGAAGCACGTGCCGTCGGTGGTGTTGCACTGGTCGTTCGTGCACGGATTGGCGTCGTCGCAGTTGATCGCCGCGCCTGCGCACGCGCCGCCGCCGCACACGTCGCCGGTTGTGCACTTGCTGCCGTCGTCGCACGCAATCGCGTTGTTGGCGTGCACGCAGCCCTTGATCGGGTCGCAGCTGTCGTCGGTGCACAGGTTGCTGTCGTCACACGCGACCTTGGGGTCGATCGCCGCGCCGGCCTTGCACGCGCCGTTCTTGCAGACATCGCCGGCGGTGCACGCGTTGTTGTCGCTGCACGGATCGGTGTTGGCGCTCCAGAAGCAGCCCTTGACCGGATCGCAGCCGTCCGTCGTGCACGGGTTGGCGTCGCTGCAGTCCGTCGCGCTGCCCTTCTGGCAGGCGCCGGCGAGGCAGGTCGCGGCGGCTTCACAAGCCGTGGCGGAGCCGCAGGCGGTCGCGTCGGCGACGGGCGTGAAGACGCAGCCAGTGCCGGGGACGCAGGAATCCTTGGTGCATGGATTGCCGTCATCGCAGCCGACGTTGCCGGTGGTCTGGCACGAGCCGCCGCTGCACGTTCCAAGCTCGCACGAGTTGCCCGGCGCGCAGCTTACGGCGTTGTTGGTCGCGACGCAGCCTGTGGCCGGGGCGCAGGTGTCGTCCGTGCAGACGTTGTTGTCGTTGCAGACCTTGGCGGTGCCCGGCACGCAGGCACCGGCGGCGCAGGTGTCGTTGAGCGTGCAGGCGCTGCCGTCTTCACAAGCGCCAGCCGCGGGCGCGGTCAGGCAGTTGGCGGTCGCGGGATCGCAGCTGTCGGTAGTGCACACGTTGCCGTCGTCGCAGACCTTGGCGATGCCGGCGGTGCAGACACCCGACTTGCAGACGTCGCCCGTCGTGCACGCGCTGCCGTCTTCGCAATCCACGGCGATGTTGGCGTGTCCGCACGCGCCGGTCTTGGGATCGCACAGGTCCGCGGTGCAGATGTTGTTGTCGTCGCAACCGTTGACGGCGCCCGCGCACTTGCTGTTGGCGCACGCATCATTGAGCGTGCAGAGGTCGCCGTCATCGCACGTTGCGGCGTTGGCGAGCGCCACGCAGCCCTGGGCCGCTTCGCACGCATCGTCCGTGCACGGGTTGTTGTCGTCGCAGACCACGAGCGCGCCGGGCGTGCACGTGCCAGCCGCGCAGACGTCGCCGGAGGTACACGCGTTGTTGTCCTGGCAAGCGCCGCTGTTGGCGGTGTTGCTGCAGGTGCCGTCCGCGATGCTGCACAGGTCGTCCGTGCACAGGTTGGCGTCGTCGCACGTCTTCAACGCGCCGGACTTGCAGGTCGAGTCGGCGCAAACGTCGCCCGCCGTACACGCGTTGCTGTCATCGCACGTCGCGGTGTTGGCGGCGTGCAGGCACTTCTTGCTGCCGTCACACGTGTCGTCCGTGCAGATGTTGCCGTCGTTGCAGTCGCCGTCCACCTGGCAGTCGCAGACGTTGCCGCCGCCGACGCAGACGCCCGCCGCGCACGTGTCGCTGCCGGTGCAGGTGTTGCCGTCCTCACACGCGCTGCCATCGGCCGCGGGCGCGAGCGCACACTGGCCTTCCACGCATTGCCACGCCTGGCACGTCGTCACATCGCCCGCGCAGTCGAGCGCGGTCGTGCAGCCCACCGGACCCACGTCGGTCGCATCGACGCCCACGTCAGCGGTCGTCGTCGCATCGTCAGCCGGCGGCACATCGTCGCCGACCACGGCATCCGTGCCCGCGATCGCGTCATCGCCAGGCGTCGCGTCCGCCGTGTCGCCCGTCGCGGTCGCATCGTCGGGCGCGGTGACGTCGGTCCCCGCGTCGGGCTGGACGGTATCGGGCTGGATCGCATCGGCATCCGGACCCGGCGGCACATCGGCGTCAGTCATGGCATCGGCAGCATCCGTGCCCATCGCGTCCGGAGCGTCCTTGTCGGTCGAGTCGGGCTTGATCGGCGCGTCCTGATCCGTCGCGGCGTCAGCGGCAATGACCGCATCCTGATCGGTGCCTGCGACATCCTGGCTCTCAAGACCAAGCACCGCGACGTCGTCGCCGCAGGAAGCCAAGCCAAGCGCAGCAGTCAGCGCAATGGAAACGGACACGATGGACGACCAGCGACAATGAATAATCATTTGATTTCCTTAGCAAACCGCATTCTTGCCCGAACCCGCACGGGCAACTGCAAACACCGGAATAATCGTTGATTCTGGCGTGAATTGACCCGCGACGCAAGAGAATGCAGCCGAAGCGCTACGGCGCGTAGAGCAACAGCAGCGCCGTCTGGCAAACGTTGGCCAGGGCGTGATGCGCGGCGGGGGCAAAAACCCCGCGGCTGCGCTCAGCCAGCCAGGCAAAAAGCAGGCCCGGGAAGAACACGAGCAGCCGCGCCGGCGCTGGCACGAGCACCAGGTGAATCAGCGCAAACAGCGCCGCGGAGAGGATGTGGGGCCAGCCGAACGGCACACCGAACACGCTGCGGCGCACCGGGAAACACGCGCGCAGACGGCCGAGCACGTAGCCGCGAAAGAACATCTCCTCGGGCAGCGCGACGACGAGCAGTTGGCTGAACAGCCACAGCAACAGCCAGCCGAGCCCCGGCGCAGCGCGAATGGGATTGGCGAGCGCCTCGCCTGTCGCGGCGGCCATCACCGCACCGTCCGGCAGCGGCTGACCCCGCGTGTCGCGCACCTGCAGGTCGCGCGCGGCGCTCGGCGCGAGCAGGAGGCGACCTCCGGGCGGCAGCGTCCGCGGCGCGCACAGCGGCTGTTCAGTGCACGCGGGCTGCACGAGCACGGCCAGGCGCATGTGGTTTTCCACCGCCAGACCGCGGCGATCGTCCAGCAGCACGATGTGGTCGGCGGCCGGCGCGCCACGGCCCTGAAAGGCAATGCCCGCGCTTTCCAGCGCCTCGACGCCCAGCCGGCGATGGTGCAGGACGTTGACCTGCAGCACGTCCAGCGCGACCGCGAAGAGCGGCAGCACGACGAGGCTCACGAGCACGCCTTGGGCCAAACCGCGCCACAGCGGCGCGCGGTCGATGCCCAAAGGATCGGCCAATTCCGGCAAGCCGCGCCGGACACCTGAGCGCAGCACCAGAAGCGGCACTGCGACGAACGTCAGCGCGGACAACAGCCCAGCCAGCGGCGCCAGCCATGCGACCGACTGGGCGACGCGGTCAATCAGCCAGAGCGCCACCGCGGCCAGCAGCATCGCCACGGCGATCTCCCGCAAAACTGTGCGTGGCTGTGGATTCACGGGCCTTTCAGCGCCTGCAGGAATGCGCGGAATGCGCCTTTGTTGCGGCCCTCGTCGGCCCGCTCGATGTGCATCACAAAGCGTTTGCCGGTGGGCGTGTCGGTTGTGACCTGCAGCAGCTTCCCGGTCAGTTGCACGGTCCGCCACGCGTTCTCGACGCGGACGGGCAGATGGATGACGAGCACTTCGTCGAGGTCGGGCGCGTCGCCCTGCGTGACCACGCATGCGAGCTGTTCCGCGATGCCGATCAGCTGGCCCGGAACCAGCTGATTCTGACGCAGGAAGGTGATCGGCACGTCGGCGGCGACCAGCATCCGGGCGCCTTCCGGCTTGCGCGGCTGGACCGGCATGGGGTCGGCCGGATCGGTGCGGTCCGCAGACGGGTCAAACGGCTGGCTGGACGGCTGGACGTGCGGCGCGACCATCGGATGGTTGTTGCCAATCGCCGGTGGGCGCACAAAGCGGCCGCCCAGGGTGTCCTGCGCCACGACGCCCGAGGCGTGATGCGCGGTCGGCGCCTGGACGGGGCGCGGCGGGACGTGTGCCGCGGAAGCGCGCGGATCCGTGACCAACCGCCGTTCACCCGGTGCCAGCGCGTAGACAGGCCATGAGTGCGAGGAATCGTCGCGCGTCGCGGACGAAAGATCGCTCCGCCGGCCAACGGCGACGGACAGGCCGTCGTCCAGGCTGTCAAAAAGCCCGCTCGGGTCCTTCTCCTGGATCGGCGCGGACGGACGGTTGCGGCTCGCGTCGACAGCCGGTGGCGACAGCACGCCCGACGGGCCACGCGGCACCGGGGCCGTCACGGGCGCCTGAGGCTCCAGCAGCACGGGATGTTGCGCGGATTGCCGCGTTGGCTCCAGCGTCTGGGATTCCCGGGAAGTCCCGGCCGCAATGCGGTGCACCGGCGGCGACCAAACGCCGAGCGCCTGATGCACGCTGCTCGGACGCGTTGGCGAGGATGGGTTGCCGTGCGGGGTCTCACTGTTCTGCTCTTCGGACGGGCGGCCTTCCGCCATGGGCCGGAACACGTATTCCGCTGAACGTCCCGGCGTCAGGTCCGCATCGCCCTGGACGCTGATGTGCACCACATGCCGCAGCACCCAGAACAGCGGATCCGGCCCCGTGTCGCAGCGCGCCTTCTGCCACGCCAACGCAAAGCCGATTGGTCCCGGGCTGCCCATCTGGGAATTGCGCGTGACGATGCCGTGGAGGTTGACGATCGGGCCGTCGCCGCCGCCGGCGCGCAATTCGATGACGACTTCCGCGCCGATCGTCGGCGGATTGCGCGTAGTGAACGAGGCGCCGGTCGGGCTGGTATCGGTGCAAACAACGTCAAAACGCACCCGGCCCATGATGGCCGTCGCTCGGATCAGCGTGGGTTGCCGCGGACTTTGCCGCCTCTCGTCAAACATCGCATCGCCCTGGCCGCAGCCGCCGGTCAAGAGAGCGCCAAACCACTGACGCCCCGGCAGGATAGCAGAGCACGACGTCGGCGCCAGCGCGCAGACGGCGAGCCCAACCCGGTCAATTCAAGCGGCATTTGACTGCGCAGGATCAGGCGCGCTCGAACAAGCCTGCAGCGCCCATGCCGCCGCCGACGCACATCGTCACGATGCCGTACTTGCCGCCGTTGCGCTTCAGGCCGTGCAGCAAGGTCGCGGTCAGCTTGGCGCCGGTCGCACCCAGCGGGTGACCGAGCGCGATCGCGCCGCCATACGGGTTGACCTTGGCCGGATCGATGCCGAGCGTGCGGATGACCGCGAGGCTCTGCGCCGCAAAGGCTTCGTTCAGCTCAAAATGGTCGATCTGGTCCAGCGTCAGGCCCGCGCGCGCCAAGAGCTTGGGCACTGCGGCCACTGGACCAATGCCCATGAGCTCCGGCGGCACGCCGCCGACCTGGAAGCCGCGGAAATAGCCGAGAATCGGCGCGCCGAGCTCCTTGGCCTTCTTTTCCGACATGATGACAACCGCCGCCGCGCCGTCCGTCAGGGGACTCGACGTGCCCGCCGTCACCGTGCCATTGGCCTGGAACGCCGGCTTCAGCTTGGTGAGGCCTTCCAGCGTCGTCTCCGGCCGCGGCAGTTCGTCCACCGCGAGCGCGCCATCCGGGGTGTTCACGGCGACCAACTCGTCGTTGAACATGCCCGCGGCCAGCGCCCGACCCGCCTTCTGCTGACTCGCGATGGCGAACGCATCCTGATCGGCGCGGCTGATGTTGTACTTCGCCGCGACGAGTTCCGCCGTGTTGCCCATCGGCATGTAGATTTCCGGCCATTCCAGGATGCCGCGCGGGTGCGGCGCAAACTTGAAGCCGCCCATCGGCACCTGGCTCATGGACTCAATGCCGCCCGCGATCAGGATGTCGTTGTGACCGGCCTCAATCGCCATCGCCGCCTGCGCAACCGCCTGCAGACCCGACGAGCAGAAACGGTTGACCGTCACGCCCGACACTTCCACCGGCAAGCCAGCGCGCAACGCCGCGATGCGCGCGATGTTCATGCCCTGCGGGCCTTCCGGCATCGCGCATCCAAAGATGACGTCTTCAATGTCCGAGCCTTTGAGCACTTTGGCCGCCGCCAGCACGCCGGCAATCGCCGTCGCCGCCAGATCTTCCGGCCGCACGCGCGCCAGACTGCCCTTCAACGCCCGACCACACGGCGTACGCACCGCCGCGACAATGACTGCTGTGTTCGACATGGTTCTCTCCAAATGTCCGTAAGGGTTCAGTCTGATGGCTTAATTGCGAAGCGGCTTGCCGGTGGTGAGCATGTGCAGGATCCGGTCCTGCGTCTCCTGCATGCCCGCCAGCTTCAGGAACGACTCGCGCTCCAGATCCAGCAGATCCTGCTCCGTCCGCAGACCGCCGCGCTCGCCGCCGCAGATCACGCGGGCGACTTCGTGGCCGATCGTGCAATCGTGCTTGCTGGCCTGACCGGCGAGCCGGAACGTGTACAGCGCCATGTCAAACGTGGCGATGGCTTCCGCACCCGGCAGGTTCAGGTTGTCCGGCGCGTTGGCGGGACGGTAGCCCTGCGACGCGAGGTTGACGACAAGACGGCGGGCGTCCTCGATCCGGCGTTCCGGATCCACGCTGATGCTGTCGAGGTCGCGGATGAAGCCGAGTTCGCGCGCGTTGCCCGCGCCTGTGGACACTTTGGCCAACGCGATGGTCTCAAACGCCCGCTGCAGGAGCGGCAGGCGATCGACCTTGGATTCCGCCGGCACGCCGTTCAGCGAACGGACCGTCAGCTCCTTGGTGCCGCCCGCGCCTGGAATCAGGCCGACGCCCACTTCCACGAGGCCCATGTAGGTCTCGCTGGCCGCCTGCATGCGGCTGGCGTGCATCGCGACTTCGCAGCCGCCGCCAAACGTCATGCTGTGCGGCGCCGAGACGATCGGCGCGTGGCTGTACTTGAAGGCCATGAAGAGGTCCTGGAACATCTTCGTCG
>CAINLT010000436.1 GCA_903850505.1 uncultured Myxococcales bacterium | reverse complement strand
TGTGCTGTCGACCACAACGGCGATGACGCCCGTGGCGCGCGCGGATGACGTGCTGGAAAATTCGCCCGTCGTGCGCCGTTCGTTGCAGTACCGCGCGGGCCGCCAGGAGCTCGGCGTCATCTTCAATGCGACGCTCGGCGATCCCTACACGCGCAACCTGCTGCCGGGCATTCGCTACGATTACCACATCCTGGAATGGCTGTCGGTCGGCGCGGACCTGATGTACGGAATTCCGATCGTGACGAGCACCGCCGATCAGGTCGCCGCCAAAGTGCACGTCAGCAACGCCAACTTCATCATGGAACCGTCGTCGATCAGCTACATGGCCACGGCGCACGTGCAGGCTTCGCCGCTCGTCGGCAAGTTCGTGGCGTTTGGCTCGCTGCCGATCCAGTTTGACGTCCACGCGACGCTGTCGTTCGGCCTCGCTGGCCTGACCGGTGGCCCGACGATCGATACGGCGCAGAAGAACTCGACCATCGCGCCGGGCATTGGCGGCGGTTTTCGGCTGTTCTTCTCCAAGGTGCTCGCGCTCAACGTCGACCTCGCCGACGTGTACATGAAGCGCACGCTGTCGGTGACCCGCTTTGGCCAGGCGCAAGACCCCGTGTTTGGCGGCAATCTGCTGTTCAGCGCGGGCCTGTCGTTCTTCCTGCCGCCGAACCTGAAACGCGCCGACTAAGCCACCTGTCAGAACTGCGAATCAATCGTCCTCAACGCCCACGCGCTGAGCGGCGACGTACCATGACGTAAACGCGGCTACTGTCTGAAAGATCAGGCAGATGACCGCGATGGTCAGCAGTTCCCGCGCGCCGCGCACCGTCCTCAGACCACTCAGCGCCAGGCCGCCCAGCAGCGCCGGAACCACGGCGATGGCAAAACGCCACAATCGGCCACGGGCGAAGCGCAGCGGCGACATCTGCAGATCGCGGCACATCGTCCACGGCGCGCGCCAACCGATGGTGAGCACATGCGCCAAGGTGATAGCCAACACGGCGCCGCCCAGCCCCCACGGGCCAATCATCCCCAGACAGAGAATGACCGCGAGCATCAGTTCGGCCGCCGCAACGGGACCCAGGTGGCTCTCCATGCCGACGGTCACGAGGTAGCGGACCGCGACGATGCTCGCCACCGCAAAGGGCAGCAGCACCGCCACTCCCAAGCCAAGGCCCGTCGGCGGCGGCACGTCCAGCCACGCGGCGAGCACGCGCGTGCCCATGAGGCACCAGAGCACGGTCAGCGCGCCCACGACCGCGAGCGCCGCATCCGTAGCGCGCCGCACCAGCCAGCGCCGCTGTACGCGCGGGGTCGACACACCAATCTGCTTGATACGACCGAAGATCAGCCCGCCGACCTGCAGCGCCGCGCCCGCTGAAAGCCGACACGCGTTGGCCGCGACGGCGAGAACGGCGGCAAGCTCCACGCCGTGCACGAGCGCGGCGACAAAGACGGCAACGTCAAAGGTCAGCAGGAACGGCGTCGATTGGGTCGCCTCCAGCGCCCCGTTGGCGTAGAGCGTCCGCCCTGTGCGCCAATCGAGGTCGGCAAACGTCGGCAGCCAGCCCTCGCCGGCTTGCCGCAACGCCAGCAGCAGCGCGACGCCCCAGAGCGCGACAATCAGCAGTTCCAGCACGCCGAGCGTGCGCAGGCTGAACGCGCCCGTGGCGACCAGGAAACACACCAGGACTTCCAGCAGCGTCCGCGCGCCGCGCACCGCTCCCAGCTCGCCAGCAAGTCCCGCGGCCAGCACAGCCGACTGCCAAGTGGACATGGAGGCTTGGGCGGCGATCCGCAACCCGGTCAGGACGATGTAGTCAGAAGCGTCCGGGGCGAGCGCCAGCTCGATGCCCAGCGCGGCGACCAGCGAATCGGCCTGCAGCGCCAGCACCGCAGCGATCGCCAGCCCGAGGACGGACAGGAGCAACCAGCCCATCAGCACCACGCGCCGCAGCCGCACGGTGTCGTCCACACGGACCGCCGCCAGCAACATGCGCGTCGCGGTCGCGGAGAACGCCCGGAGCGGCCAGTCCAGCAGGCCCGCCAGCGCCGTCGCCGTGACGATAACGCCAAAGCGCGTCTCACCCAGCACATTCCACAGGACCGGCGTGAGGCCCACGAACGCCGCCAAGCGGACGAGCGCCGTGTCAAAGAACGTCAACAGACGCTCGCCCATGGTCAGCGACCGCATGGGCAGCGGAAGTGTTGTGGCATCAAGGAGCGGCGGCGTCAGAATCATCCAGCTCGCCATGCTGCCACGACCGGCTGAATTCAGCCAGAAACGCCGGGAGACGCTTGACCGCGGCACGTCGGGGCGTAGGATTCGCGCCCCATGCTCGACCCGCACGCGACAACCAGCCTCACTTTCAGCGTCCGCGGCGATGAACTCGACCGCACCGGCACGGTTGGCGCGGCGCAGCTGCTGCGCTACCTGGAGAACGGCCGCTGGCAGGCGACGATGGCACCGGGCAACGGGATGGCCGCGCTGTTCACCGGCGGGCGGAAGATGGTGGTGCGGGCGCAGCGGCTCAAGTTGGACGCGCCGGTCACGTGGGGCGAAGACGTGACCGTCCAGACTTGGCTGGTGCGGACCGGCCGGACGAGCGTGGACATTGGCCACCTGATGACGCGCGCGAACGACGGCGTGCGGGTCTGCGAGGCGCTCCTGACGGGCGTCCAGATCGACGAGACCGGGCGCCCCGTGCCGCTGCCAGACGGCGTTGTCGCGCAACCGGATGGCCCACAACTGGACAAACATCTACTGGCGACCGACTTCGCCGATGCGCTGCCGACCGACGCGTGGAGCTGGCCGCAGACCATCCGTCCGAGCCAGACCGACCTGTTCCGCCACGTGAATCACTCGCGCTACGTCGATTTGTTCGAGGACGCGCGGTGGTTCATGGAGCGCGCAGGCGCCATCGCAGAGTGGCAACCCAAGCGGCAATTGGCGCTGGTGACGCTCGAGTACCGCCGCGAAGCGAAGGCGGGCGATGACGTGCGCGTGTGCCTGAACGTGCGCGACCCGGAGACGCTCGACGCGCTGCTCGTGCGCGGCGATGAAGTCCTGACGCGCGGCGTGCTCCAAGTTCGCAGCTAACCGATAATCTTCATTCATTTCCAGCAACTGCGCGTCCGGCACGAATCGCGGCGCATGGGCCGCTTTTTGCCACAGCCTTTGCCGCTCGCGTTTGGCAGCATTTTCGCGGCATCGCCGGCCCACGACTGGCAGAAAACTTTGCACTTTTTGCCACACGATTATCGTCACCCGAGGGACCGCCCGCTGCTGAATCGGCGTGGGACAAACGGTCAACTGCAACGAAGTCGCCCAAACGTGATCCTGGAGGTGTGGAGATGAACTCGCATTTGAACAAAACGACCATCGCGTTGGCGCTGCTGGCGTGCTCGGTGCTGTTGAATGTGGTCCTGCTGGCGACGCGGCCGGCCGACAAGTCGGCTGAAGCCAAGAAGCCGGTCGCTGCCAAGCCCGCCGTGGCCAAGGTCGACGCGGCCAAACCGGTCGAACTGCCCGCTGGCGAGTGGAAGGTCGTGAAAGCGGCGCTGAAGAACACGCCGTCCCAGTCCTTCATGGAAGCGATTGGCGACGAAGGCGACGGCCTCAGCCAGGCGTATGCGCGGCTCTTCGTGTGGGACACCAACTTGCGCACGGACCTGTCCAATGGCGATGCGATGGCGGTGGCGTACACGCTGACCGAAGAAGGCAAGCCGGACATCGCGGTCGCGACGCTGTCAGCCAAGAAGAAGGGCAAGACGTTCCGCGCGTATCAGTGGCAGGCGCCCGGTGATGCGTTTACGAGTTACTGGAACGAGAACGGCACGGAAGTGCCGCTGACGCTCAAGAACGGCCCGCTGAAGAAGTACCAGCAGATCACGTCGCTGCTCAAGGATCGCCCGACGCACAAGGGCATGGACTTCAAGACGCCGGTGGGCACGGAAGTCTACACGCCGTTTGCGGCGACCGTGCTGCGGACCAACTGGAACTGGGGCGCGAACGGCAACTGCGTGGAGGTTCAGTATCCGGACGGCACGCTGGCGAAGTTCCTGCACCTGTCCGAGAACCGCGTGAAGGTGGGCGACAAGCTGGAAGCCGGCCAAGTTGTCGCGCTGACGGGCAACACGGGGCATTCAACCGCGCCGCACCTGCACTACCAGCTGAACCAGGGCGAGAAGGTCGTGGATCCGCTGGATTACCATGGCACGGAGCGCCGCCAGCTGGATGAAGCCGGCGTGGCGCAGCTGAAGCCCGTGGTCCAGAAGCTGGACGCGCTGCTCGCCGATCAGGCCGCCGCGCTCTGATTCACGCGGCTGCATGGGTCGCCTGCTTGACCGAGGCTTGACCCGCAGCGCAACATCGCCGACAGCGTGAAAGCCCATCCCATCACAACTTGCGGCGGCCTCCCCTGAAGAAGCACTTCGTCGGTCTGCTGCTCCTGTGGTCCGTCTTTGCGCTGCTGGTGTGGACGTTCTGCGTGCCGCAGACGCCGGTTGACGACGCATACATCACGTTTCGCTACGTTCGCCATCTTGTCGCCGGCCAAGGGCTGGTCTTCAATCCAGGCGAAGCGCCGCTGGAGGGCTATTCCAGCCTGCTGTGGCTGCTGCTGCTGGCGCCGTTTGAGCGACTGGGCGTGGATCTGGCCTCCGCCGCGCACGTCCTGGGCGCGCTGCTGGGGATGGCAACGCTGGGCATCGTCGCGCTGGGCGAGAAAGGCGAACGGCCGCGTTGGCTGGGTGCGGCGGCGCTGATCGCGTGCCTTCCGTGGCTCTATCACACCGTGAACGGGCTGGAGACCGGACTTGTGGCGTGCCTGATCGCGGCGCTGACGTGCCTCTCGCCGAATTCCCCGCGCCACCGCAAAGTGCTGCTCGCGGTGGCGGTGCTGCTGCCGTTGGCGCGCCCGGAAGGCTTGCTCGCGGTGCTTGCCTGGAGCGCGGCGTCCCAGCTTGCGGCGCGGCGCTGGCAGCGGGATTCCTTGATCCACGCGGCAAGCGCGCTGACGGCTTTTGCCGCGCAGTTGGCGTTTCGCCTGGCCTATCACCACGCCTGGATCGCCAATTCTGCGCGCGCCAAGATGATGCCGCCGACCGTTGCGCTGCCCCCGGGGCTCCTGGACCTGGGGCGGTTCCTGCTGACGTCGTCGGGCGTGGGCGTGGGGCTGGTGCTCGTTCTGCTGGCTGGCGCGCGTCTCGTTCAGACGGAGCTGGGCGAGCGGGCGCGCGCGCGGGCGATCTTCCTGGTGCTGTTTGCCCCGGTGCTGGCGACAAGCGGTGGCGACAGTTTTCCGCTCTGGCGCTTCTTTGTACCGCTCGCGCCGACGCTTCTGGCGGCCGCTGATGACGGTTTCCAGACGCTGTTGGCGCCGCGAACGTGGCCGGCGCGCACGACGCTCCTGACGCGTTGGCTGGCTGGCGTGGTGCTCGTGACGCTCCTGCTGCTGCCGTGGCGGTTACTGCTGCCGATGGTGCGGATGGAAGGCGATTGGGTGAAGCGCTGGGGCGCGATCGGCGAGCGCCTTGGCCAAATCCTGCCGCCGACGACCACGATTGCGCTGGCTCCCGCCGGCGCACTGCCGTACCTGTCACACTTCCAGGCCATCGACCTGCTGGGGCTGAACGACGCCCACATCGCGCAATTGCCGCCCGACTTGAGCTACTTCTACCCCGGTCATCAGCGGCACGACGGCGACTACGTGCTCAAGCGCCAGCCGGACCTCATCTTCCTGAGCAACGGACCGCTGGTGACGAACGCCGATCAGCCGTTTCCGTGGCGGGAAGTCCGCGTGTACGAGCAGGACATCCTGCGGCATCCGCGGTTTCGCGCGCAGTACCGTCTTGTGGCCATTCCGCTGCGTCCGGGGCTGCTGTTGCAGTTGTTCGCGCGAGCCGATTTTGCGCAAAAGCACGGCTGGGCCGCAAAGGCGTTCTAGGCAAACTGGCTTCTGGTGGCACGCGGCAAGACGGCGGATCGCAGGGTCATTGCGCGTGGAGCCGCGCATGCAACACCGCGTACGCAGGGCCTTGGGCGTCCGCGCGGACGTAGCGCGCGCCCGCGAGGTGGCCGTAAAGCGCGAATTCCGCCGGCAGGAATCCGCGGCGGATGGACTGCATCGCGTCGATCATCAACGGCGGCGCTGGCGTGGAAAGGTTGGTTCCAATGCCCGCCGCGAGCATACCGCCGGCGCTACGCAACACGTCGATCAGCAACACGCCGTGGGTCGCCGCGCGCAGCCCTTGGTGCACCAGCCGCGCGATGAGGGCGGGCGGCATGTGGTGCGTGGCCTGCGTGCAGACGATGAGGTCGACCTGGCCGGCAATCGACGCCAGATGCGTCGCATCGCGCCGCAGAACGGCCACCGGGATCGCACCAGGTTTCGCGCGCGCCGCCGCCCGCTGGCCTTGCGCGACGTAGTTCGTCGAATAGTCGCTCGCCGACAGGTGCAGGTCCCGCCGGTCGGTGTGCTCGGCCAGCCAAAGCAGGAAACCGGCCGCGCCCGCTGCAACGTCCTCGATGCGCGCCTCCGGCACGTCCGCCACCGCGGCGAGCACAAGCGCCTGCCACCGCGCGTAGTTGCCCAAGTCGCGGTTGAACTTGTCCAGCCAGCGCATCTCCGCCGCATGCAGCCACGCCGGCGACCAAGCCGCATCCATCAACTCCGGCCGTTCGGACGCCAGCAGGCGGTCCGCAAGCTCGATGGCCCGCAGTCCCGGCTGGCCCTGGCACGCGAGGTCGCGCAGTTGCTGTTTCAGCGTCCGCACGTCGTGTTCGAGTTGCACCAGATCAGCTGGCTCCGGCGCAACCGCGAGCACATCGAGCAGCGTCGCGACACGCGTCACGACATACGCTTCACGCGCCAACAGCGTCGGCAGCGCAGCCTGCATCGCGGCGTCAAGGCGCATCGCCAGCGGCGCGGAGAGCGTGGGCGGAATTCGCCCCGCGATGGGCGTCAGGATCGGGTGGCGGTGTGGATTCATGGGATTCTCCGGCCGCGGCGCGGGCGCACCGGTGTGAGGATAGCGCGAATGGTGGCGGGAACCTACCGCTGGCCGACGCGCGCCTTGACACCCCCACGTCCTCGGCGCAACCTGCTATGGCGTGGCATTCATGGGTTCAAATCCGGAAACCGTCGGCCGCTCCCCTTCTTGCAGGCCAGTCCCCGATGCACCGCTTCTTCGCCCATAATCTGGTGCACTTGTCGTGCCTGCTGGTCACGCTGTGGCTGCAGTGCGCGGCGGCAACGGCCTGGGCAGAAGTCGGTGCGGCGGCGCCGCGGCCGGATGAACAGTTCGACGTGATGAACCTGCTTGACGAGCGCGGCTTGCACGACATGGACAACGAGCGGTGGAATGCCTACGGCCAGTTCACTTACGCATCCGTCTGGAAGGCGCCGTTCGCCGCCAAGTACACGAACCTGAACGGCAGCGTGAACTCGCTCTCGACGGAAAGCGAGCGCTCCTTCGCCGGTACGCTGACCGCATTCATGGGCGTGCGGCTGTGGAAGAACGCGGAGGCGTATTTTGTGCCCGAGGTCATCTCCGAACGCGCGCTTTCCAACCTGCGCGGGCTGGGCGGCGCAGTGCAGATTTGGGAACTGCAGAAGACCGGCACCGAAACGCCGCAGATTTACCGGTCGCGCGCCTACATCACACAGATGTTCAACCTCGGCGGCGAGCGCGAGCAGCTGATCTCCGATCCGATGCGGCTCGGGCGCGTTGTGGATCACCGGCGGATTGTGCTTGTGGTTGGCAACTTCAGCGTGCTGGACTTCATGGACAAGAACACATTTGCCGGCGACCTGCGGCGGCAGTTCTTCAACATGGCGTTCATGACGCACACGGCGTACGACTTTGCCTCGGACGCGCGCGGTTACTCGTGGGGCGCGCTGGCGGAGTTCTATTGGGACGATTGGACCGTCCGCATGGCGCGGATGGCACCGCCGGATCACCCGAATCAGCTGGAGCTGGACCTGCGTCTGGGGACGTACTACGGCGATCAGGTTGAAGTGGAGCACCGCCACACGCTTCTGGGCCGGGAGGGCGCGGTCAAGCTACTGGCGTATCACAACCGGCTACTGACCGGGCGGTTCACCGATGCAGTCGCGGCGATTCAGGCGGACCCGAACAAGAACGCCGCCAAGTGCGAGGGCTTCAACTACGGCTCGACCAACGCCGGCGCGCCGGATCTTTGCTGGGCGCGCAAGCCGGACGACAAGTACGGCATCGGCGTGAACCTGGAGCAGCACCTGACGGACGACATTGGCGTATTCCTGCGCGGCATGGTTTCGGACGGCCAAACGGAGGTGTACGCGTACACGTCGACGGATCGGTCGCTGTCGTTTGGCGTCCTCGCTGGCGGCACGCTGTGGCATCGCAAGAACGACACGCTTGGCGTCGGCGGCAATTTCGGCTGGATCTCAGCGGCCCACGCGGAATACCTGCGGCTGGGCGGCGTGGACGGTTTCATCGGCGATGGCGGCTTGCGGCAAGCGAGCGAGGCGGTGGGCGAGGTCTTCTACTCGTTCGCCGCGCTGAGCGACTTGTGGCTGTCGGCGGACTATCAACTGATCGTCAATCCCGCGTTCAATGCCGACCGCGGGCCGGTGCATCTTTTTGGGCTGAGGGCGCATGCGGAATTCTAGGGCCATCCGCATCGCTTGCGTCGCCGCCCTGCTCTGCATGGCCGCGCCAGCGTTCGCCGTGGACGGCTACCTGGCCCAGCGCTTTGACCCCGCGCCCGCAGGCGCTGGCTGGCTCACACAGGACAGCTTGAAGCTCTCGGGCGGCCTGGGCGGCGCGGTCGCTGTGACGACTGGCTACACGCGCACGTCCGCTGCGAACCCGGGCACGGCGCCGATCTTCAGCGACTTCGCCCGCGCCAACATCGGCTTCGCCGCGACCTACAGCCGGTACCGCCTTTCGTTCGACCTCGCCAGCCCGCTCTATGTCCGCGGCAGCGGGCCAAGCCTGGACATCGCCTCGCATCCGGACACGATCCTCGACGTGCGCATCGGTCTGGACGCGCGCATCTGGGGCGACGTCAACGGGCCTTTTCGCCTCGGCGCCGGGGCCCAGTTGTTTGTGCCATCGGCCGATCGCTCGGACTACATGAGCGACGGTACGTACCGCGGACAGTTCCGCGTTCTGGCCGCGGGTGACGTGGGCCAGTTGGTGTATGCGGCGAACGTTGGCTTCCACGTTCGGCCGCTGATGGGCCACGAACTGGTGTACGGCGCCGCGGCGGGCTGGCGGCTACCCGTTGGCGAGGCGCAGGCCTCGGTTGTCATCGGCGCGGAATACAACGCCGCGCAGCAGGTGGGGGCCGTCGCTCACGCGATGACGGATGCGCTGCTGACCGGTCGTCTGGAGTTGCCCAAGAAGAATGGCCAGTTACTGCGGCTGAAGATCGGCGGCGGGCTGAACGCGGACATCGCGGGCGGACTGGGCTGGCGGGCGGTAGTGGGCGTCGAAATCGTGGGGCTGGCGACGGCTGACACGCCGGCGGACTAGACATGGCGCCCCTATTCCCGTAACAAAGTTCGTCAGTTGGACCTGTTGCATTCCGAAACGGGACCGCGAATTTGAACCGCCGGTGGCACGCCGCGGATGGCGGACGTTTCTTCTCGAACCTCGGTCCGCGTGTCCAGATGCCGCGACGCCGTGCGCCGGTTGGGAACGTGTTGCGGCGCCAGTGGGCGGCCTTGACGACTCAGCCAGCGCGCGAAGCTCGGTTCGTTGCTCCGCGACGGGCGCTTGACGCCCAACCGGGAGCTGCAAAAACGCCATCGGCCGCAGCGGGAGCCACGGCCGACGGGGCAGCGAGCGCTGCGGCTACTGGTTGGCTTTGCGCTGGGTCTTGTGCGCGACCGGCTGCTGCACGCTGTCCTTGAGCGCGTTGACGATCGGGCCCGGCTGCGGGTTGGCGTTGGCGGGCAGCACGATCGGCGTCTTGAGGTCGTTCAGCGCCGCGTTGCTTTGCGCCTTGAACACGGTCTTTTCCAGAACCATCAGGATGCCGACAAAGGCCAGCCCGACGAACAGGATGACGCCAGGCGCGAAGAAGAGCATCGAGAGAGCAAGCTGAGCGGTGTAGTTGGTATCCATGACGGGCCTCCGAGTGTTCCTGCCGCTTGGGTGGTGCCGCCTCTGTGGCGGCCTCCAGCGGACTTCCTGATACAAAGGTACGTCCTGGAGGCAGGCCGCAACATTGACCAAACGGGCCAATTTGCAGGCATCGACAGACCAATTTGCCGTGGTGCGTTCGTGCCATGCGGTGTGGTGCGGCT
>CAINLT010000435.1 GCA_903850505.1 uncultured Myxococcales bacterium | reverse complement strand
TCCCCGTCCCCATCGGCGGCTCGCGGTACTACGGCCCCAGCTACGGCTACGGCGGATCGTCCGGCGGCGGCGGCTGGATTGTCCTCCTCATCCTCGTCGGCATCATCATCATCGTCGTTGTCGTCGCGCGCCGCTCACGTCGCCGCGGCGGTGAATCCGGCGGCGAGGACAGCATCCGGACGTCGCGCGTGCAGTTCGGCATCCAGATGCAGGCTTGGCCGCTCGTCGAGCGCTTGGAAGCCATCGCCCGCAACGCCGATACCAGCGACTCAGCCGGCCTGCAGAACATGCTCGTGCAGTCGCTGGCGACGATCCGCCACTACGTTTACAACATCGAATTTGGCGCGGCCGAGCAGAAGCCGGCAGCGGAGCCGATTGAGGCGGAGCGGCAGTTTGGCCGCTGGACGGGCGAGGCGCGCCTCTCCTACGACCGCGAAGTCGTGCGCGCCGACCGCTTTGGCGTGCAGGAGCAGCAAAAAGAAGTCGCCACGGACGGGATTCGCGACGAGGACGGGCAGCTGGCGGTGGCCGAGTTCTTCGTCGTGACGCTGGTGCTGGCGACGCGAGGTTTTACTTTACCGACGCTCACCAACGTCGCGGAAGTGCAGATCATGTTGGGCCAGCTCGCCGGGCTGACCGCGAGCGATCTCGTCGCGCTGGAGATCATCTGGTCGCCCGCCGCGAAGTCCGATGCGATGAGCCGCGACGACATGGAAACGACGTTCCCGGCGCTGCGACCGCTCTAAACATGCCTGCCAAGACCAGAGATCAATTGCTGTTTGGCGGCGGGCATGTTTAGGCTGCTGGCTGGGTCGCCAAGCTCGCGTCCCTGCGGGCCGACTCGCGCCGACACAAGAACTTTGGCTCCGAATCAATGCAGGGATGTATAGCGCGCAGTCCGCGATCGGCGGCAAAGGGCCGCCAGTCTCGTCACGCGGGCCGAAACCGCCGCAAGCGCAGCGCGTTCAACACGACGCTGACCGACGAGAACGCCATCGCGAGGCTGGCGAACGCCGGCGACAGCAGCCAACCCGTCCACGCAAACAGGACGCCCGCCGCGAGCGGAATGCCGATCAGGTTGTAGCCGAACGCCCAGCCAAGGTTCTGGCGGATGTTGGTCATCGCCGCGCGCGACAGCGCCAGCGCGTCGGCCACCGCGTTCAGGTCGTTGCGGACCAGCGCCAGATCCGCCGCCGCCGTCGCCACGTCTGCACCCTGACCCATCGCGATGCCCACGTCCGCCGCCGCCAGCGCTGGCGCGTCGTTAATGCCATCGCCGACCATCGCCACGACGTGCCCCGCCTCCTGCAGACGCCGAATGAGCGCGAGCTTGTCCTCCGGCAGCGCCTGGCCCATCGCGTGTTCGAGGTGCAGTTGCGCCGCCAGCCGCTGCACCACCGACTGCCGATCGCCGCTGGCCAGCCAAATCTCCAGATGCAGCGCCTTCAGCCGTTCGATGGCCGCTGCAGTCGTGGGCCGCAGCGGGTCCGCCAACGTCACGACGGCGAGCGCCCGCGCGTCGAGCGCCACGACCATCACCGAGTGCGCGTCAGCCTCCGCCGCCTGCAGCAGACTGGCCACGGGCTCAAGGTCCACCTGCTGCGCCTGAAGCCACTCCGGCCGCCCCGCGCGCAGCGTCTGCTTGCCGATCTGACACATCACACCTTGCCCAGCAACCGACTGGATTGACGCAACTTCAATCGGAAGAATCTGCTGCGAATCACCCCAGCGCACGAGGGCCTGCGCGAGCGGATGCTCGGACTGCCGCTGCGCTGCGACGAGCCAACGCGCCAATTCGGGCGGCGCATCCTGCGTCGCTTGCCACTGAAGGACCGCGGGACGCCCCTCGGTCAGCGTCCCGGTCTTGTCCAGCACCAGCGCCGTCACCTGATGGCCGCGCTCCAGCGCCGCGCCCGACCGGACCAGCACGCCCAACTGCGCCGCGCGGCCGATGGCGACCATGACCGTCGTCGGCACTGCGAGGCCCATGGCGCACGGACACGCGATGACCAGCACTGCTATCGCGGCGGAAAGACCATGCGCCAAAGACTGTTCAACACCAAATAGCAGCCAACACATTACAGTTATCACGGCAAGCACTAGCACAATCGGCACAAAGACCGCTGCGATGCGATCCGCCAGCCGCTGGACATCGGGGCGCGAGGTCTGCGCGTCCTCGACCATCCGCACAATGCGCGCAAGCGCCGAGTGTTCGCCCACCGCCAGCGCCCGCACCGTCAGCGCGCCATCGGTGTTCCGCGTACCGCCGTGCACGCGCGCTCCGGGCTGGACCGCCACGGGCATCGGCTCGCCCGTCAGCATCGCCACGTCCAGCGCCGACTGCCCCGCCGTCACCACGCCGTCCACCGGCACCGTCTCGCCCGGCCGCACGCGCAGCAGGTCGCCCGCGAGCACGTCCGCGAGCGGCACATCCACGTCCACGCCATCGCGCACGACCCGCGCCGTCGTCGGTTGCAGCGCCACCAGCCGGTCCAGCGCCTCAGTCGTCCGTCGCTTGGCGCGCTCTTCCAGCCAACGGCCCAGCGCGGTCAGGCCCAGCACCCACGGCACCGCGTCAAACCACCCCTGCGTCGGCAGCCCGCGCTGGCCGAACCAATCGGGCGCCACCGTCACGGCCAGCGAAGAGAGGTACGCCGTCCCCGTTCCCAGCGCCACGAGCACGTGCATGTCCGCCGACCGCCGGCGCAGCGCGAGCCACGCCAGCACGAACGTCTTGCGCCCCGTGCCAAAAATCACGGTTGAAACCAACACCGCCAGCGTCCACCGCAGCACATTCGCGTCGACCGCATACAGGCCTGGCCACAGTTGGTGCAGCGCTGCGTCGACCGGATGCAGCAAGCGCATCGCCGGATCGCGGTGGTCGGTCATCAGCGGCATGGCCAGCAGCATCGTGGCCACGCCGACGCTCAGCGTCCACGCCACGCGCCACGGCTCCCGGCGATCCAGCGTGGGCGGCGGCGGACGGGAAAATGTCTGGGCGCGGGGCGCGATCGCCGCTTCGTAGCCCAACTCAGTCACGGTCTGGATCAGCGTGTGCGGGTCCGTCACCAGCGGGTCATAGACCACGTCGGCGCGTTCCAGCAGCAGGTTCACCGTCGCTTGTTGAACGCCCGGCAGCGCCGCGAGCGCGCCTTGAATGGACGCGACGCAGGAAGCGCACGACATCCCGCCCAGCGTCAGGCGAACGTCGGCCACGGCGGCGACGGCCGCGGGCAATTCGGGCTCAGGTTCAGGTTCGGCTGCGACTGGCGGAGGCGCTGGCGCTACTCTTTCAGGCTCCGGATCGGGCTCAGCGCCCTCTTCCGAACTGGCCTTCTCGGCGTCCGGTTCATAACCCGCCGCGACGACGGCCGCGACGAGTTCCGCCACGGGCACGGACGCGTCATGCGTCACGTCCGCGCGGCCTTGGGTCGCGCTCGCGTGGGCGTCCGTCACGCCGGGGATGGCGCGCAGGCCCTTGACGACGCGGCCTTCGCAGTGGCCGCAGGACATGCCGGCGACGGGGAATGAGGTGTGCATGGTCATGAAGTTGTCCTTTCCTTCACTGGTTTCGTCAGTTGACGACAACCAGCCTGCTGGCCTTGCGCTTGCCGAACTGCAGGCGCAGGCGCTGCCAAACGAACTGCGGATCGCCGCGGCCCTGGATCAGGAACCACGCGGCCAGATAGCCGCCGAGGTGGGCGAAGAACGCAACGCGCGAGCCGCTCACGAACAGGAGAAAATCGATGCCGAGACCCAGCGGCGCGAGCCACCGCGCCTCCAGCGGCACAACGAGCATCAGTTGCACGCGGGCTTCAGGCTGCAACCAGCCAAACGCGGCGATAAATGCCATGACCGCCGCAGAAATGCCGACCGTCGCTACCGGATCGCCGCCCAGCAAATGGACATGGACGAGCTGCCACAGGCTCTGCGTCACGCCGCCCGCGACGACCGCCACCAGCAGAAAGCGCAGCGTGGCCTTCTTGCCGTAGCGCTTCTCAAACAGCGGCATGAAGTAGAACAGCGCCAGGCAGTTGAACAGGACGTGGAACGGATCGCCGAGGTCATGCGCGGCGCCATAGGTCAGCAGCGTCCAGAAGTGGCCCTGCTGCAGTTGGTGGAGGGAAAGCGCGAAGACCTGAGAGTAGATTGCATACGCCAGCGGCGAGCGCAGCAGCCCCACCGAGATGCCAAAGATGACTTGCAGCGCGAGACACACGGCCATCGTGGTGAACGTGACCGTGCCGAGCCGGCGGCGCAGCGACTCAAGCCAAGGGGGAAGACGGGCCACAGACACCTCCGGCCTGCAAGTTAGGAGCGTTGACCGCTGAACGCAAGGCTGTCAGTCCGGGCGCGACGTGGTACACTGCCGCGCAGGAGATCCGCGATGCCCCAGCCCATCTGGAAACCTGTTGAGATTGCCAACGATCTCGTCGGTCAGGTGCATGAGCTGCTGATGGCGGGCGCGCCGGACTTGGCGCTGGTTGAAGCGCTGGAGCGCGATGGCGTGCGGCTGGCGACGGCGACGCGCGTGGTGCAGGAAGTGCGCGCAGCGACGGGCGAGGACCGCAAGACGTCGACGGACGCGGGGACCGTCTACGGCATTGAAGTCACGATGACGCGGCGTTGGCTGCGGACGCTGGACAGCAAGGCGGTGCCGACGGCGCTGCAGGATGCGCTCGTGCAGCATGGGCTGACGCCGACGACGGCGCGCGATCTCGCGGACGAACTGCTGGAAGATTGCCGGCTGCAAGACGGCCGCCAAGGCGTGCGGATGCGGCGGCTGGCTCTGCAGGGAATGGTCGCGGGCGGGCTGTTCACGGTGTTCTTCGCCGGCGTTTCGCTGAATGGCTTCTTTGGCCCGGGCGCGGCCTCGATGGCGCGCTCAGAGGCCCGATGGAACGCGATAACCGCGTTGATGACCTTGGCCCTGACCGCGTATTCCGCGCTGCTCTGGCGCCGTCACCGCAACGCGCGGTCGTAGGGGCTCACCACGATGCAGGACGTTCCCTTCGCGCATTTGACTCCCGCAGCCCTGCTGCCGCGAACGGTGCGCCAAGTGCACCAACTGCGCGCGGAGCCATGGACCCTGACTTGGAGCGCCGATCTGGACTTTGCGGTACGCGCTGGCGACCAGATGCGACCGGCGCTGGTGGCGGCGCTCGACGCCGCGCTGGCGGTCCTGCCAAACACGCGTTGGCGGACGACGCTGGATGTGGCGGGAACGCTGTTTGCGGTCGCGGTGCGCGCGCCGGAGCGGCAAATCGCGCTCGGTTCGCCGCGGTTTGCCACGGAACAGACGCTGGCGTGGGCGCTGCGCCATCAGCCGCAGGACGCGGCGCCGCTCCAGGAACTGCTGGACGCGTGGCACAACGCGGACGCGAACGCAGCGCCGCGCGTTGTCGACACGGTGGCAGCGGCGACGGGCTTGGACGCCCTGCTGACCCGCCACGCCGCGCAATGGCCGGCGTTGGTGCATCGGCTGGATCAACGCGCGCGCAGCGTGCACGCCCACACGCAGGCCTACCGACCGGGGCTGCTGGAGCGCCTGAGCCAGGACGGGCTGGAAGCGTGCGCGCAATCGGCCGTGCTGCGGATTCACCTGCTGCGGTTCGTGGCGGCGTTGCCTTCGCTGGACCATGACGCGAGCGGTCAGGAAGTGGCGCGGCTCCTGCGGGAGACGTTGGGCAACATGGCCGACGATTCCGCGCGGCTGCGGCAGGATGGCGGTGCCGGGGATCGCATTCCGCTGCCAGGCTGGCTGGAGGCGCTGTGCCGGTTGGGCTGGCGACTGCTGCCGCTGATTCCGGCGCTTTGGCTGACCAACGCGACGCGCGCGGGCGTCCGCCAGCTGGCGAGCTACTTCATCGCCGGACAGACCGTGCAGGAGGCGAGCCCAACGTTGGCGATGCTCCGGGCGACGGGACGCGACGCGACGCTGGACCAGCTGGGTGAATTGGTCGTGTGCGAGGCAGAAGCCGACACGTACGCCGAGCGCGTGATGGCGCTGCTGGATGGCGTGGCTGGCCTGGCGATGCGCCAGCGCAACGCCGTGGATCTGCCGCACGCGCACGTGTCGGTGAAGACTTCAGCGTTGTGCAGTGACTTCAACCCGGACGATCCCGAGGGCACGTGGCAGCGCGTGGGGCCGCGACTGGTGAAGATCCTGCTGCGCGCCAAGGCGCTGGGCGCGTGCATCCAGCTGGACGCGGAACACCGGACGGTGCGCGACCTGAACCTGGCGATGCTCGACCGCGCGCTGACGGAAACGCCGGAGCTGCGCGACTGGCGCGACGTGGGCATCGTCATCCAGGCCTACCTCCGCGATGCGCCGCAGCATTTTGAGAACGTGCTGGCCCTGGCCAAGCGGCGCAAGCTGGTGATGCCGGTGCGGCTTGTCAAAGGCGCGTACTGGGATGCCGAGACGACGGAAGCCGCGGCGCACGACTTTCTTGCGCCGCAGTGGCTGAACAAGGCGGAAACGGACGCGATGTTCCAGCTCCTGACGCTGCGCGCGCTGGACGCGGGCGATGTGGTGCAGCTGTGCGTGGGCAGCCACAACCTGCGCGATCACGTGTTTGCCCACGAGGCGCGTGCCCTGCTCTATCCGTCGGCGCCGCCGCTGGAGCATCAGGTGCTGCACCAGAGCTACGAGGTGCTGTCCAACGCGCTGGCCAAAGAAGGTTGGGCGGTGCGCCACTACGTGCCGGTCGGCAGCCTGCTGGTGGGGATGGCGTACCTGGTGCGGCGGATTCTGGAGAACAGTTCGCAGGTTGGCGTGCTGACAATGGCGCGGCACGGCGCGGATCTGACGGCGCTGCTGCAAATGCCCGGCGACGACCTGGCGGCGCAAACCCAAGCGCGGGATGACTTGAACGCGGCCGATCCGCTGGACGCGTTGCCGCCGTTTCGCAACGTGGCGCCGGCGCGGCTGTACCTGGATGACCATCGGGCGGCGCTGGAATCGGCGTTCGGCCACCTGCATTGCCTCGATTTGCTGGCCAAGGAGCCGGTTTTTGAGCGCCATGGGCCGCGCGAGCCGTGCCCGTCGCCGTCCCAGCCCGAGCGCGTGCTGGGGGAAATGCGGCTGTGCGCCAACGCCGACGTGCGCCCCGCGGTGGCGCGCGCGCTGGGAACGCCGTGGCTGCAGTGGCCGGCGTCGCATCGCGCCGTGGTCCTGCTGCGCGCGGCGGAACGGCTGCGGGTGCTGCGGATGGATGCTGCGGCGCTCGTGGCGGCGGAAGCGGGCAAAGCGCG
The DNA here is from genome assembly GCA_903850505.1 of uncultured Myxococcales bacterium. GTDB lineage: Bacteria > Myxococcota_A > UBA9042 > UBA9042 > UBA9042 > CAIYBN01. Next base: position 2,827 of record CAINLT010000435.1, on the reverse strand, counting down.
GCTGGAGGCGCTGGGCGACGTCGATGAAGCCATCGATTTCCTGCAATTCTACGCCCGCGAGGCACTGGAGCTTGCCGCCGATTCCGAGCCGCTGGGCATTGTCGCCGTCGTCGCGCCGTGGAATTTCCCGCTGGCGATTCCCACCGGCATGGTCGCGGGTGCGCTCGCGGCGGGCAACGCCGTGATTCTCAAGTCGGCCGAGCAGACGCCGCTGTGCGCGGAATTCCTGGTGCAGGTGCTGCACGACGCGGGCGTGCCGATCGAGGCGCTGCAACATCTACCCGGCGATGGCTGGGAGGTCAGTTCAGTGCTTGTCGCGCATCCGATGGTGCATGGCTGCGTGTTCACGGGGTCGGTGGAGGTCGGGCTGTCGATTTGGCAGCGCATGCTGCGCAAGGGCCACGGGCGGGCGTTCCACCGCGTCATCACGGAGATGGGCGGCAAGAACGCGATTCTCGTGACGGCGACGGCGGATCTCGACGAAGCGGTGAGCGGCTGCCTGCAGTCCGTGTTTGGCCACGCCGGCCAGAAGTGCTCGGCGGCATCGCGGATTCTTGTCGACAAGCGCCTGATGGCGAGCTTCCGCACGCGTTTTGGCCAAGCGGCGGCGGAGCTGGTGCTCGGCAAGGCGGAGACGCCCGGGACGCGCGTGAATCCGGTGATTCGGGCCCAGGAGCGCGATCGGCTGCGGCTGGCGGCGGGCGACGCGGTCGCTGAAATCCTCGCGCTCGGCGGACGCGTGCTTGTGGATCGGAGCCATGAAGACGTGGACACGGCGTGGACCGTTGGCCCGGTCGTGCTGGAATTTGCCGACAGTCAGGTGCCGCCGGTGAGCCTGGCCAACCGCGAACTGTTTGGCCCCATCGTCCACCTGATCCCGTTTGACGACCTTGCGCACGGCGTGCGGCTCGCCAACCAGACGCCGTACGCGCTGACGGGTGGCGTGTTCAGCCAGTCGCCGCGGGACATCGACTTCGTCGTCAGCCGGATGCGCTGCGGCAACGTGTACGTCAACCGGCCGATCACCGGCGCGCGCGTGGCGATCGAGCCGTTTGGCGGCTTCCAGTTGAGCGGCACCGGTCCCAAAGCGGGAGGTCCAGGCTACGTGCAAGCGTTCACCGCGCCGCGCGTGGCCAAGGCGCCGCTGGACGTCCAGACGCTGGAGCTGATCGACAACCGCTGCGACGTGCCGGGCGAGCGGTCCCATGCCGCGGGCCTGGATGACATCGCGCTGAACGCCCTGGCGCTGGCGCTGGCTGAAGGCGAGGCGACGCGGCCCATTCCAGGCCAGCAGACCCACACGACCTGGTCGCTGCCGCGTGGCGCGACGCTGGTGCTGACAGGCCACGCGCAGCCGCTGGCGGGCACGCTGGCGCACGCGCAGGCGGCGCAGCACATGGGCAATCACGTGCAGGTAGCCGCGCTGTCCGATGGCGCGTTTGGCGCGTGGCACATCCTGGGTCGCTATCCGCTGGAGCGGGTAACGGAGCTGTCCCGGCTGATGGACCTGCTGAACGCGCCGCAGTGGGCGACGGTGATTCTGGACGGCGATGCGACGGCGTGGGCAGCGATCGTCGACGCCATTGCGCATATGCCGGGGGAAGCGCGCGATGTCCGGCAGTTGGTGCTGGGTGCGCAGGCGGTACCGCCGCTCCGCGACTTGCTGAAGCTGCACGCCCACGCCCGCACCGTCGCGGTCCACACGATGCGCCACGGCGCGCCGCTGGTGCTTTGAGTGGCGGATGTGCTGGATAAACAGGAAATCCTGGCGGCGATTGTCGCCGAGCTGACCGCGCAACTGCGCGAGACGGCCGCGGCGCTGCAGCAGGCGCAGGCCGGTGCGACCGATGCGGAGTCGCGCCCGGAGAACAAGTACGACACGCGCGCACTGGAGACGTCCTACCTCGCGGCGGCGCACACGGAGCGGGCCGAGGCGATTCGGCGGGTGCTGGCGCAGGTGCATTTCTGGCGGCCGCAGTCGCCGATGACGGTGATTGCGCCCGGGGCGCTTGTGGAACTCGAGGGCGAGCGCGCGCCGCGGCTGGTCTTTCTGACGCCGTTTCCGGCGAGCATGACCGTGCGCGTGCGCGGCCAGGCCATCCAGGTGGTGACGACAAACGCGCCGCTGGCGGCCGCGCTGCTGGGCAAGCAGGCGGGCGACGTGGCGACCGTGCGCGTGGCAGGCCAAGTCAACGAGGTCGAGATCCTGGCGATTGACCCGCCCGGGTTGTGAAATCGGCCGGCCTCCGTGTACGATCCGCGCGTGAACCCGCTTCCCCCCATCCGCTGGCAAGTCGTCCTCTTCGCAGTGCTGTTGGCTGCCGTGAGCGCGGGCGTGGCCCAGCAGTACGAGGCCTTCACGTTCCTGCACGGCGACGGCGCTTTCTACGCGACGATGGACCGGTCGATGCTGGAGGGAACGCTCAAGCAGTCCGCGTTCCAGCCGCACTCCTGGTACGAAAAGCCGATGGGCTGGAACAACGAGCTCGATCAGGGCTGGAGCAACATGTCGCAGGGGCCAGATGGCACCTGGTGGCCCAAGCATCCGATTCTGCTGCCGATCCTCGGCCTGCCGCTGTACTGGCTGCTCGGGCCGGCGGGCGCGCTGTGGACCAACGTGCTGCTGCTGGTCCTGGGCCTGTGGTCGGCGGCGCGAATCGCGGCGCGACTCGTGGATCCGACGGTGGCGGCGCTGACTGCGCTCAGTTTCGCCGCGCTGCCGCTGATGACGCACAGCGCCTACAGTTACTCAAACGACGTGATGTACGGCACGCTGACGGTTGCGGGCGTCGACGCGTTCATCGCTGGCGCATTCGGCTGGTCCGGC
>CAINLT010000434.1 GCA_903850505.1 uncultured Myxococcales bacterium | reverse complement strand
CGTGGCGTATCAAGTTGCCGGACGGGATCTGCGGACGGCGTTTGACGTGAGCTGGAACGACCTGCGGGACCGGCAACTGCTGACGCTGGATGCCCCGGGCGTTGAACGCCTGGAACTGCGCCGACCGGGGCAGACGCCGGAGCGCATCGTCGTGACGCGACCGCCCCTGGCGGCGGAGAAGGCGGCGCAACCGGCGCGCGCGTGGACGATTGCGGAGCCGCCCGGCGTGCCGGCGGGCGACATCGATGAGTGGCTGAAGGCCATCGAACGACTGAGCGCCGCAGAGTTCGTCGCGGCGGGCGATCCGGCGCTTGTGAACAGCGGTTTGGAGGGAGCCATGGCGACAACTTTGACGATCAGCAATACTTTGCAGACGACGACGTTGACTTTTGCCAATGAGGATCTGACGCGCCCCAACAAAGAGACGTGGTTGCGGGTAGTTGGCCGTGACGAGGCGTATCGCGTCAGCAGTTTCCAGCGCGATCAGGTTTTGCTGACGTTGGCGCAGTTGCGCGACCGCCATCTCTTCGCCGGGAGGACGGCCAATGACCTGCAATCATTCGTGATCACGGGACCACCTGGCCGGTTCTCGGCGACGCGTGTGGCTGACGGCTGGCACACAACCATGACGAAATCAGCGCTGGATGTGCAGAAAATCACGGCATTCATCGATGCGGCTGCGGCACTGAAAGTCGACTTTGTCACGGATTTGTCAGAGACAACTACCCACACGCCGCCGGAATGGACGATTCAGTGGACTTTCAGCAATGGAATTCAGCGTATCGCGCTATTCAACGACGCAAACGACAACCCGTATGGAAAAATGGACGGCCCCGATGGCGCACCGCAGTTTTTCAAGTTGCCCGCCCGGAACGCCAAACAACTGCAGAAGCAAGGCGCTGATTTTATGGCGATCGACAAGACGTCTCCGCCTGCCAAAGACGGCCCAACTGCGGCGATGCCCGGCACCGAGCCGTAGACTCGCCATCCTGCCCACACGCCGCTGATTGCGCCCGAATTGACAAAAGACTTGCGAAGCGTGGCGCGTGTCTGGTAGGAAGGACGCATGATCGAGTTGCAGCGCGTCAGCAAAAATTACGACCATCTGGAACAGCCGGTGACGGCACTCCGGGACATTGATTTGTCAGTTGGGCGCGGAGAATTCGTTGCGATTATGGGGCCTTCCGGCAGCGGCAAATCAACGCTGCTGAATTTGCTCAGCGCGCTGGACAAGCCCACTTCGGGGCGAATCGTGCTCGCTGGCGCGGACATCGGCGCGATGACCGACGATGCGGTGACGCTTTTTCGGCGCGAGAAGATCGGTCTCATCTTCCAGTTCTTCAATTTGCTGCCGACGATGACGGCGGTGGAAAACGTGTTGCTCCCCGTGCTGCTGGCACGTCGGGCCCAGGACGCGGACCGGGAGAAAGCTGTGCGGTTGCTGGAGCAGGTCGGCCTCGGACACAGGTTGACGCACAAGCCGAGCGCCATGAGCGGTGGCGAGATGCAGCGCGTGGCAGTGGCGCGCGCGTTCATGACTGCGCCGCCAATCCTTCTGGCGGACGAGCCTACCGGCAATCTCGATTCAAATTCCGGAACAGAAGTGCTGCGTTTGCTGCGCCGTCAGGCGGAGGAACACGGCACGACGGTGGTCATGGTGACCCACGACGCGAACGCGGCGCGGGTCGGCAGCCGCCTGATCGTCATTCGCGATGGCCGCATCCAGTCGGACGCAGCCGTGCCCCAGAGCGCCCACAGCGCAGGTCCGGCGGCCCAACCGCTGGAGCAGGCGAGTCCCGCAGCCCCAACTGCTTGATTTTCCTGTCCCTGAAGGACAAACGTTCGAGCATTCCGTGCACGACCGCAATTGTCATCCTTTCTTGATCCATGGTTCCGTGATGGAGATCCGCGCGATTTCCCAATCCGTGAAACGTCGGTCGCCTTGGTATCCGCAGTAGTTCTCCGTGTAATGGACGGTGTACTGAGTTGGTTACTGGGGTCAATGGTGTATGAAAGTGAACGCCAGCGTTGAAAACGCGAGAATACCACCGTTCGCAGCGGATAGGGCCAACAGCGGCCCCAAGCACGCGCTTGGCCCCGCGCCGCCGCGACAGACTGTGCACGATCGAGCTGCTTGGTTTCGGCAATGAATCCAAGAAGTACGTGAGAGCGCCAGAAGCCAGACGAGGCATTTCCCGCGTTCGGATCCGCCGACGGCCTGCCCCAGAAGGCGCGGTTGGCCGCGTGGCAGGACTGCTGGCTTGAGCTCGCGCGCGCACAATGTTTGAAACATTCTGGAAATGGTGAAATTGAGCACGGCGCGTTCAGACGCCGCGTTCAGACGGAAGACGGCTGGAACAGACGAGGACAACATGAAACTGGATTTGCAATTGTATGGAATCAACGTGTCGGCCACGCAGGCGGGCGTGACGCTTGTGCTGAACGGCACGGCGTTGCGGTTGAGCAGCGCCGAATTTGGTGCCTTGGCCCATGCCTTGGCGTCGGTTCAGGAGATCCTTGTGCGCTCGACCTACTCCGGCATGGTGCCGGAGGCCGGCGAACCGGCGATCGAGAGCGCGAGCCCGCCGGCCGGGACGAAGGTCAAGCTGCGTGGGCGCCCGCCGAAAGGCAGCGCGGTCGCGGCGCACACCCCAACGGTCGCGGCGGTCGCGCCGACAGCCGCCATCTCACCGATTACGGGCAAGAAGCGGGGTCGTCCGCCCAAGAACGCGCAGGTCAGCGCGCCGATCGCCGCTGCGATCCCGGTCGCGACGACGGCGGTTGCCCCGCTGGGCGCTGCCGCGCCGAAGAAACGCGGTCGTCCGCCCAAGAACGCTGGCGCCGCGCCCGCGGTCACTGCGGCCACGGCGGAAACCCCAGCGCCTCGCAAGCGCGGTCGCCCGCCCAAGAGCGCCACTGCGGTGACTGCGGCAGCACCGGAAGCGCCGCGCAAGCGCGGTCGCCCGCCCAAGAACGCCGCTGCCGTGACTGCGGCCGCGCCGGAAGCGCCGCGCAAGCGCGGACGTCCGCCCAAGAACCCGCAGGCCGTCGCGGCCATCGTCGCCGCGGATGCCGCGCCGAAGCGCCGGGGTCGTCCGCCCAAGAATCCGGGTGCCGCGGTTGTCGCCAAGGGCAAGCCGGCCGCTGTGGCGCCTTCCGAGGACGCCAAGCGCGGTCCGGGGCGGCCGCGTACAGATGGCACGGCTGTCGGCGCGCCGCGGCTCGTTGACATCGTCGACGCATGGATGGCCGAACACCCAGGACCGAAGTCGATGGTGGAACTGGCGAACGCGGCCGAAGCCAATCGCTGGGTTGAGGCTGCGCACGCCG
>CAINLT010000433.1 GCA_903850505.1 uncultured Myxococcales bacterium | reverse complement strand
TGTCGGCAGCAGCGAAGCGTCCGCCACGACGAGGCCGCGCACGCCTTCGACCTGGAAGCGCTCGTCCACCGCGACGCCGCCGAAGAAGTCCGTGGCGAACAGCTGCGTCAGGCCGGGCGCCGGGTCGATGAGCGCCAACTCCCGGGCTTGCTTGACGCTTGTCACGACTTCGGGTGCGCCGTCGATCCCTGGCCAGACCTCCATGGCACCGGCTTGCAGCATGGCTTCGGCGAGGACGGCGAGGCTCTTCAGCAGCAGGACGCGGTCTTTGGGCAGCGTTTCGTAGTGCACGCGCGGCCCCCACGGACCGCGCCGGATAGTGCCGGTCGCCTCCGCGCGCACCGAGCTGCCCCACACCGCGATGTGGTCCATCTGTTCGAGCCGCGACGCCAGTGCCGCGCCCAATCCGGGCACGCGCGATGCCGCCCAGGAACGCGGAAGTTCAAGCGTTTGCAGGTGAACATCGGCCGCGCCATGGACCACGCTCTCCATCGCCAGCGACGCCCCGGGACTGGCGTGCAAGGGCTTGTGGAACAGCCCGGTCAGCGCCGCGCGTGGATGGCAGCGCCAGCCTTGTCCCACGTTGCGCAGGCCACTCTGCAGCAGAAGCCAGGGCGTGTGGATCGGACTCGTCGCCAGGATCACGGCCTTGCGCGCCCGCGCCGTCATCAGCTTGCCCGACTCGAAGCGACCGCGAACGCCTTTGGCGACGTGGCCTTCCATCAAGATGCGCTCGACCTTGCAACGGGCGTAGATGCGCGCGCCGTACTGCTCGGCTTGCGGCAGCAGCGAGAGGTCCGCGCTGGTCTTGCCGCGGTGCGGACACCCTTGCAGGCAGCGGCCGGAGCCCTGACATCCCGGTGTGTTGCGCCACGTCGGCGATGCCTGGCCGGGCAAGGCGCGGAAGAACGCGGCGCCGGTCTCGCCCCAGAGTTCGCGCGGGGTTTTGTGGACGCTCAGCTCCGCGTCCATGCGTTCGCGTGCCCTTTCCAGTGCTTCCCAGGGCAGGCGCTGCGCCCAGCGGGCGTCGCGGGCGACCCATTCGCGCCACACGGCCTCCGGCAATCCCGATTGGATCCCGCCAGCTACGACCGTCGAGCCGCCAACGCAGCGCCCTTGCAGCAGCGCCATGCGGTCCTTGCCGACCGTCATCGCAGCGCCGGCGGAACGGTACAGGCGGCTCATGGCGTCCAAGCCATCGCCCTTGCCGACCTTGGCGGGCGCGCCTTCTTCGAGCACGACCACCGAGCAGCCAGCCGCGCTCAGCCAGCGCGCGCAGGTGGCGCCGGATGCGCCTGAGCCGACGATGACAAAGTCGACGTCTTCTTCGATGTCGCGCTGCGCGCCGTCGATGGTCATCGCGTCACCAACGCCAGCAGCTTCCACCAGCGCACGAGGTGCCGCTGCCACGCCCAGCGGTGGCTGGCCATGCGCTGCAGCACGGCCACCCGCGCGTCCGCCGTCAGCAGGCTGAATGTGCGACCGTGCCGCAAAAGGCTAAGCAGATCCAGGACCGCCAGCGAGAGATGCAGCGCGAGCACGACGTGACGCGGCAACGCCCGGGGCAGCGGCTTGCCCTTCCAGCCCGGCACGATCGCGCCAAAAATCAAGTCCATGCCGGTGCCTGCGCCATCGTGGCGCGTGCGACAATCGTGAGACAGCAGCGGCTTTTGGCAAGTTTTGTCGCGCAGCAGCGCGCCATGCCTGGCAAATGCGGTGGCTGGCAGTCGACGAGGCGGCTAGCCGCGCGGCCGCATCCGGTAATCAAAGAAGTCACGGTTTGTTTGAAAGCCCATGTAGGGGTTAGTCTTTTTCTGATCGTCCAGCGTCGCTTCCGGCTGCGGGCCGTAGTCGTGCCCCGGCAGCACGCGCACGTGGCCGTCCAGCTTGCCGAGAATGTCGTGCAGGGACCGGTACATCGCCTCGGCGTCGCCTCCCGGCAAGTCGCAGCGGCCACAGCCGTCGATGAACAGCGTGTCGCCCGTCAGCAGCACATCCCCGCACAGCAGGCACTGCGAACCCGGCGTGTGGCCAGGCGTATGCAGCAGCTGCACCGTGGCGTCCGCACCCAAGTCGATGACATCGCCGTGGTCGTGCAGCACGAGATCCTGCGCCCAAGCGCGACCGCGCAACTGCGGCAGCTCATTGCGCTGGGCGTGCACGCGCGCCGGATGCGCCGCCAGCAGCGCCTCGACGCCGTTGGAATGGTCCGCGTGGTGGTGGGTGAGGAGGATGTCCGTGATCGGACGGCCCAGTTCGGCCGCCCGCGCGAGCAAGAAGGCTGGATCCCAAGCGGGATCGACGACGGCGAGGCGATCGCCCAGTGACGGAACCAGCAGGTAGATGAAGTTGGCCATCGGCCCGAGGGCGTACCGTTCGATGGTCATGTGCATGATCACATCCTGCGATTGAACAACCTGAAGCTAAAGCGTATCCATCACGGTCTGGCCAGTCTTGAGCCGCAGCGGCACGCCGCGGGCAAGCGAGAGCAGCAACTGCTCCATCCAGCGCGTCACCGCCACACGCCGATCGCCGATGCCGGACGACTTGAGGATCGCATCCGCGGCATCGAGCGCGCCGATCGCGGTCTCCAGCCGGCCAGGCTTCATCGCGCGCAGCTGGCGGCCGAGATTCTTCAAGCGGAATGGATGGATACCAGTCTCCGCGGCGATCTGCGCTTCGGACTGGTTGCGCGCCCACGCCGAGGCGAGGCGCATCAGGGCGGTGTAGTGGCTCGTGAGAAAGCCCATCGTCTTCATCACTTCGCCGTCGCGCTGCGACGGAGCCGCGTGATCGAGCAGGAGGTGCAGCACCGTCAGCGCGCGCGTCACGTCCTCGTCCGCCAGCGCGTCCGTGATCGCCCACATCGCCGCGTCGCGATCCATCGGCACCGAAGCTTCCACCTGGCGCACCGTGACCGCGCCGTCCGGCCCGGCATCCAGCAGCAGGCGATCGGCCGTCTGGCGCAAACGCGAAGCATCACTGCCACCTAGCCGATCCCACATGCGCTGGCCCGCGCCGCGCTCGATCTTGATGCGCCACGGCGCCGCCTGCGCCTCCAGGTAGGCCTGCAGCGTGCCGACCGTCAGCGGGGAAACCTCAACGATGGCGCCAATTTGCGCGAGCGTCTTGAAGGCACGGCGACGGCGATCGAAGTGCTCGGCGATGAAGATGAGCACGAACGGCGGCCCGCCCACGTGGCCGCGCATGCCCTCGACCAAGGTCTCGAGCGGATCCTCGCTGCCCAAGTCCTTGCGCGACTTCAACTTTGCGCCGGTCTTCCCCTTGGCGGCATCGAAGTCGAGCTTGTCCGCATGCACGACCGACACGACGCGCCGCCCGCCAAAAAGCGACACGGATCGCGCCTCCTGCGAGATGGCGAAGTGGATGCCCTGCCCCAGGAACTCGCCGTCCAGGTAGTCGATGCGCACGAGGTCGAGCGATGGATCTCCG
>CAINLT010000432.1 GCA_903850505.1 uncultured Myxococcales bacterium | reverse complement strand
TCGTCGTCAGCCCGTACGCCAAGCCGGCTTACATCAGCCACGTGCACACGTCCTATCCCAGCCTGTTCAAGACCTTTGAGCTGATCCTCAACCTGCCGCCGCTGAACCGCTACGACGCGCTGGCGACGCCGCTGTGGGACGTGTTCCAGCAGCAGCCGACGACGCTGACGCCTTTTGAGCACGTCGAGCGGACGATTCCGGACGTGAAGAACGGCGGAAAGACGCTGGGCGCGCGGATCTCCGACCACATGGATTTCAGCGGCCCGGACAAGAATCCGGATCTTGGCGACTTGCTGCGCTGGCACGTGACGGGTCAGACGCGGCCGGGTTCGCGGCTGGAGCGCATCATCCAGGGCAAATTGCCGCTGAGCGTGCTGGACGAGCGTGAGACGGAAGACGTCGATGACGACGTGTACGACGCGGCGATGAGCAAAATGCGCAAGTATCTGGCGGCGCATCCGGAGATCAAGCACGACATGCGGCCGCGCAAGGTGCGGGCGGAGCGCGGCGAATAGAATCGCCAGTTGGGACGTTGCATACGTGCGGTGTTGTAGCGCCGCGTGGACAAACGCCATGAAGTTCCTGCGCGTTCTGATGTTTGCCGCCCTCTGCAGCGTTGCGTTGGCCCCGACGAGCGCGTTCGCGCGCGGCCACGGCGGTGGCGGCGGTCGCGGCGGCGGCGGTCGTGGCAGCAGTTGGCATGGCAGCGCCGGCGGCTATCGACCGTTCAACGGCGGCCACTTTGGCTGGGCGCCCAGCTGGGGCTACCGCGGCTACATCGGCCGTCCCGGCTTCATTTGGCCGTATGGCGTGCCGTGGATCATCTATCCCGCGACCGTGCCGGGCTACGTCAGCGTGATGCCGGACGGCGTGCCCGTGCAGCCGCCTGCGCCGTCGGTCGTGCTGCATGCGGGCGAGGTGACGGGCATGAACGTCGGCCTGCGCTTCCAGTGGCAGTGCGACAATCCGCAGGCGCTGGTGCCGACGCTGGAGAGCGCTGGCGACTCGAACTTGGCGCTGGTGATACGCGGCAAGGCGGCGGGCGAGGCGAATTGCCTGGTGGGTGATGGCGAGTCGCCGCCGCTGCGCGTCCACGTTGTGGTGCTGCCGCAAGCGCCGACGGCAACGTCGAGTGAGCCGCCGGCAATGGACCCGCCGCCGTTGCCGCCGCAGTAGCCGCTATTCCTTGCAGCCGCCGGTACCCGAAGCGGGCGCGGTTGGCGGCGTCTTGAGCGGCGCGCAATTGAAATCGAACATGTCCAGGAGCGCATCCGCGTTGGCGTCGCGGGCGGACATCGCCGGCAGGTCGTACAGCACTTCCAGGAACCGCAGCACCGACGAGTGGCTGTGCACCGTGTGGGACACGTACTTCTGGCGGGCGAACGGGGAAATCATCACGAACGGCACGCGGAAGCCGAGGTGGTCAAACTCCGCCTGATCCGGCGCGTCAAGGCAGGCGGCGGGCGGCGCGACGTGGTCGTAGAAACCGCCCGATTCGTCGTACGTGTAGACCAGCGCGACGCCTTTGCCGTCCTTGTCCAGCCAGATCGAGCTGGCGACGACAGCGTCGTAGATCGCCTTCGTCCACGCCTCGCCTTTCTGCACGTCCGCCGGCGGATGTTCGTCCTCGTTGTTCAGCTTCGCGTCGATGAAGACGACCTGCGGCAGCGTCCCAGCCTTCAGCGCCTCAAAGAACGCCGCGGTCTTGTGCACGCCCAGGTGATCCGCGTTCCAGCCCAGGCTCATGAGCGCGACGTCGAGCGGAAAGTCGTCGTCCGAGTACACGCCCCAGGTCACGCCCGCGGTGTCCAGCGCGTCAAACACGGTCCTGGTGCCGTCCGGAACGAAGTTGGTGCCCGTGTTTTTGACGCCGTACGATTGGCCGGCGTAGAGGTAGAGGCGATTGGCCCACGTGCCGCTCAGCGCCGAGCAGTGGTAGTGATCGGCGAGCGCATACGTGTTGGCGAGGAAGGCATAGAACGGCAGATCTTCCGGCGTGAAGCCGCCCATGACGAACTTGCCGTCGGTGGTCACCTTGGTCAGCTCGTCCGGTCCGACCGTGTTGTCGATCGCGTTGGCCACGAAGCCGTCCAGCTTGCCGCCGTCCCACATGGCGTGCATGTTGGTCCACTGGTGGGACGGGTCCAGCTGCACGCACGTCGTCGCCTCGTGGTAGACGCCCACCGCGGCGCCGCCTTTGTCCGGATTGCTGGCCGTCGCGGGCACGCCTTCGACGTCCGTGCGACCAAGGCGGCCGTAGATCGCGTCAAACGAGCGGTTCTCTTTCACGACCAGAATGACGTGGCCAATCGCCAGCTTGGCGCGATCGGCGGCCGAGATCCCGAGCGTGTCGGCGACCTTGGCGCCAGCCGCGTACGTGCAAGCCAGACGGTCGGCAACGTGCGGATCGGCGACGGGCGTCGCGCCACAGACCGCAGCAGCCACATCGGCGTTCGTGCCATCGGCAGCGGTTTCAGCGTCTGTCGTCGCGGCAGCCGTCGTCGTGGACGAGCCACAAGCGGCGCAGAGGCTCAGCAACAGAACGGGCAGGACAGAGCAAATAAGCCGCAACGGCAAGCGCACAACAGCCACGGAACCTCCAGCAATCGCTACAACAAGCGGACGGGGCGACGCAATGCCGCACCGCGCACATCGTACCAGCGACCGGTCGATTGTGACAGTCTCATGCGCTTTCCGTGACGAACGAGAGCGGAAAGCCTACAGCGCCGCAGCCAATCGCTCACAAAGCGTGCGCAGGATGGCGATGCGCGCGGTGTACTTGTCGTTCGCCGGCACCAGGACCCACGGCGCGCTGTCCGTGCTCGTGCGCTCGACCATGTCGCACACGGCGCGCTCGTAATCCGGCCATTTCTCGCGGTTGCGCCAATCGTCCGGCGTCAGCTTGAAGGCCTTGAACGGCGTCTTTTCGCGATTCTGAAACCGCAGCAGCTGTTCTTCCTGGGTAATGGTCACCCAGAATTTCACGACAATCGCGTTCGAGTTGGTCAGTTGCTCTTCAAAATCGTTGATTTCAGCATAAGCGCGCAACCATTCGGATTCGCTGCAGTAGCCTTCCACGCGCTCCACGAGCACGCGGCCATACCAGGACCGGTCAAAGATCGTCACGCGGCCTTTGCGCGGCAGATGCCGCCAAAAACGCCAGAGGTAGGGTTGCGCGCGTTCTTCCTCATCGGGCGCGGCAATCGGGATGACCGTGTAATGTCGGGCGTCCAGCGCGCTGGTGATCCGCCGGATCGCGCCGCCTTTGCCTGCCGCGTCCACGCCTTCAAACACCACAATCAGCGACCGATCGGCGAAACGCGGGTCGCGCGTCAGGAGGTTGAGCTTGCCCTGGTATTTCTCCAGCTTGGCCTCGTAGGTCTTGCGCGCCATCTTCTCGGAAAAATCCAAGCGGCTGAAGAGGTTGCGGCCGTCCAGCGCTGGCTTGGGCAGCACCGCCAAGCGCGGCTTTGGCGGCGAGGGATTGGCGAGGCGCTCGCGCATCGCATCCAACAGCACTTGCCCCACGGTCAGGTAGCGGTAGTGCGCGTCGGCACCCTCCACGATTGTCCACGGCGCTTCTCCGGTGCTCGTCTCGCGCAAGGCGATCTCAGAAATCACCCGGAACTCGTCGTAGTGCTTGAACCGCCGCCATTCGTGCTCTGAAACCCGCCAGCGCGTCTTGGGATCGGCCTCCAGCGCTTTCAAGCGCTTGTGCTGCGCCTTCTTGGAGAGGTGGAACCAGAATTTCAGGACGACCGCGCCTTCATCCACGAGCATCCGCTCAAAGTGGTTGATGTCCTGCATGTAGTGCTCAAACTCGGCCGTCTTGCACTTGCCGTTCACGCGCGCGACGACCGGCTCGGTGTACCAGGAGCCAAACAGGATGCCGATCCGCCCCTTGGGCGGCAGGGACCGCCAGAAGCGCCACATCCGCGGCCGCTCCAGTTCGTCGTCGCTGGGGTCGGCAAAAGCGTGCGTGATGATGTGCCGTGGGTCCATCCACGCGTTCAGCAGGTTGACCGTCTCGCCTTTACCCGCACCATCCACGCCGCCGATGAGCACGATCACCGGAAACTTCTTCTGTTCCAGCATCTCGTATTGCGCCGCCAGAAGGGCCTCGCGCAGCACCGCTTCGCGCTCCAGATACGCTGCTTTCGGGATGGAGTGACCGAGTTCCGCAGACTCAAACATCGCGTGCCTCCAGACTTTTTCGCGCCGACGCGTTGCGTGGGTGCGGCCCGGATTTTACGCCACTGTCACGGAGATGGCCATGCTGCCGTTGTAGCCGGCCAAAGCGTCTGATCCTTCTGGATTTTCGTCGCTCGTCGCGCCGCTGGCGGTGAGGCAGCGGGCTTGGACCGTGTGGTTGCCAGCGGTCGCTTGCCAGTCAAAATGCCAGAGCGTCCACACGTCCTGGACGCCGCTGTAGTCCAGCGTCGCTGTTTGCCACGGGCCACTGTCCACGCGCACGTCGACTTTCACGATGGCGTCGCGCCCAGCAAACGCGGTACCGAAGACCTGCACCGGGCCGATTTGTGCCGTGCTCGCCGTCGCCGGACCGCGGATGTACGCATTGGGCCGGTAGTACGCGGTCTTGGACCAGCCTTGGCTCTCCCAAAAACCGATGTACGTCTGCGCGACGAATTCCAGCGCCTTGACCCACTTCGGATTCTTCATGCCATAGCGGTTGGGCACCAGCAGGCGCGCCGGAAAGCCGTGTTCCGGCGGCAGCGCTGCGCCATTGACGCGCCAGACAAGCCACATCGGCAGCGTCAGATCCGTCACCGGCAGCCCGGTGCTGAACTCGTCCAGCCCGGTGATCTTCATCTCCGCCACGTCGCCGGGAATCTGGACGCCTTTGGCAGCGAGGATCTCCGGCAGGGGCAGTCCTGTCCAAATCGCGTTGGAGATCAATTGGTAGTGCGGACCGCCGCCGATGCACTCCAGCGTGTGCTCTTTGTCGCGCGGTTTGAGCGACTCCAGGAACGCCATGTCCAGCGTCGCGAGCAGCGTGCCGCGGTCGCTGATGGTCATCGTCCAGGTTGCGGCGTCGACCGTCGGCGTGGCGCAGCAACTCGTGATGTAGAAGCGCTCGTTTTCGGTGATCGGATGGATGGGCGGGCCGCCGCTCGCGACGTCGCTCGCCGTGTCGACAGTTGCGTCGTTGGCCAGTCCAGTGGCCGCGTCCGCGCTGGAATCGGCGGCGTCCGCAGCTTCAACTGGTGCCGCGGCAGGCTCCGCACACGCGGCCAGGAGCGCCGTTGCGCCGGCGCCCGCAAGCAGGTCGCGACGCGTCAGCGCGGGAGGGGACGAGCGGGCGGGCATGCGGGACTCCGAAGTGGCGACGGTACGCGAGCAACCATCCGTGTTTGCCGCGGCGTCGTCAAGCGCGGCGGCTGAAAAGCCAAGAAGAATTGCCGATTTGCCTGCGATGTATTGGTGCACTTCCCGTGTGGCCGTTTTTCCGCCGCTGGCCGCGCGGAAATCCGCAGTTGCGCCACCGTCAGCCGCTCCGCACGCGCCACTCTCCCCCGCCAAGTGCCATGCTGCTGGGGCTTTTCTATGCATGTCGCCGACTTGGCACGGCGCTTGCTCTGCTCCGTTCGGGCTGCGCAGCGCGCGCGATGCTGGACACATTGCTTTGGGGGTGCCGTCATGAAACTGCACGATCGGGGTTTGCCGTCGGAATCCACGCTTCAACCGCAGGGGACCTTGTTGGACGAGGTCGGACGGGTTGCAGGGCCGATCCTCCGCACAGCCGCGCTTGCGGCGCTGACGTTCATCTCGGTTGCGGCCATCGCCTTGGCGCTGACCAGTTGCGCGAGTTCCGCACCGGAAGCGGCCGATCCATCGGCTGATCAGGCGACGCTGGCGTTGACGGCGCCGACCAGCGCAACTGTGACCTTCCTGTTTTATGACGAGCAGGGCAATCGCCTCAATGGCGCCGCTGTCGTCTCGCGCATGACCAATGGCGGCGGCGAGGACATCCTCAGCTCAGGCACGTTTGATCTGGACACGCTGAAGGCCATCACGCTGAACACCAGCACGCTGGCGACGGACGGCACATGGAAGACGCCGTTTACCAAGCTGACGACCTACCTCCACCAAGGCTTGATGGTGCACTGGAATACCGCGGACACTGGCTATTCCAGTTTTCTCCTGGACAACAACGGCGTCGGCTTCACGGCGTCCGGCACGTACGTGTTCAATGAGCGGCTGGCGCTCGATGCCCGCCGGCAATTCCTCGCGGCGCTCGCGGCGAAGCCAAGCTACATGCCGTCGACGCAATTCGCCGCCCAGCGCGCGGCAATTGACCGGTGCTTCCAGCAGTTGGCGTCCGCGGCGACCAACGCCAACCGGGGCGCCGTGGGTCAGGACTGCGTGAATCAGCTGGCGGTGGGCATGGGCATGCTGATGCGCGAGTACGGTTCACAAGTCGCGGCGACGATGCCCGACAGCCGCGCCTATTGGGGCGTGACAATCAACCCAGGTTCGAACGGTGGCATCCAGACGGACTACGCCAAGTTGCAGGACCTCGCGTCGTTGTTCGCGCCGCAGCACCGCTGGGTGCGCTTGGTCATGAGTGGCACCGGCAGTGACGACTTTGCGCTGCTGACCAACCTGGCGAGCTGGGCGCAGACCAACCAGATCCAGACGATGGGGCAGTTGTTCGACAGCTCCGCGCAGGCGTCGATCACGCTCGCGACGTTCCAGAAGCGCGTGGACAAGGCGCTCGCCTATCCGGGCATCGACAAATTCACGGCATGGGAGGTCGGCAACGAAGTCAACGGCGGCTGGACCGGCTCGCAGATGCCCGCGAAAATCGCCTACGCCGCGTCGCACGTGAAAGCCAAGTTCCCCAACAAGATGGTGTGCCTGACGTTCTACTGGTACGCGATGCAGGACACGATGAAATCCAGCCTCTTCAACTGGATCGGCACCAACGTGACGCAGGCCATCAAGGACAATATCGACTGCGTGACGCTGAGCATCTACATCGACCAGCAGCCGCTGGGCTTCTCCTGGGACCTGGTGATGAACAAGCTCGCGTCGTTGTTCCCGGGCAAGAAGGTCATGGTCGGCGAGATGGGCTTCATCAACGACCCGACCGTCACGACGTTCTACAAAGAAGGCCCG
>CAINLT010000431.1 GCA_903850505.1 uncultured Myxococcales bacterium | reverse complement strand
CATCTTGCGCTTCAGCATGGACATCGCGCGGTTGACATTGCCGTCCTGCACGGCCACTTCAATCGGGCGGAATTCCACGGAACGCGCCGAGGCCCGGTGCGGGCGGTCAGCGCGAAGTTTCTGGTCCTGCGTCAAGTCGAGAGAATCACTCATGCTGTGCTGTCCTTGGCTGTCTGGTCGGCCGTTTCGTCAAGTCGACGGACGGTGTTCAAAGGGTCGATCTATCGAGCGGCTCAAGCCGCGGATGCTTTTGCTCTCCGCGCACTTGCGCGGCAATCGCCAGGCGATTCCGCCCGCGCTCTCTCCCGTTAAGGGAAGCGCGAGGGCCGAGATTCTGCCAGCTTCGGCGTGTTTGCGCAAGCAGAAACCTGAGCTGAGTTGGCGTTGTCTGCGCCGCAGGTAGTCAGCCGGGGGGCGCGGCAGATGTCAGGCGCCCCAAGGCTGTTTCGCCGACCGCAACATCCATGTGGGTGCCGTGCAACAACTTGTGCGGCGAGAGGAACATGTCCATCGTCAGATCGGCGAATTGTCGCAGCATGTACGCGTTCAGGACCGTCATCGGATCGCGCAACGTGCAATCGCCGCCTCGGTCGCAACCGCCGTGGTCGTTCTGGCAGGAAACCACGCACAGCTGCTCTTCAAACGGCCGCACGACCTCCAGGAAGTGGATCTCCTTCACCGGGCGCGACAAGCGGTAGCCGCCGCCCGCGCCCTTGGCCGCCGTCAGCAGCCCGGCGCGCTTCAGCCCCTGCAGCACTTTGGCCAGGATGTCCGGCGGAATGTTCTCCGCCTGCGCGAGTTCAGCGACCGAGGTCACGCCGTCGCGAGCCCGTCGCGCCAGATGCTGGATGGCGATGAGGGCATATTCTGACTTTCTGCTGACCTTGAACATACATAAACCTTGGGCGACGGCGCCCTCCTCCCTTATGTATTCCCCGTTTGTGCCCTGAGTGTGTGGAAATGTGAAGCGCATGTCGCGCATCCAACGGAACCAGACGTGCATCATAGTGGGACTTGACGACGGTCAAGTCGTAGCTTACTTTGAAGCAGGACCGATTTGGTCCGAGTTCAGAAATCAACGCGCCAGCCGCCCCGAGGCCGCCATGACTCTCGCAGAGATCCAGGAAGTACGCCGCGTTCGTTCGGAGCGCATGACCTTGGACAACGAATTCTACTGTCGGCCCCGCCGTCGGCGCCTGACGATCGAACGTTGCCTGGAGGACTACCTCGACGCGAACGCGTTTGATGACAAGCGTTCCGCCTGCTATCACTGTCCGCAGGGCTGCACGAACCGCAACGAATTCGCGAAGTAATGCGGCTACTGCCCGCCGTCGCCGCGCAGCGATCGGGCCATCAGGCCAATGCCTGACGCCATGAGTCCGACAATCAGCAGCACCATGGGCAACGAAGTCGCCAGGAAGTGCATCTGCATGCTGGAGATGATCTGCACGATCAAGAGCGCGATGCCGCCGCCCATCAGGCCCCAGCCAAGCACGCCGCTGCCCTGAACGAAGAGCACGATGATTCCGGCGATGAACGGCAACAGCGTCATGCCCACGTGCGGACCGCTGCCGAAACCGACACCGAACATGCCCGCGCCCGAGATGCCCGCGCTGACCATGACGCGCGCGAACAGCATGTACGTCCCGATGCCAAAGGCCGCGACGCCGCCGAAGAACTGGGTCAGGCCGCCGGTTGACTCGTGGGCGCGTCGGCTGCGCGCGGCGATTAAACGCGCGTGCGGATCGTCCTTGAGATCAAAATCAGCGTAGGGATCCGTGCTTGTCTCTTCGCGCGCTTTCAAGCGCGGATCACGCGGAGGGAGGGGCATGATGAGGCTCCGTCTTGGCTGCTGGCGTCCTGGCCACTT
The DNA here is from genome assembly GCA_903850505.1 of uncultured Myxococcales bacterium. Lineage (GTDB taxonomy): Bacteria > Myxococcota_A > UBA9042 > UBA9042 > UBA9042 > CAIYBN01. The sequence continues at coordinate 4,070 of CAINLT010000431.1, read as the reverse complement.
TCTTCTTGACCCACAGGTCCTTGTGCACCGTCGCGACGACTTCTCCCGCCGGGCCAAGCACTTCGGTTGCAAACGTCGGTTCGCTCTTGCCGTGTCGCTCCACCTGCGCGCGGATGGCCGCGACCTGCGCGGGCGAGATCGCGAACTGCGCGCGCACGGTGCCGCGCCCAGGTCGGCGGAAGTCGATGCGCGCGGTTTTGTCCCAGATCAGGTAGTCCGGACCGAGCTGCTGCGTCAGCGCGATGTGAAAGAACGGATCGCACATCGCGTAGATCGACCCGCCGAGGTGCACGCCGCCGGTGTTGCGGTTCCATGGCAGCAGGCGCATTTCGACGGCAAAGCTGCTCAGATCGGGCGCGACTTCCGTGATGCGGATGCCGGCGCCGATGAACGGCGGATAGAGGTTCGCGGCGCGGACGAACGCGCTGCGCAGGCCCGCAGGCGTGCGTTGGAACCAGCCTTGCAGCATCACGACGGACCTCCGTTCTTGTTGCGCATCGTCGCACGGCCGCCCATCGCGATGACGGCTCCCCACGCGAGGAGCCGGCGCGGCAAGAGGCGGCTGATGAACGCGGTCAGGATGTTGACGAAGCCGGGCACGATCTGCGGCTTGCCGGCCAGCATGCCGGCGATGCCGATGCGGACGACGGCGGACGACTCCATTTGCGCGTGATCGGACAGCGCGGGGATGTCGATGCCGGCGACGTCCGAAAATTCCGTGCGCGTCGCGCCGGGTGAGAGGCACGAGACGCGGATGGCGCTGTCCCGCAACTCCCAAGCAAGGGATTCCGAGAAATTGCGCACGTAGGCTTTGGTAGCGCCGTAAGCCGAGAAGAACGGCGTGGGCTGAAACGCCGCCACGGAGCCGACGTTGAGGATGTGCGCCGGCTGGCCGTGACCGCTCATGTGCCGGGCAAACAGCCAGCACAGCTCCGTCAGCCGCATCACGTTGAGCGTGAGCATCTGCTGCTGGCGCTCCCAAGGCAGTTCCTCAAACGGCCCGTACGTGCCAAAACCGGCGTTGTTGATCAGCGCGTGCACCTGGCGATTCCGCGTCGTCGCGCGATCCAGCAGCGTCGCGGGCGCATCAGGCAAGTCCAAATCCAGGGCGATGACTTCGACTTCGAGGTCGCGATGGGCGTTGCGGATCTCGTCCGCCAGCGCCTGGAGGCGATCAAGGCGCCTTGCTACGAGCACGAGATTCCAGCCTTGTGCTGCCAATTGCCGAGCAAAATCAGCGCCAAGACCGGCAGAAGCCCCGGTGATGACCGCCAAGCGTCGCGCATCCACTGCCATCCTCGTCTCCGTCAAGCGGGGCCGCCCCCTGCGCTTTCTTAGCTGAAGTTGCGGCTTTGCGATAGCGGAACGTCGCGCTCGCGGTCACACGGGCGCGCGCACCAGCACGAGGCTCGTCGGCCCTTCCGTGATGAGCTCAACCTTGCCGCCTGGCAGACCGTGGGCCGCCAGCACGTCCAGGAACGCACGGCCCTGGGCCGGACTGCCCAGCTCCACCACCAGCAGACCACCCGGCAGCAGGCGCCCGGCCGCTTGCTCGGCGATCCGCCGCAGGATGTCCAGACCGTCGACACCGCCATCCAGCGCCAAATGCGGCTCCCACGCGCGCACGTCCGGGTCCAGCCCCGCGATCGCGTCGTGCAGCACGTAGGGCGGATTGCTCGCCACAACGGCGAAACGCTGGCCCGCGGGCAGGGCGCTCCACAGATCGCCGGCCAGCAACTGTACGGGCAACTCCAGCAGCGCCGCGTTCTGCGTCGCCACCTCCAACGCCGGCGCGCTCACGTCGGTCGCCACGATGGGGCGCTCCTGCTGGCGGAGCTTCAACGCCTTGGCCACCGCCAGCGCGATCGCGCCCGAACCCGTGCACAGGTCCAGCACCGGCCCTTCCGGCGCGGTCGGCTCCTTCAGGAACAGCAGCACCGCGTCGACCAGCGACTCCGTCTCCGGTCGCGGCACAAGAACGCGCGCATCCACCCGCAGCTCCAGATCGTGAAACGCGCGTCGACCGAGAATGTAGGCCACCGGCTCGCGCGCCGACCGCCGCTTGACCAGCGCCTTGAACTGCGCCAGTTCTTCTTTGAGTACGGCTTGTTCCAGCCGCATCAGGATTTGCAGGCGCGGCAGTTTCAGCACCTCGCCCAGCAGCAGATCAGCATCCAGCCGCGGCGTCGGCGACCCGTGCTTCTGCAGGTAGTCGCACGTCCAATCGCGCAGCCGTTGAATGGTCCAGATGTCGTCGGTCACGCAAGCCCCCTCAGCGTCACGGGAGTGCCACAGCGGCCGCCGCGTTGCAACCTCCGCGGCTTGAATGACGCGGTGCGGCATGCGAAACTTCGCCCGCCATGACGATTCCCGCTTTCCATCCAACCGCGCTCCTGATTGTCCTCACTGGTGCCGATCGCTCAGGCTTGACTGCTGAAATTGCGGGTCTTCTGGCGCGCAAGTCGGTGCAGTTGCTCGACGTCGAGCAAGTGGTCGTCCAAGGCAACCTGACGCTGAATCTGCTGGCGGATGCCGCGGAGTCGCATCCCGCAACGGATGAACTGCAAGCGGACTTGCGCCAGCTGGCACGGGATCTGGACGTGCAGATCGCGTTTCGCTTTGTCGATCGCCACAAGCGCGCGGCGCTGCCGGATCGGCACAGTTGGGCCGTGACGTTGCTGGCGCCGCAAGTGTCCGCACAAATGCTCGCGACTGCAGCGGGTTACGCGGCTGCGCGCGGTTTCACGATCGACAACATTCACCGGCTATCGGACGCGAGCCTGCTGTCGATCGAGCTGATCCTGTCCGCCGAGGGGAACGCCGGCGACGACGCGGGCCTGAAGTGCGACCTGCTGCAAATGCAGGCGCTGCTCGGCTGTGACGTTGCGCTGCAGCGTGAAGGCCTGATGCGCAGATCCAAGCGCCTCGTCGTGATGGACATGGATTCGACGCTGATCCAGCAAGAGGTCATCGACGAATTGGCCCGTAAGTACGGCGTGTTTGACAAGGTCGCCGCGATCACCCACCGCGCCATGAACGGCGAACTGCAGTTTGACGACGCGCTGCGGGAACGCGTGATGCTGCTCAAGGGCGCGCCGGCGAGCATCCTGACGGAAGTGCAAGAAGTCATTCACCTGACGCCGGGCGCGGAGTCGCTGATCCGCGTGCTGAAGCGGCTTGGCTACCGTCTGGCGGTCATCTCGGGCGGCTTCATCGAGGTCGCCGAACCGATCCGCGAGCGCCTCGGCCTGGACTACGCATTCGCCAACGAGCTGGAAATCGTCGACGGCAAGCTGACCGGTCGCGTGTTGGGCGCGATCGTCAATCGCCAGCGCAAGGCCGAACTCCTGGAGCAGATCGCGGCGACGGAGCGAATCGCGCTGGAGCAAGTGATCGCGATCGGCGACGGTGCCAACGACCTGGACATGTTGAACCGCGCCGGTCTTGGGATCGCGTTCAACGCCAAGCAGGTCGTGCGCGAGCAAGCGAAGTATGTGGTGAATCAGCGCAACCTGGACGCGATCCTGTACTTGTTGGGGATCCGCGACGCCGAGGCGAACGCGGTCTGAGCGCCCCAGCGATGCGCGCGAGTGCCGAGCCGCCCCGTTCCCCAGCGACGCGCGAAGCGAGGAGCCAACCATCTCCCCACCGACCGGGAAGTGAGGCCCACGCCCAGCGACGCGCGAAGCGAGGAGCCAGCCATCTCCCGCGATCACGAACTGAAGTGTCCCCCAGCGACGCGCGAAGCGAGGAGCCAACCAACTCCCGCGATCACGAACCAAAGTGTCCCCAGCGACGCGCGAAGCGAGGAGCCAACCAACTCCCGACGCGCGCAAAGCCCAGCCACTTTCCCCAACGCTGTCTTCCCAAGCGAGCACCCCGCGCGTGAGCGCGTCGGGTAAGCGCAGCTACCTCGGCCCAGTCGTGCCACCCGCCTGGCGCGATGCGGGGCCGAGCACTGCGCGTAGCGCAAGCGCAGGCCAGCACAGGCACGTCCACCTTTCCCACCAACAGGTGCCCGAGCCAAGGAAAGGGGAGTCCGAGGGGAAAACCTGCCGCAGGCTGGTTTT
>CAINLT010000430.1 GCA_903850505.1 uncultured Myxococcales bacterium | reverse complement strand
GAAGGCGGTCGTCGCCTATCTGGTCGCCCACGGCGTCGCCGCGGAACGTCTCGATAGCCAGGGCTACGCCTCGTCCAATCCCATCGCCTCGAACGCCACCGTCTCCGGACGGGAACAGAATCGGCGCGTCGAGTTTCTGATTACCAATCGTGAAGGTGGCAAATGAAACGAATCCAACTGAGTTCCTTGATCCTGGTCTGCTTGTGGATCTCGGCTTGCGGCAAACAAGTGGTGGAATTTCCCCTTTCCGGTGCTGAAGCTGACGTGACCGATGGCGACCTCGCGGTCGGTGATTCCGCCGATGCGAGCGACACAGCGGCTGACACTGCCGATGCGGACGTGGGCGAAGACGCCCTGGACGCGGCGGACATTGCCCCGGACTCCGCCGACGTGGCTGACGCCAACGACATCGCGCCGGACGCGGCCGATGTGGCGGATACCAACGACATCGCGCCGGATGCGGCCGATGTGGCGGATGCCAACGACATCGCGCCGGATGCGGTCGATGTGGCGGACACCAACGACATCGCGCCGGATGCGGTCGATGTGGCGGATACCAACGACATCGCACCGGATGCGGCGGATGTCCCGGATGTCGCGCCGGACGTGCAGCCGGATATCGCTGATACGGCGGATGTGCAGCCGGACGCTGCCCAGGCGCCGACGGTCACGCTGACCAACCCGGCGGATTTGGCGACGGACGTCACCCTCGGCGTGCAGCTGACGGCGAAGTTCAGTGAGTCCATGACCCAGAGCAGCGTGACCGAGCTGACGTTCACGCTGATGCAGGATGCTACGCCGGTGACGGGTGTCGTGACCTATGACGACCTGACCCACATCGCGACGTTCGTCCCGGTCGAGCCGCTGCTGTTGGACCTGCCGTACCAGGCGACGATCACGACGGGCGTGAAGAGCGCGCTGGGTGTGGCGATGCTGGCGAACTTCGAGTGGAGCTTCAAGACCGGTGATGCCACGCTGTTGAAGGTGACGGCGACCAACCCGGTGGACCTCGCGAAGGACGTGACCCTCGCGGTGCAATTGACCGCGACGTTCAACAAGGCGATGCAGCCGGGCAGCATCAATGACCTGACGTTCACGCTTATGCAGGACGCGACGCCGGTCACCGGCCTGGTGACCTACGACGACTTGACCCACACGGCGAGGTTCCTGCCGCTGCAGCCGCTGAGCCTTGACCTGGCGTATCAGGCGACGATTACCACTGGCGCGACGGATTCTGGTGGCAAGCACTTGCTGGCGAACTATGGCTGGACGTTCAAGACGGGGGATGCGACCCCGGCGATGGTGCTCTCGACCACGCCGACCGACACCGCGCTGAACGTGCCGATCACGACGCACCTGACCGCGTTGTTCAACAAGGCGATGGATGGCACGACGATCAACGACCAGACGTTCATCGTGATGCAGGGCGCGACGCAGATTTTCGGCCAGATCAGCTACAACCAGCTGACCAAGACCGCGACGTTCGTGCCCAACAACCCGCTTGCGCTCGACCTGTCCTACCAGGCGACCATCACAACGGGCGCGCTGGATTCGGGTGGCAAACCGCTGAGCGCGGGCTACGGCTGGACGTTCCAGACGTCGGCTTGCGGCCAGGACATCGTCGCGCTGTCGTCTGCGGGCAACTTCGCGGTGCTCGCTGGCTCCACGGTCACCAACACGGGACCGACGAGCGTCACCGGTGACTTGGGCGTCTTCGCCGGCACGGCGGTCACGGGCTTCCCGCCGGGCGGCGTCATCGGCGCGATTCATGCCGGCGACACGACCGCTCAGCTGGCGATGGCCAACCTGACGGTCGCCTATAACGACGCGGCTGGCCGCACGCTATGCGCAGTGACCGTGAACGGCAATCTGGGTGGCCAGACGCTGCCCCCGGGCTTGTACAAGTCCACGTCCTCGTTGGAAATCTCGTCCGGCGACCTGACGCTCGACGCGCAAGGCGACAGCGCGGCGGTGTTCATCTTCCAGATGGCCTCCACGCTGACCACGACGGACGGCCGTCAGGTCTTCCTCACCGGCGGCGCCAAGGCGACCAACGTGTTCTGGCAGGTGGGCAGCTCGGCGACCATCGGCACCACGTCCGCCTTCTTTGGCACCATCATGGCGGACCAGTCCATCACCATGAAGACCGGCGCCACGCTGACGGGTCGGCTCCTGGCGCGCATTGGCGCCGTGACGCTGGACAGCAACACGATCGTGTTGCCGCCGCTGTAGTTCCTCGGCCAAGTGAGCCAATGCGTCGATGACGCGCTGGGCGCCAATCAACTGCCTGACCCGGTGACGGAGAAGGCGGTTGATTGGCGCTTCAGTTTTTGGCGATGATTTGTAACTGCATAAAACAAAGCATGATTATCTTGAGTTCCCCATTGACGCCGTACGGCAGCGACCTACCTTGAAGAAGTGGTAGTGGGGCGTGCTTTCCGCGTTTGCGCTGCCAAGTTTGCAGCATCGGGTTCCAGGACTCCGGGGAATTGCCCGGCGTTGAGCGGTGCCGCCGATAACCGCGGTGGCTGATTTTGGCGCTGACTGGTCTCGACGTCCTCCGGGCTGGGCAATTCACTGGAATTGCCCGGCCCGCAGGCGACCGGCCGTAGGTGGTGCGATGGATTGTGGCGTGCAAACACAGACAACACGACGCGTGAAGGCGGTGGGCATGCTCCTGGCGCTGGTTGCGTCGTCTGGCTGCGCGCACGCCATGGGCGAATTGGCTGGTTCGGCAGCGGCGACTGCGACGCCTGAAGTCGTGCACGCCGGCTTGGCGGCTGTTGACACTGCCGAGACGCGCCGGCAAGTCCTGGAGATTCTCGCCAGTCCCGATGTGCAAAAGGCGGCGCAGCTGCTCATGGCGCGGCTGACTGACGGCACGCTCGACGCGCTGACCACGGGCGACCGCGCCAATCGCATCGCCGCGCTCTCCAGCTGGTTCGTGACCCACATCGCCGAGTCGGTCAGTCGCTCGCTGCACGCCGACCTTGGCCCTGAGATTGCCCAAGTCGTCAGCGCGAGCGTCGAAGCGTCCCTGCAGCAGGCGCTGAGCCCGGAGAATCAGGCGCGGATGGCGAGCGCGGTGGCGGTTCTCGTCCAACAGTCGGTGACGACGCTTGCCGCGTCGGTGAACAGCGAATTGCGCCCCACGATGCGGGCGATTTTGCGCGAGGATCTCGGCCCGGCGCTGCGCGATGCGCTGGGCGACAAGACGACGCAGGAGGCGCTCGCCGGGGCAATGCGGGTGCTGACGCGTCAGGCGGTGCTCGGTATGCAGGATGCCTTCGTCGAAATTGATGCCCGCGAGAAGGCTGGGCGTGGCCCGCCGACGCTGATGTCCCGGCTGCAGGCGCTCGCGGTCGATGGCTCCAATCTGACGCGTTACGTCGCCGCTGTCCTCGCCGTGCTGGTGGCCCTGCTGGCCGTGTGGCTGTTCCGGACCCGTAGGCGGGCCACCCACGCGACGCGTGAAGTCGAGCGCCGTCAGGCGGCGCTGCTATCGCTCTCCCAGGCGCTGAAGACGACTGAGGGGCGGCCATGGTCCGATGAACTGCGCGAAGTGCTTGAAAACGCGCTCCGCGACGACGCCAAGGCGGAGTACCTCCACGAGTTGTGGCGAGACAACAAGGCCGTTCGACTCGCGGCGGGGAAGCCGGCGTCCGCGCCGTTGCAGGAGACGCCGCATGTTCGTTGAATCGCCCCTTGTGCTTCCGCTGATTGGCCTTCGCTTGGATCGTTGCCTTCGACGGAGGTGGCTCGAAACGCGCCGCACCGCCGCGTCACCGTTTTCCCCGGATCAGAGAAACAGCTTGACTGGCCACGGGATCACGCGCTCACTGAACGCCGCAGTCCCGGCAGGGCTGCACTTCCGGTGTGTGCAGAATTCTCCCGCACACCGACCCCTAAGCTCATGGCTCGCTTTGCCCGCTTGTCGCAACGCCGCTACGCGGAGGTCTGCTATTCCGGGAAAACCATTCACCCCTAAGGGGATCGGCGTCGATGCGGGCACCCTCGACGGTGCGACCGAGGTTGAGCGCAAAGAGAACCTGCTCAAGACGGGCGCGCTGCAGAACGCGATTCTGCACAGCGCCAACTTCTCGAGCATCGCGACGGACGAAAAGGGCGTCATCCAAATCTTCAACGTCGGCGCCGAGCGGATGCTCGGCTATGCCGCAGCTGACGTCGTCGACAAGATCACGCCTGCGGATATCTCAGACTCCCAGGAACTGATCACCCGCGCCGAAGCGCTGAGCCTTGAGCTTGGCACGACGATCACGCCCGGTTTCCAGGCGCTTGTCTTCAAGGCGTCGCGCGGCATCGAGGACATCTACGAACTGACGTACATCCGCAAGGACGGTAGTCGCTTTCCCGCGGTCGTGTCCGTCACGGCGCTGCGCGATGGGCTGGGCGCCATCATCGGCTACCTGCTCATCGGAACCGACAACACCGCGCGCAAACAGGCGGAAGCGGCGCTTCTCAAGGCCGGAGCGCTCCAGAGCGCGATCTTCAACAGCGCCAACTTCTCGAGCATCGCGACCGACGCCAAGGGCGTCATCCAGATCTTCAACGTCGGCGCCGAACGCATGCTCGGCTATGCCGCCATCGACGTGATGAACAAAATCACGCCCGCTGACATCTCCGATCCTGAGGAGCTGATTGCGCGCGCCAAGTCGCTGAGCTTGGAGCTTGGCACGGCCATCACGCCGGGCTTCGAGGCCCTCGTCTTCAAGGCCTCGCGCGGGATCGAGGACATCTATGAGCTGACCTATTTCCGCAAGGACGGCAGCCGGTGCCCGGCGGTGGTGTCGGTCACGGCGCTGCGCGACGCGCAAGGCGCGAACATCGGCTATCTGTTGATCGGCACCGACTACACGGCGCGCATTCTGGCCGAAGAGGCGCTGCTCAAGGCGGGAGCTTTGCAGAGCGCAATATTCAACAGCGCCAACTTCTCGAGCATCG
>CAINLT010000429.1 GCA_903850505.1 uncultured Myxococcales bacterium | reverse complement strand
CGGTCTGTCCCTACCGCTGGCCTAGCGCTTGCTGTCAGGTACGGACGCTCTGCTGGGTTTCGCGTCGCGAACCCGCTTTTCCCGGCCCGAGTGGCCCTACTGAGACAGGAGTTTGCCATGCGTCGTTACATTCTCGCGTTCGCCGTCACTGCTTTGACCGCTGCCCCGTTCGCTGCCCAGGCTGCCGGCGGCAAGGAAACGTTCCTTGAGCAGAAGTGCAACAAGTGCCACAAGATCACCAGCGAAGGCGTCGCCGCTCTGGAAGACAAGCCGACGATCATCGACCTCTCCGGGGTGGGCAAGGATCACGATGTGGCCTGGTTCAAGGGCTGGCTCACCAAGGAAATCGAGCGCGACTCGATCGTGAAGAAGGGCGAGAAGGCCAAGCACAAGATCGCGTTCAAGGGCACGCCGGCTGAACTCGACACGGTCGCCGCGTTCCTGAAGACCCTGACCAAGAAGTAGTCGCGCGCTTCGGCGCAGCAACGACCGCGGATCCCCGGTTTGGCGCAAGCTGAGCCGGGGATCGGCGTTTTTTGGCCGAGCTGGCTGGAGCGCTGACGTCGGACATGACGGCCCTGCCGAAAAATCGGCAATGGCGCCGAAATTCCGGCTTCATGGCAATCATCAGCAATAGCAATGGGTTGTAATGCGACGAGCGAGGTCCGGTATGACGTCGTGCCGAAAAGTCGGCAGGTCCACCGTCCGGTCGCTGGCCACGGGACACAGTTCTGCTAGTCTAGATCGGCGTGAACGCCCCGTGATGGTCGCCAGCCGATGACGCAACTGCCCGCAAACCTGACTTCCCTGCAAAAGCACGACGCGATGCGCGCGGCGCGGTTGCCGGATTGCGCGGGTCGGCACGCGGAAAGTGACTTGCCTCTACCGAATACGCAAGACGCCTGCGAGATTGGTCCACATTGTGCAGATTGTCCCCGCATGGAGGATCTGCCAGTGCCCGTTCTGCGCATCGAAAGCCCGAGACTCAGCGCTGAAGGCGCGGGGCAGTTGCCGGAGCCCGCGGAGCTGGTGGAGCGGCTCAATTGGTTCGTGCGTCTGCGCTGGCGCGCTTCGGCGGCGATCCTCGGGGTCGTGCTGATCGCGAGCGCGCTCGACATCGTCACGGCCAAGACCACGCTGTTCGCGCTGGGCCTCGCGCACCTGACGGGCAACGTCATCTTCAACTTCATCGCGCAGCGCGTCTCGGAGGCGACTTCGAGGCAGGTGCTGCAGAACTTGCTGACGCTGCAAATCGTCTTTGATCTCGCATTGCTGATGTATCTGCTGCATTTCGCGGGCGGCGCTGACAATCCGTTCATGATGCTGTCGGTCTTCCATATGGCCTTTGCCGGAATGCTGCTCCCGCTGCGCAAGGCGTTGGCGATCGGCGTGTTTACCGGCTTGCTTTACGCGACGATGGTCCTGGCCGAGTCGTCGGGTGTGCTGGCGCATTATCCGCTGCTGATTGGCAGCTCCGCGCACGCCGTGGCGCCGGCCAGCCTTTGGACTTCTCCTCTGTACATGCTGGGTTACATCGCGGCATACGGGCTGACGGGGCTGGGCGTCATCATCTTTGTCCACGACCTGGTGCATCGCATCCGCGAGGCGGAAGCGCTGCGCCGGCAGCACGCGCAGGTCGCGCAAGCGCGGGAACGGCTGGCGCGCATCGGCAGTCTCGTCGCAGGCGTGGCGCATACCATTCGCAATCCGCTGCATGGCGTGCTGAGCTGCATCGACATGTTGCAGCAGCGGATCGACAGGCAGGACGGCAGCGCGGGCGAGATCCTCGATCTGATGACGGAAGGCGTGAATCGCATTGAGAACGTCACGAGTCGCCTGCTGGTGCTCGCGCGGGAGACGCCGCCGCCGTCGGCGCCCGTGGATATTGGGCTGTTGGTGCAGGACGCGATGCAGTTCGCGGAAGTGCGCGCGCGCGCGCGTGGCGTGGTGGTGCGCCTGGAGCTCCAGGAAGTGCCGACGTTGCCGGTGGATACGGAACGGCTGACCGACGCGGTGAGCAACGTGATCGACAATGCGATTGACGCTTGCGCAACCAACGACAGCGTCACCGTGCGCATCCAGCCGACGCCATCCCCGGGCGACGGCGTGCGCATTGAAGTCTCGGACACCGGATCGGGGATCGCGGAGGACGAGATCGCCAAGATCTTTGAGCCCTTCTTCACGACCAAGCCGGTGGGCGAAGGCACGGGCCTCGGTCTGGCCATCACGCGCCAGGTGGTCGAGGACCACGATGGCGACATCCGCGTCACCAGTCAATTGGGTTCCGGTACCACGATCTGCATCGACCTGCCGCTGCGACCGACGGCGAGGGCTGCATGACCGATGGGGCATCCGGGGGGCTGAGTACCCCGCTGCGCGTCCTGGTCGTCGATGACGGCCGGCTGGTGCGGGAAACCACCATGCGGCAACTGCACGACGCGGGCTTCCCGGCCGATGCGGTCGAGAATGGCTATCGTGCGCTCGATTTGCTGGCGGCGGGCGAGTGGGACGTTGTGCTGTGCGATCTGCGCATGCCCGGCATGGACGGCCTGGAGCTGCTGCGGGCGATTCGTGCCGACTATCCTGGGGTTGACGTCATCGTCATGACCGCCTTTGGCACCGTGAAGACGGCGGTCACGGCGATGCAGGACGGCGCGGCCGACTACCTGACCAAGCCGTTCCATTTTCAGGAGTTGGAGCTACGGCTGCGAACGCTGGCGCAGTTGCGCGGCTATCGCAAGCAGGTCTCGAACCTCCGGACGCTGCTGGAGACCGACGCGGCGTCGCGGCGCATCCTGGGGCAATCGCCGCAGATCCTGCAGGTGGTCAAGCTTGTGCACACGTTTGCCGCGCACGCGGTGCCGGTGCTGATTACCGGCGAGACGGGCACGGGCAAGGAAGTTGTGGCGCGGGCGCTGCATGAGGCGGGGCCGCGGGCGATGGGGCCGTTTGTGCCGATTCCCTGCGGCGCGATTCCAACCGAACTGGCGGAGAGCGAACTGTTCGGCCACGAGAAGGGCGCTTTTACGGGCGCGACCGGGATGCGGCAGGGCGCGTTTGAGCGCGCGCACAAGGGCACGCTGCTCCTGGACGACGTGGACGATCTGCCGCTGAATCTGCAGGTGAAGCTGCTCCGCGCGTTGCAGGAAGGCTCGTTCCAGCGCGTGGGTGGCAACCGCGAGGTGACGGTCGACGTGCGGGTGATCGCGACAACCAAAGTCGATCTCGGCGAGGCGGTGGCGAAGGGCAGGTTCCGGGACGACGTGTTCTATCGCCTGCGGGCGCTGGAAATTCGCCTGCCACCGCTGCGCGACCGCGGTGAAGATGTGCTCCTGCTGGCGCAGCATTGCCTGCAGCGCTTTGCCCACGAATCGAACAAGCCGGAGCCGACGCTGTCGCCCGAGGCGGCGGGGCTGCTGCGGCGCTACGGCTGGCCCGGCAACGTGCGTGAACTGCGACACGCCATGGAGTCGGCCGCGACGCTCTGCGCCGATGGCGCGATTGGGCCAGACCAGCTGCCCGCGTTCTTGCGCGGCGTGCTGGCGTAGCCTTCGGGTGACTTCTTTACACTGCACTTGGATGGCCGCGAGACGATTCCGATGACTGATCTGGTGCACCGCGTCGAAGATGCGCTCATCCAATGGGCGATGCGCAAGGCGGGAGGCCAGCAGTCCAAAGCAGGCGAGATACTGGGACTCGCGCGGACGACGTTTCAGAGCAAGATGAATCGTACCTAGTTTCCCTGCATTTTTGGCCTAGTGGACGCTACTCCGCCTTCGCGCCGGGCCTCCACGCAGCCCCAGCAAAGCCTCCCCCGCCGCGCACCCAGCTTCCGCCGGACGCACCACCCCCAGGAACTCCAAATCGCTTGTTGCGACCGGGAATCCGCGCGGACCCACGACGCTGCCGTGGTGCCGCCCTACCCTGGTTGGCCGAGGCATATGCCCCCAGCCGCCCGGTAGCCAGTTGTGGGCTCGCGTCAGCGCCTCGCGTACGCCGAGGTCCTGCCCATGAGCAGGGGGCCAGCTCGCCCCCGTACTTGGTGTTCGTTGATTTGCGGATTTTGCCGCGGGCCGCGGCCAAAATAAATTTCGGTCGTCGCGCTACTGGTGGCACGGCGTGCAAGCGGGCGCCGACAGCTTGTCCTGGTTACTCTGCCAGCCCGGCGGGTGCGGATTGCCGCCCGGAGCGCCGACGCGGTGGCACGTGACGCAGTTGGACGCCGCGCCGCGGTCGTGGCACGCAGCGCAGGAGACGGCGTCGCGACGGGCGGCATCGCCGTGGTTCTCGCCGCTACCGCGCAGCAGCCAGCCAGCGGGGTGCGGGCCGTTCTTGCTACCCAGCGCGCCAGTTTGGCCCACGCCCATGCGGTCGTGGCACTGCTGGCACGAGCTCAGCTGGTGGCAGGTTTGGCAGGACTTGCTGTCCAAGCGCGCTTCCATCGGGTGACGCGAGAGCCAATCGCCGCGATGGTGCGCGAGCGAGTCGGGGCGGTCCAGTTTCAGCTGCGACGGTCGGATCGGGACGTTGCTGCGGCTGTGGCAGTCGGCGCACGTGTCGATCTTGTGGCAGTGCGCGCACACCGCGTCGCTGGTCCGTGCGGCGCTGCCGTGGCGGCGCAGCCAGTCCCCGCCGTGGTCCCAAATCTGGTTGGAGGTCTGGGCGCCCAGGCTGCCCGGCTTATGGCAGAGCGTGCAATTCTCGCGGCCAAAGTCCTTCTGGTGGCACTTGCTGCACGCTTCCAGCATCCCGGGGCGGGTGTTGTCGGAGACGCGCGTCGCGTCCTTGATGTCGCCGTGGCACGTTTCGCACGTCACGGGCGAGGCGTCTCCGGGCAGCGAACGCACGAGGTGGTTCTTGTGCGAGAAGACCATGCCTTCCATGCGGTGGTCGACAAGCGTCACCGGCTGTTCCGGATTGGCGTGGCACATCTTGCAGTTGTCTTTCTTGTCATGGCAGTCCATGCAGCGGCTTTCATGGGGAATCGCGCGCTTGGCGTCCAGGCTCTCGTTGGTCGCCATGTCGCCGTGACAATCGGCACAGCCGACGGTCTCTTTGACGATGTGGCGGTTGTGCGAGAACGTGATGACGTCGCGCTTGCTTTGCGTGCCCGGCACGCCGCTCCACGGGCCCACGAGGTAGGCGCACGCGGACGCGCTGACGAGGAGGACGCCGAGGACGATGGCGCGGAGCGCCCGGGAGGAAAATCGCTTGCCGATCACAGGGCACCTCGCATCACGAGCGGACGGTCATTGACGGCCAAGCCAGGCGACGCGGGAAATGCCGCGCGGCCTTCGTCGTCGTCGGTCTTCTTGGGCGGCGGCGCGACCGCAACCGGGGCAGGGCGGAACAGCGCGTCGGTGATTGTCACGGAAATCAGCGCCATCGCCTGCGACGTGAAGTACGGATTCGTCCAAACTTGGCCATCGACGCCCGCCGTCAGACCGCGCGTGGGCTGGTAGCGCACGGCAGCGGTCGCCATCAGCGATTGCGAAACGCCGCGGATGGGCGCGAAGAAGTAGTAGCTGTCCAGATCAAGCGCGGCGGTCAAGTGCGAAGGCAGTTCGCCGCGGCACCAGATGCGCGCCTGATCGTAGCCGTTGTCGCCGTTGTACATCCGCGTGTAGGTGACGCCGGTGCGGTACGCGCCCTTGTCGTCGAGCTTGAGGCCGACGTTGAGCTGCGCGCGGTAGCCGTCCAGATGGCCGTCGCCGATGATGTAGCGGTCGTACGAGCCGTTGCCGTAGAGCGCGCCGGGCGTCTTGATGTCAAAGCCCACGCCAGCCAAGCCGTCTGTGCGCTGCACAAACGCGGTGAAAATGGAGTTGCGGGGCAAATAGGCCAGCGGATCGCGCGCTTCCCCGCGGGCGAAGACGCCGAGCCAGGGAACCGGGCGCCACGTGCCGTCGATGCGGGCTTCCTGCATCCCGCGGCCAAGCAGGTCGAACGCGTAGAGGCCCGTGAACGTGACGGACTTGATGCGCAACGAGGCGTCCGTTCCGACCGTGCGGCGCGTCGCTTCCGTGCTGCCTGAGACGTCCTGGAACGCAGCGGCGATGTGGCCGACGGTCCACGGCATCCAGGCGAGGCGCGTGCCGATGACCGGCGCGTCAAACTCGTGCTGGAAACCGCTGAATGCCGCCGTGCCGCCGTAAACGTCCAACCGGAAGTTCGCCGGCAGACGGACGATGGCCGAGGCGCCGTCCATGAAGACGTAGCGCGGCGCGCCGCTGAAGACAAACTGGCGGCCGACCTGGATGCGCACCTTGTGGTCGATCCCGTCCCAGCCGACATAGCCATACGCCAAATCGGCCGCGCGCGCGGGTGGAAGCGAGCCCGAGGCGATTTGCTGTGCCGCGAAGCCTGACCCGTACGCGAACATGCCGGTTCCGGCGATATTCTCGCCGCGCAGATTGAGAATCTGCATCGTCGGGATCTGCCGTTCCGTCGTGTCAAACGCGCCCGGG
>CAINLT010000428.1 GCA_903850505.1 uncultured Myxococcales bacterium | reverse complement strand
GACTCGCCTTCCACGTACGCGAACGACACGTTCAGGCTGCCCGGCGCGCGCTGCGTCGCATGACCGTTCAGGAAGATGTGCTGCAGTTGCGACTGCAAACCGTTCCACAGCCGCTCGCGGAGGGCCAGCAAGCGCGCGGTCTCTTCCGCCTGATTGACGGTGATGAGCTCCGCCGCTTCGCCAAACGCCACAATCAGCGGCACCGCGAGCGTGCCCGAACGCAGACCGCGCTCGTGACCGCCGCCGTGCATCATCGCTTCCAAGCGCACGCGCGGGTTCTTGCGCCGCACATACAGCGCGCCGATGCCCTTGGGGCCATACATCTTGTGCGCCGTGAACGCGAGCAGGTCGATGCCCATCTCTTCCACGTTCAGCTCGATCTTGCCCACGGCCTGCGCCGCGTCGCAGAAGAACAGGATGCCGCGCTTCTTGCAGAGTTTGCCGATCTCCGCCAGCGGCTGCACGACGCCAATCTCATTGTTGACCGCCATGATCGACACGAGGATCGTCTGATCCGTCATCGCCGCTTCCAGCTCCGCCAGATCGACAAGGCCGTCCGGCTTCACTTTCAGGAACGTGGTGCGAAAGCCCTCGCGCTCGAGCGCGTGGTGGCTGTCGATCACCGCCTTGTGCTCCGTGCAAACGGTGATCAGGTGGTCGCCCTTCTCCCGGTGCATGTGCGCCACGCCCTTGATGGCGAGGTTGTCCGACTCCGTCGCACCCGACGTAATCACGATTTCCTTGTCCGACGACGCGCCAATGGCCTTGGCCAACTGCACGCGCGCCTTGTCGACCGCTTCTTCCGCAGCCCGACCAAACGCGTGCGTCTTGGACGCGGCGTTGCCGTAGATCTCGGAGAAGTAAGGCAGCATCTTGTCGACAACGCGCGGGTCAACCCGGGTCGTCGCATGATTGTCCATGTAAATCGGCAGTTTGACAGTCATCTTCTCTTCCTACAGCTGCGCCAGCGTCATCGTTTCGAGCACTTTCATGACCGCGTCGTTCAACGTATCCAGCGGACTCTTGATCTCGCAACCTTCCAGCCGGCTGCACTGGCCCATCAGGTCGCCCTGCTGACACGGTGCGATGTGCTGTTCCCCGTCCAGGATGCGCACAACTTCAGCGACCGTAATCAACGCCGGCTCGCGCGCCAGCCGGTAACCGCCCATCTTGCCCATCGACGCGTCCACCATGCCCGCCGTCACCAGCTTGGCCATGACCTTCGGCGTCAGATCCTGCGGCAGGTGATACCGCTCGGCGAGCTCACGCGCGGACAGCGAATCGCCCGTCGGCAGCCCGCTCAGCGCCTTCAAGGCGACGAGACCGTAGTCTGCTTTGCGGGAAAGTCGGAGCATCAGCGTTTGTCCTTGGGGCGGCTTCAAGTCCGACCATCCAAGTCGCAGATTAGGACTCGCCCGTTTGGGTGTCAACGCCAAAGTGTCGCGACGGCCATCCCGTGTCACGGTTTTGTCAGTCTCTGCGGCATGTTGAGGTCGACGGATTGACACCCTGTGGCTGTCATCCCTATACCGCCGCGCTGCTGCGCTTGGCGCCGCCACAACGCGATACCCGGGAGAATACGATGTCCTTGAGCCACGACGACGTGATGGAAGCGCTTTTGACCGTGACTGAGCCCGACCTCGGCCAGGATCTGGTCTCGGCCAAGCTGGTGCGGGACATGGATATCAGCGATGAAGCGCTGGCCGTGACGATCGCGCTGACGACGCCGGCGACGCCGCACAAGGAGCGCATCCGGGCGCTGGTGGAAGGCGCGCTGCGGCCGTTGCTCGGTCGCCGCAAGCTGTACCTGACGCTGCAGGCCGACGCGCCGCAGGGTCGTTCCAAGCTGCCCAACGTGCGGCATGTGCTGGGCGTGGGCGCGGGCAAGGGCGGCGTCGGCAAGTCGACGGTCGCGGTCAACATCGCGTTGTCGCTGGCGAAGGCGGGCGCCAAGGTCGGCCTGCTGGACGCCGACGTGTACGGCCCGAGCGTGCCGATCATGCTGGGCTTGAAGGGCCACAAGCCGGTGGTCAACGCGGATCGCAAGATCGTCGCGTTCGAGGCGCACGGCATCCGCTGCATCTCGATGGGCTTTCTGGTCGGCGAAGATACGGCGGTGGCGTGGCGCGGCCCGATGGTCGGTCGCGCGGTGCAGCAGTTCGTGGAAGACGTGGATTGGGGACCGCTGGATTACCTCATCGTCGACCTGCCCCCGGGCACCGGCGACGTGATCCTGAGCCTGTGCCAGGCGCTGCCGCTGACCGGCGCGGTCGTGGTCTCGACGCCGCAGGACGTGGCCTTTGCCGACGTGCTGCGCGCGGTGAAGATGTTTGGGATGCTGAAGGTGGACGTGATCGGCCTTGTCGAGAACATGAGCTACTTCCGCTGCCCGGACAATGGCAAGGACTACAACATCTTTGGCCCGAGCCACAGCGAAGACCACTGCAAGGCGCAGGAGATCGAGTTCCTCGGTCAGCTGCCGATCGATCTGGCGCTTTCCGCCAATGCCGATGCCGGTCGCCCGATCGTCGCGGCGGAACCCGACGGGATGCTCGCTGAAAAATACCGGCAGATCGCCGGCCGCGTGGCGTCCAAGCTGGCCGTGCTGGCGTTTGCCGCCGAGAAGACGGAAGCCGGCGGTGAGGGATTCTTCGGGGCGCGTCCCAGCGCCTGAGCACCATGACATCCGCATGACAAACGCCCGCGCCACTGTCGCGCGAGGACGCTTGATTTCGCGGAGTTGGCCTAAATCGGACCAGCCGAACGTCTTGACCAACGGGGGAAATCGGCGTTAGCTGATTCTGCGGTTGCGCACAACATCGCCCGTGCGGCGAGCGGCCAACCGGACCGCGTGAACCAAACACATGTCCATGTGATGGAGGATACGCCCATGCACCAGATGCACGTTAGCGAAGACGCCTTGAAGATAAAGCTGCGCAAGGAAGACCCGGAGTACGCTGAGCTGGAGCTCGCGCACCGGCGGCTGGATGACCAGTTGATGCGCTACGAACTCCACGTCTACCTGAGCCCCGAGGACGAGCAGATGCGGCGCGAACTGCAGAAGAAGAAGCTGGCGCTCAAGGATCAGTTGGCGGCGATGCTGGAGCGGGAAGCCGCGCACGTGAACTGATTCAGGCGCGTTCGATGGCCTTGGCTTCCTGCCAGAGCAGCTCCAGCTCGTCCAGACTGGCGCGATAGGCTTTGCCGTGCCGGGCCTCGATGCCCTGCTCCACGTGGCCAAACCGCCGGGTGAACTTGTCCAGCGTCCCGCGCGCCGCCTGTTCGGCGTCCACGCCCGCGTGGCGCGCGAGGCTCGTCAGCGCAAACAGCAGGTCGCCGAGCTCCTCCGCGATGTGCGCCTTGTCGCCTTCCCGCAGCGCTTCGCGCAGCTCCAGCAACTCCTCGTCCACTTTGGTGAGCACGCTCGTGACGTTGGGCCAGTCAAAGCCGATGCGCGCCGCTTTCTCGCCCATCCGCTGACCGCGCAGCAACGCCGGAAGGTTCTTGGGCACGCCGTCCAGCGCGCCTTTGCCGTCCTTGCGCTTGCGCTGTTCCCACGCGTCCAGCACCTGCGCTGACGTCTCGTGATGCTCCGTCTCCGCGGTGATGAACACGTGCGGGTGCCGCCGCACCATCTTGTCGGCGATCCCGCGCGCGACGTCGTCGGCGTCGAACCAGCCCATCTCTTCGGCGATGCGCGACTGGAATGCGATCTGCAGCAGCACGTCGCCCAACTCCTCGCGGAAGTGCGCCACGGCGACCGCATCGGCGGCAAACGGCGCGGCAGCCGGCAGCGCGTGTGCAGCGGCGCCCAGCGCGTCGATCGCGTCCAGCAGCTCGTAGGACTCTTCAATCAGATAGGCGCGCAGCGTCGCCAGCGTCTGCTCGCGATCCCACGGACAGCCGCCCTGAGCCGCGCGGAGCGAAGCCATGACGGCGGTCAGACGGGCAAAACCGTCCGCGGGCAGCTGCCCAGGATCAAAGCGGGTATCAGACATCGTCGGCGCGCCAGTCTACGGCTTGGCGGCAGGCGCGGCCGGCAGGGCCTGCACGGCACCCGGCAGCAACGGCATCGCACGGCCAGTCGGCAGCACGGCGGGACGCGTCGGCGCGGCGGCATCGCCCGGATTGTTCGCGCCGTTGGCCAGCACGAGGGTGCCCGCGCCATTGAGCTGGTGGAAGTCGCCGCCAACGGGCGCCCAGGTCACCATGTGCTGGAAATCATGCGTGCCCTTGTCGTCGATGCGGTACAGGTTGGCCAGGAACTTCGCGCCCGCTTCCGGCGCCTTGTCAAAGCCCAGCGACTTCCACGGAATCGCCGCTTCCACGACCCAACCCTTGTCCGCGCCATCCGCGTTCACGTCGCCATCGACCACGACTTTGGACGTCATGTTGCTTTGAAACTTCGCCGCTTCTTCCCAAGCCGGCGCGCGATGGCCGGTGAAGTGCGCGTCAAACGTCGAGCCAGCGGGCGTCCACTGCAGCTCGTAGTAATCTTCCTTGCCCGGCACCTGGAGGAACAGCTCGACCACGTCGCCTTCCCACGTCGTGTCGTCGTTCTTGGTGTGCGTGTTGCGCGCGTCGTCGTCCTTGATGGTCGCGCCGAGGTACAGGTTCTCGCTGTCCCAAGCCAGCTTCACGTCCGCCGCCATCGTCTCAGCCGCCGCGCCGCCGTTGGGCTGCTTGAACGCGCCAACGGAATGGCTCGACGTCCACACCGCTTCATCCAGCTTGCCGTCGACCGTGATCTTGTCCGTCGCCTGCGCAACCGCATACGTCGGGCCCTTCTGCTGCGGCGGCTGGGCATTGCCCGCACCACCCGCCGGCGCGCCCGCTCCGCCGATGTCGATCGTCGCCAGCAGCAGGCGATCTTCCGATTGCGCCGCGCCCGCCGGGGCATTGCCGATCTTCAGGCGGCGATTCTGCTGCGCCTTATTCCACGCACCCCAGTCAAAGACGCCAATCAGCAGCTGCGTGTTGCTCTTCGGCCAGTCGGCCGGGATCTCCATCGTCACGGTATCCTTGATGATTTCCCCCTTCTTCCACTGCGCGAGCGGGTACAGGCCGCCGACGCCGTAGTGGTCGAACGGCTGGCGCTTCAGGCCCGGCGCTTCCATGTGGACGAAGATCTTCCAGTCGCCCGGCAGCGGCTGATCGACGCGCCAGAAGAGCGAGAGCGTCAGGCTACCACCAGCCGCGGCCTTGTCCTTGGGCTCCAGCTTGTACCCGAGCAGCGTGAGCTTGTCCTCGAACTTCACTTCCAGCTTCTGGTCCAGATCCGCCGGCGGGGCGGTCAGGACGGAAGCAGCGATCTGCTGTTCCTGATCTTTGGTCAGGACAATCGCCTGTGCGGACGGGCGCTTGCAGCCCGTGACGGACAGAGCGACAGCGAGGGTGGCAATCGACAGGACGAGGGTGCGAAGGGTGCGCATGCCGGTAAACTCCGTGTGTTCAATGGCGCTTGATGGCCAAACGTGGCGGAGAGGATAGCGGAAGTCCGGCAGCGGTTCAATTGCACTGGAGCATGACAAGAATGTCAGGGGGCATGACAAGCATGTCAGCAGCCTCCCCCGCAGCGATCGGTGCTGCTGCGGGAAAGGCCGGACATGCGGTGGCCGTCATGCTTAGCTTTCGACCAGGTACTCCAACATCTGACGGTGCGCCGGGGACTGCAGCTTGCGCAGCGCGCCGGTCTCAATCTGGCGAATCCGCTCGCGGGTCAGATTGAACATCTCGCCGACCTGCTCCAGCGTCAGGCAATCGTCGTTGCCGATGCCAAAGCGCAGACGGAGCACGGCTTCTTCACGCGGGTGCAGGCGCGTCAGCGCGCGGCGCGTCTGCTCGCACAGGTCTTTCTGCAGCACCACGTCCAGCCCCTTGGCCGCGGCATGATCCTCCACGAAATCGACCAGCTGCGCGTCATCTTCACCGACCGGCGCGTCCAGACTGAGCGGCGACTTGACCATGCGCAGAATCACTTCCACCTGGTCGAGCGGCTGCTCGGTCGCGATGGCCAGTTCTTCCACGGACGGCTCGCGGCCATGCAGCTGCTCCAAGCGCGTCCGCTCCCGGAGGATGCGGTTGAGCGCCTCAATCAGGTGCACCGGGATGCGAATCGTCCGGCCATGGTCGGCGATCGACCGGGTGATCGACTGGCGAATCCACCACGTGGCGTAAGTCGAGAACTTGTAGCCACGCTGCCATTCGAACTTCTCAACCGCCTTGATCAGGCCGATGTTGCCTTCCTGCACCAGATCCAGCAGCGCCATGCCGCGGTTCAGGTAGCGCTTGGCAATCGACACGACCAGCCGCAGATTGGCCTGAATCATGACGGACCGGCTCTCGGCGATGATCCGCTGGCTGTTGCGCAGCGTGCGCATGTCACGCGACGCCTGTTCCGCCGAAAAGCCATAAGCCTTCGCAGCTTTGCGCGCAGAGTCACGGCTTCCGCCCTCATCCCCGCGGCGCGCCCGCTGTTCCGAGCGCACGGCGTTGCGCGCCTGCTCATTGAACAGGTCCAGCGCCTTCTGGATGAGCTTTTCGCCCGTGCGATCCTCCCAGAAGGTCCGGTACTTGGAGCGCTTGGCTTGCACCAGCAGCGGGCTATCCGCCTCGCCTTCCACGGTAAGACGCGCGATTTCCGCGTCCAGCTCGATCACGCGGTCGCGGAAGCGCTCAGCGCGCGCCAGCGTCGTGATGCGGGCGTCCCGGTCACGCCAACCATCGGCGTCGGTCCACTGCTTCAGCAGTTCGTGGTCGGTAGCCATCGCGATCGGCAGTTCCGAAAGCAGCGGACGGCAAGCCGGCACGCGCATCAGCAAGTCGAGGATCGCCGCCGAGGCATCTTCGATGCGCTTGGAGACTTCCGCTTCGCCTTCGCGCGTCAGCAGGGAAACGCGGCCGATGTGCTGCAGATACAGCATCGTCGGATCAATGAATTCCTGCGTCGGCACGCTCACGTGACCCTGGCGCGGCCGGCGGCGTTCGTCTTTGGCGTCCGCAGCATAGCCTTCGCTGATACCGGTTTCGTCGTCGATCGGCAGCATTTCGTCGTCAGCGAAACAGTCCGTCTCAAGGGTGGCGGGCGAGTTCATGGGCGACTCCTGAGCGCGACGACCTTGGTCGCCGCAGTGATTGGCCGTCTGCACGGCACATGAGGAGAGCATTGCAAGTGGCTTGCCAAGAGTCTGAAAAATCGCACTTCACGTGTAAATGCAAATTGTTGGATGATTCCGACCGCGGACCGAGTCGCGACTCGCCGCAAGAAAAGCGACAGCGATGTCATGGTCGGGGACGGCGGAAACGCCGGGCCGTCTGCCAAAATGACATTTCCGATGTAACTTCCATCTGTTGGCCATCTGCGCGCGGTGTGACTTTTGGATCAGGCCACAGAATCCTCACACGCTGTTGACAACCCCGCGGGGACCTTTATCCTTTTGCGCGAACCGGCTGTCGATGCGATTTAGCTTCGTGTGCGACAGGCCACCAACGAAATGACTTGGAGGATTCTCAACATGCTGAATTTCAATCGTATCTTGATGACCGTCTGCGCGACGTCGTCCATGGTCCTGGCCGCTTGCGGCGCGACGACTGCCGCTGACGGCGACGCCACTGACGGCACCGGCTCGGACGCCACCACCGGCGACACGGCCGCTGACACCGCGATGGGCGACATGTCCATGGGCACCACCTACAAGTCGATCGTGATTTGGGACAAGTCGGCTGACCCGTCCTTCATCAACGGCAAGTGCGGCTCGAGCCCGGGCGCGGACATCGACGCCGTCGGTCTGTACCGCGCTGGCAAGCTGATCGCGGTCGGCAAGCCCGGCACCGCCAGCTACGTGACCTCGGCTGCGTCGACCTGCGCCGACACCAAGAACATCCCGTCGACCGCGGAAGGCCCGCTGAACGGCCACGTGTACGCGTCCAACCCCGACACCGGCTACATCAGCCTGAACGGCGGCTCGCTCGAGATTCAGTTCGGCGCGTGCGCGACCGGCACCAAGATCACCGACTGCGACGGCGCTGGCGCCCTGACGGAAGTGATGTCGGGCGACGAGATCGACGTGTGGGAAGTGGACACGTCCTACAAGGCTGGCAGCGGCACGGCGGCTGACGGCAACGCGTACGACGGCTGCGTCTGCTACGCCGACGAATACGAAGTCGATGCCCGCCCGGCCGTGGGCGTGGACACCGGTTCGGTCGCGCTGCCCAAGGCTGGCGACGGCAACTCGGCTGACAAGAAGTGGTACGCCGGTTCGACCACGGTCAAGATCCCGTAGTTCGACCTGAGCGTTTGACGCAGCGGAGGGCATCGTTGGCAACAACGGTGCCCTTCGTGTTTTTGGCTTGACCGCCGGACGTGCTACTGTTGCGCGGTCTGGAGGTCATCCATGTTCATCCGCGCCCACGTTGCTCTTGGCCTTGTCTGCGCGGCCTGCCTCGGGTGCGGCACCAGTCAAAGCGCGTCGGATTTGGACGTTTCCGCTCCGGACGGCTGCACGATCGCGATTCCCGTGTCAGACGCCGTCGCAGACGCCGATGACGCGTCCGCAACAACGGCGGGCTACACCGCGATCACGATCCGCGACAAATCAGCCGACCCCGCATTCATCAACGGCAAGTGCGGCAGCAGCCCCGGCGCGGACATCGACTGCGTGGGGCTCTACCGGGATGGCAAGCTGATCGCGGTTGGCAAGCCTGGCACGGCGAGCTTTGCGGCCGCACCCGGGGCAACCTGCGCCAATCCACACGACGTCACCGCGGCGACCGCTGAAGGCGCGCTCGATGGCCACGTCTACAGCGATCCGCTGCTCGACACGGGCTACATCAGCCTGAATGGCGGCGCGCTGACGCTCCAATTCGGCGCGTGCTCCGGCGCCAGCAACATCACCAACTGCTACGGCGAAGGCGGCCTCGTCACCATCCTCCCCGGCGACGAGATCGACGTATGGGAAGTCGATTCCGGCTACCTCCTTGGCAGCAGTACCGCCGCCGACGGCAACGCGTGGAGCGGTTGTACGTGCTACGCCGACGAATACGAGGTCGATCTCACGCCCAGCATTGGCGGCGCACTGGTCACCCTGCCCCGAGGCTGCGGCGGCAACGGGACAGGCGGGCGTTGGTACGCCGGCACCGCGACCGTCGCGATTCCATGATTCGGCCCCGGATGGTTTTTGCCGGGCAATATCGCCAGTGGCTGGACATGGCCGATAACCGCGCTAGCATGCGGGGACGGTCGCGCGCGCGGTCCGAGGTTTGGGTGCGTCGGAATTTTTGGCACAACTTGCTGCTGATTGTGGTGTTGCTGGCGCTGCCAACGACGGCCATGGCCGCGCGCCACAAGACCAAAGCCAAGCCGACGGCGCAGAAGGCGCCTGCGATGGACGCAAAACCGGACGCCAAGGCGGACGGGAAACCGGAAGCGAAGCCCGAGACCAAGGGTCCAGTTGACGCCGATGCCGAGTACGGCCCGTCGGTGGAAGCGCAGGACGGTCCGGCGTATGAGCCGGTTGAAAGCGGTACGCCGGTGGGCGAGGACGCGCTGCGCCTTGGGCCGTTTGTCGCGCCGCCCAAGCCGTTTCCGTTTCCGCTGCTCGGTGACGATCGCCAGAAAGAAGTGTTCGTTGACCGCGAGGGCAAGCTCTATAAGGACCGCCCGTACAGCGGCCAAGTGCCAGATTGGAATAGCGAAGTCCCGTCCAACACCACCGGTCGCTGCAAGGTTGAGCCGCAGATGCTGACTTGGGTCGGCTTTCAGAACACCGCCGACGCGTCGCGCGTCTACGTCCAGTTGGAACACGAGGCCTGCGGCTACGTCTACCGACCCGACGACTCGCACATCGTGATCGACCTGCCGCAGGTCGCGATCGCCAATCCCAACTTGCGGCGGGAGATCCTGACGGGCGCCTTTCCGACCCAGATCGACTTCATCCGCGCCGAAGACGTCGTCGGTCGCGGCACCCGCATCGTGATTTCGCTCAAGGACAAGCGCAGCTACCTGTCCGCGCACTTGGGCCGCTACGTCTTTGTCGACATTCCGCGCTAGATTTCTGGCGAGGACCTCCGACGAACAACTGCGACAAACTACCGTGACTGACACACCGCCACCGAAACAGCCCGCGCGATCCAAGGCCAGGCCACGGAAGTCCGCGCATCTTCAGACGGATTTGCCACTGCTGGAGACGCCGTCGATCGAGGCACCGCCGGCCCCCGCGCCGCCACTGCCGCCCGTCGTGACGCACATGACGGCTGTCATGACGCAGATGGCGCCGACTGCGCTGGCTGACCGCGCGGCCCGCTACAATCGCCACCGGTCACCGCTGGACGATCGGCCGTTGGCGCAGCAGGTGCCGCAGACGCAACCGGAACCACGGCAGCTGGCGCCGGCGCGCCCGTATCTGCACCCGCGCGCGCCCGAGCCGGTACACGTGGACGAGTCCAAGCCCAAGGCGCTCGACATGGCGGCGATCGCGCTGCGCAACCGGCAAGCCCGGGACGTAGCGCGCGACGAGAGGCCGATGGCCCATCCGGTGCCGATTCCCTCGGCGCGGCAGCGCCACGAGCGGCCGGAGATCGCGACGCCAACGCCAGAGCCGACGAGGCCGCGTGACGACTCGATGTTGGCGCGCGCCGCCCGTCACAACACGCTGCTGCGCGACGAAGAGGAACGCAGCCAAGCGCTGGCGCAAAAGCCGGTGGAGACCAAGGCGCCCGTGCCGCAGCGGCAGAAACAGGAACCCGACGCGCAGTCGATGGTCGGTCGCGCCGCGGATGCGACGAAGCGGCGGCGGCAAGCCCTGGGCGGACCGCTGCCCGCGGAGACCGCGGAGGAAATGGCGGCGCCGCCGGTGCATTTGGCGACGACTGCGTTCGTGCTGATCAGCCGCAACGACGGCGGGCGGATTGTCGATCGGCTGACCGCTTGGCGCGCGCTGATTGAGGCGCCGGACGTGCGCTGGTGGCTGCTGGATCTGGGATCGGTCGATGACAGCGTCGCCCACGCGGAGGCGCTGCACGCGCAGGTCGTGGCAATCCCGGGCGGCACCGTCGCTCCCATGACGACGCTCGCGGCGCTGCTGCGGCGGGTCGATGCCGACACGGTGATCCTCGCGGATGCGGACGCGCTGCCGGACTGGCGCTCGCTGCGCGTGCTGGCGGATGTGCGCGCGGGACGTTCGGTGTCCGCCGCGCCGTCGGATCGTCCCGGCGTGCTGGCGATCGACCGCAAGGCTTGGCAGCGCGACGGTTTTGGGTCGGCGATCGACCTGACGACGTGGACGGGTAAACCACAACCGGGCGATGTGCCGCTGCTGGCGGCGACGGGGCCGTTCATTCCGCGTCTGCTGCACGCGCCCACGGCCATGCGATTGCTGGCGAAGGCGCAGCCGCTGGTGCGCCGTCTGCGCAAGCTGCTCAACCGCTAGTCGCGCCTACTCTTTGGCCTTCTGCGCCTTCAGCTCGCCCGATCCCTGCGACGGCGCCGACTTGGCCCGCTGGGACGGCGGCGTCTCCTGCAGGCTCTGCGCCCGCTTGCGCGCCACCACCTGTGCCTGCGCGGCTTTCAGCGCCTGCTGCGCGGCCTTGGCGATCTTGTCATCGCCGGCATTCTGCGCCGCCACGACCAACTGCTTCAGCGCCACGACCCGCTCTTCCGGCGTCTGCGCGTCTTCCACCGACTGCCGCCAGCGCTCCACCGCGTCCGCGGCGGCTTTTCCCGCAACCTGATTGCGCGTCCCGGCGTTGCGCGTCTCCGCGTTGTCCTTCGGCTGCTGCGGCTCGGCGGCCACTTGCGGCGCCGCGGGAGCGTTCTCCGGGGCCGCTTGCGCTCCGCCCGCCGTCGCCCGATAGCCCGCGCGTTCGTTGGCGACATCCAGCTTGGCCTGATCCAGGTTTGCGACGTTGGCCTTCTTCATCGCATTGTCGCGGTTGTTGGATGCCGTCGCAGCCTGCAGGCTCTCGTCCGCCGCAGCAACTTCCGCTTTGGCCTTCGCAGCGCTGGTTTTTTGTTCGGCGTCCGCCGCCACTTCGCGCTTGGCCAGCTCTTCGCGTTGCGCCGCGTGTCCGGTCGGTGCATCGGCCGGTGACGGCCCCAGCGACGCAGCCTGCGCTTCAATTGTCCGCATCGGCCGTGCCATCGGCGCGGAGGGCGGAGCCGCGGCAACCGGGAGGTCCGGGGCAGCCACAGCGGCGGGCGGTTCTGGCGCGGGCGCAGCACCAACAGCAGGCGCAGCGGCGGCGGGTGCTGGGACTTCCACCGCAACCGCCTGCGCGGCGGGCTTGGCGGCTTCTGGAGCGGCTTGCACGGTCGGCGGCTCGGCCATCGCGACGGCGCTATCCTCGTGGGCACCAGCAATCGGGGCGTCTTCATGCCGCACGGACACTGCGACAAGCACCGCCGACGCCGTCACGGCCGCCAGCAGCGGCCCCGGTCGCATGATCCAGCTCAACGCGCGCACCAGCGGCGATTGCGCGTGAAGCCGCGCCGCGTGCTCCTGCGCGCCCAGCGCCGCCGCGGTCAGCACCACGGAACGCACGCCCAGCGCCACATCGCCCTGCGGCAAGTCGGCCACGCGCTGGTGCAGCGACACGTAGGCGCTCAACTCCGCCGCGGCGATCTCCGCCTCCAGCGCGTCATCCTCCGCCGTCGCAGCCTGACCGGCAACGCGACGCTCGTAGGCATCCACAACAGCCGCATCCACACGCTCTTGCGCTGCGTTTTCTGTGGCTTGCCGCCGTGTCATCGTCCCCTCTCCGCCTGCTTGGCCCGGATCGACCCGATCCAGTCCATGTCCAAAGTGTAGCGCATTTCGCGTCCCCGCTTACAGGAAGTCGCTCAGCGCCTCCCGCAACTGTTTGAGCGCATAGCGCATTCGGCTCTTCACCGTGTTCTCGTTGCACGCCGTCGCCTCCGCGATTTCGGCGAAGCTCAGCCCGGACAGTTCGCGCAGGGCGAACACTTCCCGCTGCTCGTCGGGCAACTGCGCCATCGCCGCGTCAAACGCGCTCTGGAATTGGCGATCCGCCAGGTTGCGGCTCGCGTCCGTGCCAATGCTGTCGTTGGCGATGCGATCGCCCAACGTGCGGTTGTCCTCGCTTCCCGTCGGCGCATCGAGTGACGGCCCGGAGCGAAACCGATCGCGCCGCGAGGCATCCACGCACAGATTGCGGGCGATCGTGTACAGCCAGGTGCGAAACTTGGCTTGGCCCTGGAAACTCGCGCCATTGCGCACCACCCGCAGGAACGCATCCTGCACGATGTCATCCGGCCGCGCCGCGCCGCGCTGTTGGGCAAAGGCCCGCAGCGGCCGCGCGTGGCGGTCGTACAAAGTCGTCATGGCCCGCGCGTCACCGTTCTGGTAACGCGAGAACAGCGTTTCATCGCTGATCGGCTCATCGCCGAGGACCATCAGGAGCCAACTCAGCACCCATCACCTCAGACGCGCGAGGCGCCCGTTCGATCTATCCGCGCCGAACAGTAGCAAGATCGGCGTCTTGCGCCAAGCATCAGGACTTGCGCAGACGCACGACGGCTTCCACGTGCGGCGTGTGCGGAAACGCGTCGATCACGACCGCGGATTGGACCGCGTAGCCCGCGCCTTGCAGCAGTTGCACGTCGCGCCGCAGCGTGTCCATGGCACAAGAAACGTAGACGATGTGCTCCGGTCCTTCAATGGCCGCCTGCTGGCAGACGCCTCGCGCACCGGCACGGCCGGGATCCAGCAGCCAGAGCTCGCCCGGCACGGCGGCATCGACGAGCTCATCGACGTCGCCGCAGAACAACTGCACCTCAGGCGCGGACGCGAGCGTCGCACGGGCGCGGGTGACGGCATCCGGATCGCGCTCGATCGTGCGGATCACCGGCGCGCGGCCGACGCACAGCGCGCTCAAGTTGCCTGAACCGGCGAAGAATTCCTGGATGCGCGGCACCGGACCCACCGCGTCGAACGCCTCAGCCACTGCCTGACGAATCGCGCGGTTGCCCGCCTCCGTCGCTTGGCAGAAGCCCGCCGCATCGACGTGCACCGGCCACTGGCCGACCGTCTCCGGCAACGTCACTTCCGCCAGCCCCGCCTCTTCCGTGAAGCGCCCGAGGGACAGCTTGATGCCCGCGACGCCCAACTCGCTGAGCAAGGTGGCCGCTTGCGGCATGAGGCGGAAATCGTTCGGCAGACCATGCAGCGACAGCAGGACGCCCTCGACGCCCTCGACCGCATACGCCTCGCCCGTCTTCAGCCACGGCCGCGCGACGTCCGGCAGCTTCTGGAGGAGCCGGCTGAGCGCTTCGGTCAGCACGAGGCAATCGTCCACTTCCGCGATGTCATGCGACGCGCGCGCCATCATGCCCGCGACGAGCTTGCCCTTCTCATGGCGCAAATGCAGGCGCACGCGCCGCCGATGCCGCCACGGCTCGATAGGCTGCGCCGCGATCGCAACCTCCGCCGTCCGCCCCAGGGCATGGCGCAGGAAGCTGGCTTTTTCGGTCTGCTGCGTCGTCAGGTCGATGTGCTGCCACGTGCAGCCGCCACACTTCTCAAACACCGGACACGGCGGCACCTGTCGATGCGGCGACGGCGTCAGAATCTCGGCGATCTTGCCGCGCATCATGCCGCTCTTCTGCGGCAACTGCTCGATCAGCAGGCGATCGCCCGGCACGGCGTCCGGAACCAGCACGACGCGGCCGTCTTCCAGGCGGGCGATGCCGTCGCCCAGCCCGCCCAGCGCGGTCACATCGACGATCGCCATCTCCGTCATGCGCGACTTCTCGCGGGGTTTTGGCGGTGACACTTGACGTGAACGGGGTCGCATCCCTAGCCTCTGGGCGCCGCAGGACGGCGTGGGGACTGCGATGAGAACGCGTTTGTGGGGCTTTGTCACTATTCTCGGCCTGAGCGGCTTGTGCGGATGCGGCACCAGCACGGGCGGCGGCGGCGGCGGAGGCGCGATCTACTGCGGGATCGGCGGCGCGTGTCCTGCGGGCTTCAGCTGCAATTCCAATAATTTCTGCATCCCGGGCAGCGCGGACGCAGGCGTCACCGACACGGGCGGCAAGAACGACACCGGCAGCGCGGGCACGGACGCCGCGTCCACGGACACGACCAAGGACAGCCAAAGCGACACGAGCAAGCCGGACATCGCGCCGGTCGACACGTTCACGCCGGACGTCCAGACCGGGACAACGCAGACCGTGACTGAGGTCGAGCAGGCGCCGTCCAGCGCCGCGTGCAGCACACCCGACACGATCGCCGATTCCGCCAGCGACGTCACCCTGGACCTCGTCGTCGTCACCAGCCCACCGACCAAGCTGAAGGGCAGCGGCACGACGTACTTCACCAGCTTCTTCGCCACGTCCCAGAGCGGCGCGGCCAGCGACGGCAGCTGGGCCGGCATCCAGGTGATCGTCAACTCCGACCCGTTCGCGGTCAGCGTCGGCGACGTCATCCGGGTGAAAGGCACGGTCAAAGAGTTCTACTGCATGACGGAAATCGCCGCCAAGCCCGAGGACGTGACGATCTACGGCAACGACGGCGAACCGGTGCCCTACGGCGCGCAGGTCAGCCTGTTTGGCACCAGCAACGCGGAAGCATTTGAAGGCGACCTCATCAAGATCAGCAACGTGCAAGTGCAGGATCCCAATCCGATCTCCACGGACGGCAAGAACCACGGCGAGTGCACGATCAACCACAACGGCGGCGCGGACTCCGTCAACATTGCGCCCGCGCTCGGTTCGGCCTTCCTCACCGCTGGCGCCAACGGCACCATGACCACGTTCAGCGCCGGCCAGGGCTTCCTGAGCGTCACCGGTAACCTGCAATGGTCGTTTGGCCACTGGGTCATCCGCGTGCGGTCAGACGCCGACATCGTCCTCAAATGACCGGCGTGCGCTTGAGCTGGCCCGGGCGTCAGCCGCCGGATGCGCCCTCGCTGCACACGCTGACGCCGCTGTTGACGATTCCGCGGCAGAATACGGCCGTCGGGCCAGCGCGGCTGCTGGCGGGCCAAGCGCTTGCGGTGCTGGACCGGCTGCTGCAGGAAGGCCGCGCGGGGCAGATTGACCTCGTGTACCTCGATCCGCCGTTTGGTGCCGGCGTCGCTTGGCCGCGGCGGCGCGATGTGCAGAACGCGACGGGGCAGACGACCCAGGACGTCGTGGCGTACGATGACCCCGCCGATGACCTCGTCGACTGGCTGCAGCATCTCGACACCGTCCTGGATCGCGTGCACCGGCTGCTGTCCCCGCGCGGGTCGGTCTACGTCCACCTCGATTTTCGCCGCGCGCACCACGCCCGCATGCTGCTGGACGAGCGCTTTGGCCCGTCGAACCTGCGCAACGAGATTGTGTGGGCCTACGGTCTGGGCGGTTCGAGCAAGGATCGCTTTGGCCGCAAACACGACGTCATCCAGTTCTACGCCAAGGACGCGCGGCACACGTGGTTCCAGGCGCCGCTCCAGCGCGCGACGTCGCAGCGCATGAAGGGGCTGGCCAAGCGTGCGACGGATGTGTGGCAAACGCCGCACGCGGGCGCTGATGCGCCGATTTTGGGCGCGTGGCCGGATACGCTCGTCGATTTGACGCTCTCCAACAGCGACAGCCAGCGCACGGGCTATCCGACGCAGAAGCCGCTGGCGCTGCTCGATCGCATCGTCTTCGCGTCCCTGCCGCCGGGTGGAATCGCGCTGGATCCGATGGCGGGCTCAGGCACGCTGGGCGTGGCGGCGGTGCGGGCGGGCGGTCAGGCGATTCTGGGCGATCGCAGCCCTGTGGCGCTCGATGCGAGCCGTGGACGGCTCGTGGACGCGGGCAGCGCGGTGCAACTGGACAACGTGGACGACACGCTCGCGGTGCAGGCGCTGCCGCAGCCGGGCGCGCGGATTGTCGGCGATCGCGCGCAGTTGCTGGCGCTGGCCATGGGCGCGCAGGACGCGGACGCGCTGTCAGCCTGGGGTGTAGCGGATGCCGAGGGGCAGGTGCTGGCGTGGTGGGATGGCGGCGCGCAGCGGACCCGGACCCAGGTGCCGCAGGAACTACCGTTGCGCGCAGGTCAGCCGCAGACGCTTGTGGCGATCGATACGCATGGGCAAATGTGGCAGGGAGAACTGTTCAAGTAGCCGCGACGCGCGCCGGAATCAGACGCCGTCGCCGAGGCCCTTGCCGAGCGCCGCGAGCAGGTCCAACAGCGTCTTGGACTCCGACTCAAACGCGGAACGCTCGCGGGCATTGACGGCTGGCTGCACCACGTCGCCGAGTGACGCCGGATCCAGGTACTTGCTGTTGTGCTTCACGCCAAAGTGCAGGTGCGGCCCGGTCGACAGCCCCGTCGACCCGACGAAACCGACGACTTGACCCTTGTGCACGACGTCGCCCGGCTTGACGGAGGTGACGAAGCGCTGCAGGTGCATGTATTCCGTGAGGTAGCCGCCCTCGTGACGCAAGCGCACGACGTTGCCCGCCGCGCCGGCGCGATCGGCCGAGACGAGGTGGCCATCGCCCGCCGCATAGACCGGCGTGCCAACGGAAGCGGCAAAGTCGACGCCAAAGTGCGCCTTCATCTTGTGCAGGATCGGATGCAAGCGCATGCCGAAGTTGGAAGTCTGGTGCCCAACCTGCAGCGGCTGGCGCAGGAACAGCGGCTCCAGGCCTTCGCCGTCGGGCGCGTAGAGATCGCCGTGGAAATTGAGCGCCACTGTGTGGCCATCGTGCGGCTTCAGCACGCTGCGGTGTTCCAGCGCGGCGACGCCGAGGTAGCGCTCGACGTGATCGCCGTCGACAAGCTTGTCCAGCACGATGCGCAGTTCGTCGCCCGTGTGCAGTTCGATCGGCCGCAGCAGCCGGTCCGTCAGCATCGGCTGCAGGAGCTCAACGAGGCCTTCGCCCTCGCCACATCGGCGCAGCGACGTTTCCAGCGAGCCGATGATGCCGCAGCGCAACGCGGTGCGAACGACCGTGCCGGGGAGGCCGCCTTCGCTGACGTCAAAACCTTCTGTCGTGCGCTGGATTGTCATGCCCTCAGCGTGACTCGGCGCGATGACGAGCGTCTGCAACGCGCTGGCATCCATGACGCCCGCGGTGTCAAAGCGCGCCCACAACCGCCAGCCGGCCTGGAGCTTTTGCGGATTGCGGAGTTGGCTGTACGCCGCGATCACTTTGCGCGCCGTCTCGCCGTGAATGAACAGCCGCGACAGCGCTTGGGACAGGCTCTCGCCCTGCTCCACCATCACGGAACGCGTGACGCCCGGCGTGCTCTCAGGCTGACCGCCCGGCGTCGACTTGGTCGTGGACATGCGCACCGCAGGTTGCGCCTTGCCAAACACGGCATCGACGCGCGCGCCGCTCGGCTGACCGGACGGGCCCGAAGCCACGGCCGTGTCCGGGAGCGCCGACTTCTCCGCCGCGTCCTGCAGCGTGCTCAGGCGCGCCATCGGATCCATCGGCGCCAGTTCGGGCGAGGCGTGCCACATCGACCAGCCATTGGCCACCACGACGCCGAGAATGACCGCGACGGCGCCAAGTGACGGCAGCACGGAGCGTTTCTCGTAGCGATGACTCAGGCTCAGGCGATTCAAGGCCAGCGACTCCAGTGAAGGTCGGTTGCGACGGGCACGGAGATAACGCAGACGCAAGGGCTCTGTCAACTCCAAACGCCCCCGGAATTGCCACGTCCGTGTCAGCGCGGACGGGCATGCGCGGACCTTGTGATCCATCTGGCCGGGCGCTACACTACAGCCCCTTTCACGCACCTGTGGCACCGTGCAAATCCGTATTACCAACAGCTTGACCCGTCAGAAGGAACCGCTTCGCACGCTGGAGCCCAACAAGTTGGGCCTCTATGTCTGCGGCGTAACGGTTTATGACTTCAGCCACGTCGGCCACGCCCGCGTCTACATCGTGTTTGACGTCGTGCAGCGCACGGCGCGGCGGATGGGCTACGACGTGAAGTATGTCCGTAATTTCACCGATGTAGACGACAAGATCATCAACCGCGCCAACCAGAACGGCGAGACGACGGAAGCGCTGACCAACCGCATGATTGCGGCGTTCCATGAAGACATGGACCGTTTGGACTGCGAGCGGCCGGAGATCGAGCCGCGCGTGACGACGCACATGCCTGAAATCGTGGCGATGATCGAGCAGATCGTCCAGCGCGGTCATGGCTACATCGTGGCCGGCGAGACGCAGCCGGACGGGTCGATCGCGCAGGATGTGTACTTTGACGTGCGGACGTTCCCGCCGTACGGCGCGCTCTCTGGCCGCAGCCAGGACGACAACGCCGATGGCGCGAGTGAGCGCGTGCAGCACGACGCCCGCAAGCACAGCCAGGCGGATTTTGCCCTGTGGAAGTCGGCCAAGCCCGGCGAGCCGTTCTGGACTTCGCCCTGGGGCAAGGGCCGTCCCGGCTGGCACATTGAATGCTCGGCGATGGCGTGCAAGCACCTCGGCGAGACCTTTGACGTCCATTGCGGCGGCAAGGACCTCGTGTTCCCGCACCACGAGAACGAGATCGCTCAGGCGCGCGCCGCCAACGGCCAGGAATTCGCGCGACAGTGGATGCACAATGGGTTCGTGACGATCGATTCCGAGAAGATGTCGAAATCGCTCGGCAATTTCTTCACGATTCGCGATGTGCTCGCGCGGTTCCATCCGCAAGTGCTGCGCTACTTCCTGCTGACGGCGCACTACACGCACCCGCTGAACTTCAGCGATCGCTCGCTGGAAGAGGCGCAGAAGCGCGTGCTGGCGATCTACGAGAAGCTGGCGGCGGCCGATGCGCTGCTGAAGGCGCGCGGCATCACGAGCGGCGCGATCGCGGACGATCCTGAGCTGGACCTGGTGATCAAGGCGCGTGAAGAGCTGCGGGAAGCGCTGTGCGACGACTTCAACACGCCGCGCGCGCTGGCGGCGCTGTCGGAGCCGATCACGGCGCTGTCGCTCGCGCTGGACAAGCCCAAGGCGACTGGCGCGCTGGACGTGATCATGCAAGTTCGTGCTTTCCTGAAGGAAGCCTCGGGCTGGTTGGGATTATTTCAACATCCGGCTGCAGATACGGTAGAAGCGATTGTCGCTCAGGCGCGCGATCGCCTGTTTCCGGCAGGCAGCGAAGCGCTGGCCAACGTGGAACACCTGCTGGTGGAACGCCAGGAAGCGCGCGCCGCCAAAGACTGGAAGCGCGCCGATGAAGTGCGCGATGCGCTGACGCAAGTCGGTGCGGAAGTGCGCGACACGCCGCAGGGCACAGTTTGGCGGCCACGACTGACCGACTAGACGCGATAGACAGGAAGATGCCAGACGCAGGCGCCGAGCGCCCGCAGGGAGAGACTGATGGATCCAGATTTCATTCGTGAGTTCAGCGTGCTGGCGGGTTTTGCCGGCCTCTACATCGTCGGTTCGATTTTTCTGCTCAAGGGCCACAAGACCGATCTGTCGGCTGTGGGCACCCATGGCGCGCTGTCGCCTGAGTCTGGCGTGCCGACGCCGCAGCGCCTGAATCGCCGCCGCAAAGCCATCGCGCGCGAGCAGTCGGGCAAGTCCGCGGAATAGCCAAAGCCCCTGCGGTGTCTTGCCTGGACGACGCCAAGACCACGTCGTGACAAGCGCTGCGCCAAATGGCGGTGGACGAGCCGCGTCCGCGCCTCGAGTTCCGGCAGGAAGTCGATTTCCGTCAGGGAGTTCTGTGATGACCGCAAGCGCCACCTCGGCCAAGCCGCGTGAAGTCCGTGATTCCGTTGTTATCCGTTTCGCCGGCGACTCCGGTGACGGCATCCAGTTGACCGGCAGCCAGTTCTCGGCCGCCTCGGCGCTGGCTGGCAACGACACCGCCACGTTCCCTGACTTTCCGGCGGAGATTCGCGCCCCTACGGGCACGCTCGCGGGCGTGTCGGGCTTCCAACTGCACTTCGCGAGTCGGGACATCCTGACGCCCGGCGATCGCGCCGACGTGCTCGTCGTGATGAATCCGGCGGCGCTGGCGGCCAATCTCAAGTGGCTCAAGCCAAATGGCATCCTGATCGCCAATGCCGATTCCTTTCAGGCCAAGAACCTGAAGATGGCCGGTTACGGCGAAAGTCCGCTGGAGGACGGCTCGCTGGCCGACTACCAGCTGTTCCAGATCGATCTGAGCCGCCTGACCAACGACGCGCTACAGGGCTTCGGGCTGTCGGCCAAGGAAGTCGAGCGCTGCAAGAACTACTTCGCCCTCGGTCTGGTGTTCTGGTTGTTCGCGCGCAACGGCGAGATGGTCGAAGACGAGATTCGCCGCAAGTTCGCCTCCAAGCCCGTGATGATGGAAGCCAACCTGAAGGTGTTCCATGCCGGCTGGGATTATGGCGAAAATACGGAGCTTTTCGCTCTGAGCTACTCGGTGCCGGCCGCCCGGGACATCGCGCCGGGCACGTACCGCAGCATCGCCGGCAATGAAGCGACGGCGCTCGGCCTGGTCGCCGCGGCGCACAAGGCGGGTCTGGACCTGTTCTACGGCAGCTACCCGATCACGCCCGCGTCGGACATCCTGCACACGTTCGCCGGCCTCAAAGAGTACGGCGTGCGCACGTTCCAGGCTGAGGACGAGATCGCGGCGATCTGCGCGGCCATCGGCGCGGCGTACGGCAATCAGCTGGCCGTCACGGGCACGTCGGGACCGGGCATCGCGCTCAAGTCTGAGGCGATGGGCCTGGCTGTGATGACGGAACTGCCGCTGGTCATCGTCAACGTGCAGCGCGGCGGTCCGTCGACCGGGCTGCCGACCAAGACTGAGCAGGCCGACTTGCTGCAGGTGCTCTACGGGCGCAACGGCGAGTCGCCGATGCCCGTGCTGGCGGCGCGCAGTGCCGGCGACGCGTTTGACACGGCGTTTGAAGCGGCGCGCGTGGCGATCAAATACCGCGTGCCCGTCGTCCTGCTGACAGACGGTGCGATTGCCAATGGCGCTGAGCCGTGGCGGATTCCGGACGTCGATTCGCTGCCGACGATCGAGCCGAATCTGCTGGATGACGCGGCCAAGCTCGATGGCGGGCCGCTGCTGCCCTACCTGCGCGACGTCGAGACGCTGGCGCGGCCGTGGATCAAGCTCGGCACGCCGGGTCTGGAACACCGCATCGGCGGCATCGAGAAGTGGGACAAGACGGGCCACATCAGCTACGACCCGCAGAACCACCACAACATGGTCAAGCTGCGGCAGGCCAAGGTCGATGCGATCGCCGCCGAGATTCCGCCGATGCACTTGGAAGGCGCGCCCGAGGGCGACGTGCTGGTGCTGACGTGGGGTTCGCCGTACGGCGCGGCGCTGACCGCGGTGCGCGAACTGCAGGCGCAAGGCCGCGCGGTGACGCACGCCAACCTGCGCTGGCTCAATCCGCTGCCGCTGGATCTGGGCGCGCTGCTGCTGAAGTTCCGCACGGTGCTGGTGCCGGAGATCAACAATGGCCAATTGGTCAAAGTCCTCCGCGCCGCGTATGCCTTGGATATCCAGCAGTACAATCGCATCTCCGGTCAGCCGCTCTCCGTGGTTGAACTGCGCGACGCCATCCTCAATGTCCTGCCGCACTAAGCGACCCTTGCCCTTGGAGTAGTCGAACATGACGCTCGCGACTGACATTGCCCTCAAGCCCAAAGACTTCGCCACCGACCAGGACGTCCGCTGGTGCCCCGGCTGCGGAGACTACGCCATCCTCGCCGCCGTCCAGCGCGCGCTGGCCAAGCAAGGGATTCCGCCCCATCAAATCGCCACGATCGCCGGCATCGGCTGCTCGTCGCGCTTTCCGTACTACATGGCGACCTACGGCTTTCACACCATCCACGGCCGCGCGCCGGCGGTGGCGACCGGGCTGAAGGTGGCACGTCCGGACCTGCAAGTCTGGGTCGCGACGGGCGACGGCGATTCGCTGTCGATTGGCGGCAACCACTTCATCCACCTCCTGCGCCGCAACGTCGACCTCAAGGTGCTGTTGTTCAACAACCGCATCTATGGCCTGACCAAGGGCCAGTATTCGCCGACGTCGGAGCTGGGCAAGAAGACCAAGTCGTCGCCGCAGGGCTCGGTCGACAACCCGTTCCTGCCGATGTCCTTGGCCGTGGGCGCGGAAGGCAGCTTCCTCGCGCGCTCCATCGACGTGGACGCCAAGACGCTGGCCGACGTGCTGGCGGCCGCGGGCGCGCACCATGGCACGGCGCTGGTCGAGATCCTGCAGAACTGCAATATCTTCAACGACGGCGCGTGGGATCACCTGTCGAGCAAGGAATTCCGCGCCGACCAAACGATCCTGCTGGAACACGGCAAGCCGATGATTTTCGGCGCCAATCGCGACAAGGGCATTCGCCTGAACGGTCTGCGCCCCGAAGTCGTGAAGATTGGCGAGAACGGCGTGACTGAAGCGGACCTGTGGGTGCACGACGCCCACGATGAAGACCCGACGCGCGCGTTCCTGCTGTCCCGCATGGAATACCCGCTGTTCCCGGTGCCGGTGGGCATCCTGCGGTCGGTGCAGCGGCCGGTGTACGACGCGCTCGTCAATGCCCAGGTCGACGAGCAGAAGGCGACGCGCAAGGCCAATCTTCAGGGTCTCCTGAACGGCCGCAGCACGTGGGTCGTCGGCTGAGCGCCCCGTGACCGGAGCATGACGGAACGCCGGGATTCCGGCGGCCAAAGCAAAGACAGAAACGCCATCGGGCGGGCACAAAGGACTGGCGTTGAATCGCCGACCAGCTATGCTGGAACCATGGTGCTTCACCATCCAGGAGGAAAGAATGGAACTTACAGTCGCTACAAAGTTGGGCTCGGAAGGGAACATCGTCACGGTGGACGGTTCAGTGGAGAAACACCTGGAGAAGAAGCTCGAGAAGCTCGAAGTCCGCTGGGGCAAGCCGGTTGCGGCCCGCGCGGTCCTGGAAGAAGTCGCGGTGGGCTATGACTGCACGCTGACGGTTACGCTGCACGGCACGCCCGAACTCATCAGCCACGGCCATGCGGATACGCTGGTCAAGGCCGTGGACACCGCCGTCGAGCGCGTGACCCGGCAGTTTGAAGCCGAAGCCGACAAGCGCACGGGCCGCGAACGCCAGCGCAAGAACGGCGCCGAGAAGCCCGTCATCAGCTGAAGTTGCCTCCGCATGTGGGCCTGAAAAAGTGCCCGGCGGAACTGGCGCAGCAACCCCACCTCGCATAGCATTCACAACGTCGCGACTGCGCGATGGGGTCTCGTCATGCTCAGGAACGGCCTTGCTTGCGCTGCAATTCTCGGGACGCTGGTCGCGCTTTCGGGCTGCACGAACTGGGACGTCGGCGTCAACGGCAATATCGCGGTTTCAAACGACCCGCGCGGCGTCGCCGACGTCGACCACACCGGCCTTGTCTGGTGGGAGACCCAAGGCACGACCGGCGCTGACGGCTTGATTGCCAACGACACTGCCGAAGACGCGACGACGGGCGACGATGCGAGCGCGGGCAGCGATGACGTGCTCGCGGTCGAGATTCTCAACGGCGATGCGATGGGCGCGGACGTGGACGACAGCAGCGCACCGGACGCCGGTCAGGATGGCCTGATCGCGCCGGACGGCGTGCTCGATTCATTCAATCCGTGTGGCGGCACCGACCGGCCCATCGGCTGCACGTGCTTGAACAGCCAACAGTGCGCCAGCGGCCTGTGCGTCTACGGCGCGAGCGGCTTGGTCTGCAGTCCCTCGTGCAACAACGTCCAGTGCCCCGCCGGTTGGACGTGCACGCTGCCGGCCATGGTCTGCAAGTTGCTGCCAGACGCGACGGTCGCCGATGCCGGGTCGATGGACGCGAGCGGTGCGGATGCGACACCCGACGGATCGCCGGTCGACGCGGTTGAACCGTTGGACGTCACACTTTTTGACATCGCGCCTTTTGACATCGCGCCTTTTGACGGCGCCGCGAATGACGCGCCGCAACCCGACGTCGGGCCGACGGACGCGAGCGAACCCGACCTGTTCGTGGCCGACGGCGAAGTGGCCGACGCCATTGCGGGCGATGCCGGCTTGGACGCGGCGACCGACCAGGCTGATGTGCCGGCTCCTGACGGTCAGTTGGTCGACGTGGCAGTCACGGACAGCGCAGTCACCGACGCCGCCAGCGACGTGGACACCGACGGCTTGACCGGTCTGGACTGGCAGGGCTACCCGGACGCGAGCTTCCCCGACGACGCGGACATCTACGGCGGCGCGATCAACAGCTGCCTCAGCCTCTACCTGTACCAGCAGGAGACCTGCGGCAAGAACAATCCGACGGCGGCGTGCATCGACGGCGTCGCGAACCAAGGTTCACTCTACGCCAACTACTTGTTTGAGCCCGTGCGCGCGTGCCAGGACGCCCTGTGCGTGGACCTCTGCGCGGCCGCAACGGATGAAACCTGCATGAACCAGTGCATCGGCAAGAACTGCCCCAATCAGTTCCTGTCCTGCGTCTCCAACGACCAGCACGGCGCCGCCGACTGCAAAGCCACGTTCAGTTGCGCGATGGGCTACCCCGGCAAGCTCCTGACCATCGGCGCCAAGTGCTACGCCAACGGCACGCTGGATGCGCAATTGCAGGTCGGCGGACTGATTTCCTGCGAGACCAAGCCCAACACCGACAGCTGCTTCCAAGCCATCGGCGACTGCTACGACCAGGGCGCTGCGGCGACCAACACGTGCATGCAGACGATCACATGCACGCAGGGCTGCGCGGGCGCTCAGGATTGCGTGTGGCAGTGCCTCGGAAAGTCGACGCCCGCCGCGCGCAAGTCCTTCGACGCGTTGGGCGATTGCATGGTCCTCGTGTGCAACCCCAAGTGCAACGGCGACCAGAACTGCCAGAACACGTGCCTGAGCACCGACTGTTCCGCGCAGTTCGGCAACTGCATCAGCAACTGAACATCCCGGCCGTTCTTTGCCGTGAACCGCGGGTGGTCAGTGGGCGGCACCTCCGCGATCGCTCACCCCGTAGAGCCGGCTCGCACGCGCAGAATCTCGCGCCAAATCCGCTCCACGTCCGCCGGGTCCATGCCCAGCGCCGCGCCGCGCTCGCGCAGCCGCAAGAGCACCGCCGCCTCGCGCGCCACGTCCAGCCGCTCCATGCCAGCCGCCTGCTTGAGCGCCCAAGCCGCACGCACGAGCCGTCCACGCTGCGCCAGGAGCTCCAGCAGCTGCGCATCGGTAGCGTCAATCTCCGCGCGAATGGCCTCCAGCGTCACGGTTGACCTCCCAGGGTGCGCATCGTGCCGGCGGTGACGCCAAACTGCTCATGCGCCTCGATCTTGCGCACCAGATCCGCCGGCTGCAGCGTCCCGGCCAGGAGCGCCTGCCACGCAGTCAGCACCGCCAGCGCTTCGTCGTGGCTCTCCCGCACGAACTCGACGCGAAAACGCTTCACGCCGCGCGCCAACAGCGTCGGCACCACGCTCGCGGCGCTTTGCGCCTGGGCATTGAACACCGTGTTGCGGCAGCCCACGTCCACGATGACCGGATGCATCTGGCCGACGTGGTCGCGCAGGCTCAGCGCGTGCTGCTCGCAAGGCCGCCCGCAGGTACGGAAATCCTTGCCCTGGCTCAGCACGTGGGCGTAGACGCAGTGCTCCGTGTGGAACGTCGCGATGTGGTGGTGCACGGTCACCGTCAGCCGCTCCGCCGGCACACGCGTCAGCAGCGCCAGCAGTTGCGCCTCGTCCAGATCGTGGGCGACCGTCAGCGTGTCCGCGCCCAGCGCCAGCAGGTGATGCGCCGTCAGGGAGTTCGTCACGTTCAGCGAAAAATCGCCGTGCACCGCCGGCCGTTCCGTCAGCGGCGACTGGGCAAACTGCATCAAGCCGCCCCAATGCCGCACCAGCACGCCGTCTGGCTGCAGCCGGGCGATGCGCCGATCGTAGCCGTCCTCGCCCGGTTTCTGCACGCGCACCGTCGCGATCGTCACGCGCAGACCCGCCGCGCGTGCCTTGTCGACCGCGCGCGTCAGGCCGACCAACTCCATCCAGTCGAGCTCAACCTCCGGCAGTCCGGCGGCAATCACGGCGTCCAATTGCGCGTCGTTGCGGCACAGCGGCAGGAGCTGCGGCGTCTCAGGCGGCTGCCACGGCGTCACGGCGCGGCGCGCCATCGCGGCCTCCACGAGTGCCAAGGCCTGCGGCTGCGGATTCACCGCGTGCCGGTGCTTGGCCTCCACGGCGGGCAGCAGCTGTTCCACGAGAACGCGGCGCAGCGCCTTCATCGCCGAAACGGGAACATGCAGCCCGGGCTGCAGCTGCGCGAGATCGAGATCCTGCAGCCGGAACGGCGTGCCGCCCAGCGCCGCGAGCTTGTCCTTCAGCACCGCAGCATCCAGACCGCCCGCCGACGCCGCTTGCAGCAGCGCCTCGGTCTGGCCCGACACCGTGGCACCCAGGCCGATTGGCCCCGTCGCCGTCAGCTGCACGGAAAGCGGCGTATCCGGCGCGCCGCTGACCGCGAACGTCACGGGAATCCGCCCCGTCGGCAGTTGCCGCAGCACATCGGCCGTCTCGTTGGCGATCCTGGGATCCCCCGTCAGCCACACGCGATCGCCCACGCGGACGCGCCCAAGGTCCGGCCCCGGCTGACCAAAACGCAGCAGCCAACCGTCGTCGCGCGCATCCACGCCAAAAAGCGGCCCACCTGGCTCGTCCGATTCGGGCCGGCCACGCTCAAACCCCACGCCCATGCCCGCGCGCGGCGCCAGCGGCGGCATCTCCGGGGTTTGCGGCTGCGCGTCCGTCGTCAGGCCCAGCGCCACGCCGCCCGTGCCCGTCCGGGCCTGCGCGCGCACCTGCACCGTGTTGCGACCCACCGCAGTGACTTCGCCCAGCAGCAAGCCGCGGTGCTTGGGAAAGCGGCCTTCCACCAGCGTCTGATGGTCCGTGCCGCCCAGAAAGCCTTGCGAAAATCCGCGACTGTACGACAGCGCCATCTGGGTCGCGGCATCTTCCAGCCGCGTCGGCGTCGGCCGCCCGGCGATGCCATCCAGCCGCTGCCGGTAGGCCTTGACCGCCGTCGCGACGTACTGCGCGTTCTTCTGGCGACCCTCGATTTTCAAGCCGTGCACGCCGATCGCCGTGAGATCCGCCACGACGTCCAGCCCCGCCAGGTCCAGCGGACTCAGCAGGTACTCGACGTCGCCCAGCGGCCGCACGACGTCGTCGACAACCAGCTCATACGGCATCCGGCACGACTGCGCGCATTGCCCGCGGTTGGCTGAACGACCGCCCCAGGCCTCCGACGTCAGGCACTGCCCCGACCAGGACATGCAGAGCGCGCCGTGAATGAACACTTCCAGCTCGAGCGGCGTCCCCGCGGCGAACTGGCGAATCTCGGCGACGGACAGCTCGCGCGGCACGACAACCCGCGTACAGCCGAGCGTCGCGGCAAACGCCGCCGCTTCCGCCGAACTGATCGTCATCTGGGTCGACGCGTGAATCTCCAAGGACGGCGCCAGCGCGCGCGCCAGCATCGCCACCGCTGGATCCTGGACGATGAGCGCATCCACGCCCGACTCCGCGACCGCGCGCAGGATCGTCTCGACCGCCGGAAGCTCGGGCTCAAAAATCAGCGTATTCAGCGTCAAATAGGCGCGCGCGCCGGCCGCGTGAATCGTCGCCACCGTCGCCGCCAGCGTCTCCAGCGAGAAATTTGCAGTCCGGGCACGGGCATTGAAGCCGAGATCGAGGCCAAAGTAGACCGCGTCAGCGCCAGCGGAGAGCGCCGCGCGCAGAGCCTCGGCGTCGCCGGCAGGCGCCAGCAGTTCGGGAAAATGGCCTGGCGGCATCAGCTTGGTCCGGTGTGTGTGCAGGTGGGGAAGCAGCGCGGTGCGAAACGCACGGGATCAATCGGCGCTTTCAGCAGGATCGCGCGGAAACGGCGTCGTCGGCAAGCTCGCGGCGTCCAACTGCGCAGAAAGGCGGTCATTCTCGGCCAGCGCCTCCGTCAATTGGCGACGCAGCTCCACCGCTTCGGCCTCCGACTGGTCGTCCAGGCCGCGAAGCGCCGTCTGGGCCGCCGTCAGCTCCGCGCGCAGGCGCTGCATTTCGCTGTCCGCAGCCGGACTCGGCCGACCCGCGCGCGCTGCGGCAAGTTCAGTCAGCAGCGCTTGTTCCGCCGCCGCGTACTGGCCCTCCAGCATTTCCAGCCGCGCCGACAACTGCCGCCGCGCCGATTCCGCCTCGGTAAACGTCGCTTGCAAGTGGTCGCGCTCAGCCTGCAAAGCATCGGCACG
Source organism: uncultured Myxococcales bacterium (assembly GCA_903850505.1). Classification (GTDB taxonomy): domain Bacteria; phylum Myxococcota_A; class UBA9042; order UBA9042; family UBA9042; genus CAIYBN01. Next base: position 13,261 of record CAINLT010000428.1, on the reverse strand, counting down.
GGCGATCGCCGCCTCCGCTTCCTGATGCGCATCGGACAAGTCGGCCAGCGCCTGCCGCCAGAGCGCCGTGCGGGCTTCGACTTCCTCGCGCGCCGCAGCCAATAGTTCGCCAAGCGCGGCATCGTCGGCCGCCGTTGCCGCCGCGCCAGTCTCAGGCGCTGCGATCGGCGACTCCGGCTCTGCGGCTGGTTCTTCCTCGGGCGCTGACTCGGGCTCGTCCACCGCACCACGCGCGGAATCGTCTTCCTCGAGCAGAACGGGCACATCCATACCAAAGTTGTCGTCGAGAATCGGCACGGCGTCAGGCTCGTCGATCGGACCCGCGGGCGCTTCCTCCGGCCACGTTTCCGGCGGCGCGGGCATGACGGCCGATTGCGCCGACGAAACGTGAATCTTCACCTCCTGATGCGCCTCGTTGCCCAAGGCAAAACCGGACGTTGAGGCGTCTTCAATCGACGACACCATGCGCAGCGGCGGCGGCGGAGGCGGCGGGATCGCAAAAGGCGGCGGCGGGATCTGCATCGGCGGCGGCGGAATATCAAACGGCGGCGGCGGGATGCCCAATTCGGCGTACACCACCGGCTGCTCCAAGGTCGCGTCCAGCGTCTCGCGTTCAAACCGCAGCTCAAACGCGCCGCAGCGGAAAATCACGCCGTCTTCGAGGATGACCGGGACGTTGGGATCGAGGCGGTCGGTGAAATAAAACGTGCCGTTCGACGAACCGAGGTCCTCCAAGACGTACAAACCGTCCTGCCAACCGATGCGCGCGTGTTTGCGGGACACGGAATGACCGGCCGTGCGGATCTGGCAGTCCGAAGAACGCCCGACCAGCACATCACCGGAAGTCTCATTCACATCAATCACTTGCGGCTGATTGTTGTCATCCAGATAGTGAATCCGCGCCACAGGAGCCTCCGTTCGCAAGACCCCGATTGTCGGAGACTATGGCCGCCGTCGCAAGTTCCGCCGGATGCGACTTTGGTGCGGCTACTGGCGCAGCGACGAATTCCGGTTAGAGTGCCGATGGGCGGCCAGCGATGACGAGGGGCGGAGCCAATGAAACGATTGTATTTTCTGATCCTTGTGATGCTGGCCGCGCTGCCGGCCCAAGCCCATGCCGCGGGCGTCAAGCCGGGCATCGAGGTGCTTGTTGAAGAGCAGCTCGATCTGGTGCGCGACAAGCGCGTGGGATTGCTGACGAATCCTTCCGCGGTAGACAGCCAGTTGGTGCCGACGCTCGATCGCCTCCGCAAAGTGGGTGTGGAAGTGACCCAGCTGTACGCGCCAGAGCACGGCATCGCAGCGGCGCTGGCCAACGGCAAAGGCGGCGACAAGGGCGTGGATCCCGGCAGCGGTCTGCCCGTCGAGCCCGTGTGGGGCGCGCATTTCTCGCCAAGCAAGGCGTCGCTGGAACGCATCGACGTGCTGGTGTTCGACATCCAGGACCTCGGCTCACGGACTTACACGTTCGCCACGACGCTGGGCAAGCTGATGATCGCGGCGGGTGCTGCGGGCAAGACGCTGATCGTGCTGGACCGGCCCAATCCGGGCGGCGGGCTGCTGTTTGAAGGGCCGATCATCGAGAAGAAGCACAAGAGCCTGGTTGGCTGGGGGCCGCTGCCGGTCACGCACGGCATGACGCTGGGCGAGCTGGCGCGTTTCTACCAGCAGGAGCTGAACATCAAGGTCGACCTGAAAGTCGTGCCAATGAAAGGCTGGCGGCGGGACATGGTCTGGGAGGATACCGGCTTGCCGTGGGTGCCGAGTTCGCCGGGCATTCCGCACGAGTTGAACGCGCACTTGTACGTGGCCACTGGGATGGTCGGCGGCTGCGGTGCGAACGTGAATGAAGGCGGCGGGAACTCCATGCCGTTTGAGCTGATTGGCGCGCCCTACATCGATCCGCAGAAGCTCGCCGACTGCCTGCGCGCGGAGAATCTGCCGGGCGTGCTGTTCCGGCCGATGAGCTGGAAGCCGCGCGCCGGTGCGCAGTTCTCGGGCAAGCTGGTCCACGGCGTGCAGTTGGTGCTGACCAATCCGCGCATCTTCAAGCCGCTCAAGACCGCGCTGGCGATCCTGCACAACCTGTACAAGCTGTTTCCCGAAGAGATGCAGATCAAGGACGTCGGCAAATTTGGCCGCGTCTGGGGCACGGAGCGCGTGCTGACGGCGCTGAAAGAGGGCGTGGACTGGCACAAGATTGAGGAGAGCTGGCAACCGGAGCTCGCGCTCTTTGCCGTGCGGCGCCAGAAAGTGCTGCTCTACCCGTAAAATCCCCGGCGCGTGCGCCAAGGTGTGCTGCCGATGCCGACCAAGACGCCAAACCTGATGACCCTCGCGGTGCTGGCCGGCGTCGCGGCGCTGTGCTGGTGGCTGTCCGGCGTGCTCCTCCCGTTGGTGCTGGGCGCCGTGCTGTCGCTGGTGCTCGCGCCGATGGTCGAGCGGTGGACGCCGCGGATGCGATCCCGCGTGCGGGCGATCGCGCTGGCGTTGGGCGCGGTCGTCCTGGTGTTTGGCGTGCTGGCGGCGATCGCGGTGCCGATGATGATCGCCGAAGCGCGGCACTGGACGGTGGCCGTGACGGGCGAGGGCGGCGCGGCGATGGCGAACGTGGACCACCCGCTGGACTACGGCAGCTACGCGGATCCGGACCTGACGCAATGGCAAGGCGCGCGGCTGGCGAGCGAGGCCCAGGCGCACGGCGCGCCCGCAGATACGGTGCGGCTGCTGCGCGATTTGCCGACGCCGAGCCGCGATCAGACGCTCGCGGAGGTTGTGGGCGATCGCGACGGCGATGGTCGGCTGGAGCCCGGCTATTCCCGGCGGCTGCGGCTCCTGCAGCGCGATCGCACGAGCAGCGTCGGCCAAGCGATCAGCTGGCTGGACCGCAATGGCGTGTTGCGCGGCGCACGGCGGGCCGTGCAGCAAGCGTTGTCGCGCGAGCGCGTGGTCAAGCTGCTGTCCGGGCCGCAGTTGTCTACGGCCAGCGACGTGGGCATGCGCGTACTCGGCTCCGTTGGCGACGTGCTCATGGCGCTCTTTGGCTTGGCGGTGACGGCAATTCTCACGCCGCTCTATGCGTTCCTGCTGTTGCTGGCGCTGCCGCGCTGGCAAGCCTCACTGCCGCATTACGTCCCGCAAACACAACGCGCGCACTGGCTGCGCATTCTCGGCCGGATCGGTGAATCGATCAGCGCGTTTGTCCGCGGCCGCGTCGTCGTCTGCGCCATCGTCGGCGCAATCACCGCGATCGGCTGGGCCTTGCTGGGCGTTCGCCTCGGCATCCTCGCGGGCTTGGCGATCGGCGCGCTCACGCTGGTGCCACTGGCCAACGTGCTCGCCCTCGTGCCCGTGCTTCTCATGAGCGCGATTGAGTGTGCGACCGGCGCGCACGGCTGGGGCTGGTTGCTCGGCGTTCTCGGCGTTTACGCGGTCGGCCAGATCGCGGAATCGGTGCTGAATCCGCTCATCGTCGGCGATGCGGTCGAATTGGACCTGCTGACGATGATCGTGGCGCTGACCGTCGGTGGCGCTGTCGCGGGCTTTGCCGGCCTGGTCCTGGCGGTTCCGGTCGCCGCGACGCTGCGCATTCTGGCCGAGGAATTGTGGCTGCCGCGTTGGCGCACTTGGGCTGCTGGTCCGGTCGAGCCGCAGTAAACTCGGTTGACAAGGCGCCTTTTCGCGCTTTCATGATCGCGTCGTGGTTTTCCGAGCGAATCCGCACTTTTTCAGGCCGTTGCGGGGCAGGCTGCCGCGAACGGTCGCGCCCAACCGACAAAGTTTTGTGAACTTCTGGCGGAATTCTTGAAGCGCAGCGCGGAAACCCCTAAAAAGGCACGAATGGCTGTTGGCCACTCGCCACCAGCCGCAATTTCTGGTCCTTCCCCCCTGAACTTTGGAGCTCATCATGCGCACCCTGTCCTTCCTCCGCCTCGCCCTCACCGGCACCGTCTTGACGGTTGCCCTCATTGCCAGCGGCTGCGGCAGCACGACTTCGTCGAGCGGCGGCACCACCGACACCGGCACGACTGAAGACACCGGCGCGGGCAGCGATGCCGCAAGCGACACGGGCGCGGGCAGCGACACCGCGACCGGCGACATGATGGGTGGCGACATGATGGGAGGCGACACCATGACCGGCGTCAGCTTCTCGACCATCTACCCGAAGATGGCGGCGACGTGCGCCGCGAGTGGCTGCCACACGACCAAGGACTCCAAGTTCAGCGGCAAGCTGGACCTGAGCGCGCAGGACACTGCGTACGCTGCGCTCGTGACCTCGGGCACGGCCGACGGCATCTGCGGCCCGACCCTCCGCGTCAAGGCCGGCGACCACGCCAACAGCTCGCTGTGGATTCGGCTGAACCCGACCGCCACGACGTGCGGCGGCGCGGACACCGGCAAGATGCCGTCCGGCGGCACGCCGTACACGACGGCCGAGTTGGACGCCGTCGCCGCGTGGATTGACGCGGGCGCTGCCAAGTAATTTCGCAGATTTCGCCTTTGATGCGCGCGCCACGCCTCCGTTTGCAGCAGCTGACGGGAGCGTGGCGTGCGCGTTTTTTGCCCGATGATTGGCGCGCGCTGCGTTGGCTGCTGGCGCTCCACGTCGTCCTGCAGCTAACGGGCATCGGCTGGGATCTGCCGTGCTCTTTTGAGTGGGAAAATGACGGCGTGGCGCCCCGCGACTTCTTCGCCGGCATCGCGCTGAACCTGCCGCCTGGCCACGGGCACACGTACCCGCTGCTTCACAACTTGCTGCTGGGCCTGCTGAATCTGCCAGTGCTGCTGGTGAGCGCGCTGACGGCGCCGGCGTGGACGCCGGATGCGATACTGCACCACGTGCTCGGCTACCCGACGATGACTGTGGTGCACCTGACCGCGAAGCTGCTGTCGGTGCTGATGGGCGTCGCGGCGCTGGCTGCGCTGGCGCGGATCACGGCGCGGCTGTTTGACCGACGCGCGGCGACCTGGGCCGTACTTCTTGCGATGGCCAACCTCTCGTTCGCCTACTACGGGCGGACGACGAACCTGGATGGCCCGTACCTGTGCTGGATGGCGCTGGCGGCCGATCGCCTGCTTGACGTGGTGGAGACCGGCGCGTGGCGCGACTACCGGGCGTTTGCGCTGCTGCTTGCCGCGTCGATTGCGACCAAGGATCAGGCGTACGCGGCGTGGCTCCTGCCGGGGCCGCTGCTGCTGATCGTCTGGCCGCTCGTGCGCCCCAACGCGCTGGCTGCGGGTCGCGACCACTGGCGGCTGCTCGGCAAAGGGCTGCTGTGGGGCGTGCTGGGGCTGGCGGCGCTCGGCGGCGCGCTATGGAATCCGCCGGGTTTTCTCAATCGGCTGCACACGCTGACCGGCCACGCGAGTCAGGATTGGCGGAGCTACCAGGCCACGGCGACGGGCGTCCTGCAGAACCTGCGCGACCTGGCGATCGCAACGCCCGACGAGTGGTGGCCCCTGCCCGTTCTCCTGCTGGTGCTCGCCGGACTGCTTGTCGCGCTGCGCACCGCTACCGCCATGCGGTTCTTGCCGCTTCTGCTGGCGGTCAGCCAGATCGCGTGTTTCACGCTCGTCGTCGGGCGCGTCGGCCATCGCTTCGCCCTGCCCACGGGCTTCTGGCTGGCTGCGTACGCAGGCGTCGGCGCGTCCGCGCTGATTGGCCGCTATGGCGCCGTGGCGCGCGAGGGCATCGCGCTGCTGTGGCTGTGGGCGCTCGCGCATACCCTGACCGTCCAAGTCGCGCAGTGGACCGACGCGCGGCGGCCGGTCGAGGCATGGCTGGCGCAGTTGCCGGCGCACACGCGGATCCTGATCGCCGGTCCGGTGGTCTCGCAGCCACGCTGGGGGCGGGCGGCGGTGGCGCAACTGGACGTGACGCGGCTCGGTCCCCAAGCGGTTGACCAGCGCAACCCGCTGCTCGGCGTCAAGGAGCTTCAGGGCGACCTGACGGACTTGCCGAACACGCGCCCGGATGCGATCGTGCTGCCCGCGCCGTTCGTCAGCGAGTTCGTGCCGCACGCCACGCGGCCGGGCGAGCAGGTCCAGGTGGTCGTGCAGGAACGGCGCGCGGCTGGCGGCCAGACATTTTTCCAGGACGTCGCGGCGGGCAACGTGCCCGGCTATCGCGTCCTGCAGGTGGCCAACCAGTGGCCGCCGTTCCTGGATCGAATCGGCCTGCACGTGCCGCACGTGCACAGTTCCGTGGGAGAGGCGATGGTGGTCCTAATCCGCAATGACGCGCACCTGCCGCCCCTGCCTGAGGGCGTGAAACCGTGAACCCATCGCCGCGCATCCTCCTTTTTGGCGAAGCGCCGCCGCCGTATGGCGGCATTCAGGCGCACTGCACGCGCCTGCTCGCGTGGCTGCGTACGCAAGGCGCGACCGTCCGGCTGGCCAATACCCACTCGCGCGGCGTGGCGCCGTCGTCGGTCGCCGATCCGGACATCGTGCCGTCCCGCAACGGCGTCATCCCGGCGCTGCTGCAGATCCGCGCGTTCCAGCCTGATCTCGTGCACTTGCACGTCTACCGCTGGCGCATCACGACGCTGCTCGGCTGGTTGCGCCTGCATCCGCGGGCTTTTGGCACAGCGCCGCTGCGCACGGTCGTCACGATCCACGGCGAGGCGCACTTCACGACGATTCCGCACCTTGTCCGGCCGCTGGTCCATGAAGCGCTGCGCCGCGCCGACGTGCTCATCGCCGACAATCCCATGCTGCTGGAGCACCTGCACACAGAGATTGGCGCCGATCCACAGCGCACGCGGCTGATCGGCGCGTTCCTGCCGCCGTCGGCTGCCGAGCTGGATCGCGCGCTCCTGCCGCCGGATGTGCTGGCGTTTGCGGCGGCGCATTCGCCGCTGATTGTCGGCAACGGCGCGGTCGCGACGTTCAAGGATGAAGACAAGTACGGCGTGGACCTGCTGATGGCGGCCATCGACGCGCTGAAGGATTCGCATCCGGGCATCGGCGCCATCTTCTGCATCACGGCTGTGCATGATCGCGCCCGCATGCAGCTTCTGGAGCGGGACCTCGCGCAGCGCGGGCTGGCGGATCGCTTCGTGTTTGTGCAGGATTTGCCGTCGCTGGCGCCGCTCTTCGCGATGGCGGACGCCACGGTGCGCGCGACGAACACGGATGGGGACGCGCTCTCCGTGCACGAGTCGGCGATGCTCGGCACGCCGGTGCTGGCGTCAGACGTCGTGTCGCGGCCTGAATACGCGGATCTCTTCCGCAACCGCGACGCCGCCGATCTCGCGCGGGTGATGCGCGACGTGCTGGCGCGCGGCCGTCTGGATGCGCACGTGGCGGCTCAGGTCGAGCACGCCGGCGCGGCGCTCTGGCAGCTGTATCAGGAAGTGCTGGGGAAGAAGGACGCTACCCGCTGACCCCAAATTCGGATAGAGCGTGCGCTCTCTGCCGCGTGCCACGGAACTGCGTAGGCGCGTCCCCGTCCGCTTGGGGCTCGGGCAAGAACAACGCGATCAAGTCCCAGCCGTGTGTCGCCGGGCGTATCGCGCAGCGGGCGCACTTGGCGACCCGGCGACAAGCGCCCTATACGACGGGTGATTGCCGCACGGCGCCTCAGTGCGCGTTGAGTGCGCCCTGGATCAGCGGGGCGAGTTCGCCGCTCTGGAACATGTCCATCGCGATGTCGCAGCCGCCGATGAGCTGGCCATTGACGTAGAGCTGGGGAATCGTCGGCCACTTGCCGTAGATCTTCACGCCTTCGCGGATGTCGGCATCTTCCAGGACGTTCACGGACTTGATCTGCGCCGTCGACATGCCGCAGGCCTTGAGGATTTCCGCGGTGCGCGCCGAGAAGCCGCACATCGGGAAGCTCACGGTGCCCTTCATGAACAGGACGACCGGGTTGGATTTGACGAGCTGATCGATCTCAGCGTTGACATCACGCATGGCACACTCCTTACTGCATTGGTCTTGGTTAGTTGGCGAGGACGCGCGTCTTGAGCGCCAGCGCGTGGATTTCCACGCCGACTCGGTCACCCAGAGCGTCGTACACCATCCGGTGCTGTTGAATCATGCTGTGACCGGCAAACTGCGGCGCAGCGATTTCGACCTCAAAGTGGTCGCCGCCGCCCGTGGTGTCGGTAACCCGCATCTCCGCGCCGGGGAATGCAGTGCGCAGGGTTGTCTCGATGAACGCGTGCATGATCACTCTCGCGCCAAGAACGGCGTTCGCGCAAAGTAGTGCGTTTGACGCGTGGCGCAAGGGGGGAGACGCAAACTCTCGACCGCGACGGCGCTTTTGTTGTCCGCGTCAGGCAAGTTGGATGCGCCGCAACATCGTGCTACCATCCTCCTGCGGCTTGTGCGCCGGCACCTTGGAGTTCTGATGACCCGCAATCGCCTGTCGTTCTTCGTGATGCTTCTGGCCGCAGCCGTGTTGCTGCCCGCCTATCGGCCGTTCGCCAACGTGCAAACCGTGTGCCCGAATTGCCCGGAGAAGACCGACAAGCTGATCCTGCCCGACGGCAAGACGCAGCTCGGCGACATCATTGCCAAGAACCAGGACGGCTACGTCGTCTCGCGCTTCGGCGAGCTCCGCTTTATCCAGTTCCCGGAGATTGCCAAGGTCCAGTGGGCCGCGGGCAAGGAGCCGGTCGGTTTGGAGAACGACGACCAGATTCTCTTGAAGAACAAGGACCAGACCGTGCTGAACGGCACGCTGTTTGAGAACGAGCCCGGCAAGCGGATGTCCATGCGCAATCGCAAGGGCGTCGTCTACGTCGTGCTGCCCAAGGAAGTGCTCGTGTACTACCAGCGCGGCGTGCGCAAAGCGCCCGTGCTGACCGTCCCGCAGTAGTCAGCCCGCCGCGATCCGCAGCAGGCGCGCGACCGCAATCAACGGCAGACCTTCAATCGCCGTCGGATCGTCGGTCTGGATCGCGTCAAACAGCCACGGCCCTGCGCATTCAATCTTGTAGCTGCCCGCGCAATCCAGCGGCTTGTCGCGCGCGACGTACGCCTCCGCCTCCGCCCGCTTCAACGGCCGCACGCGCACCTGCGCGACCGACGTTTCCTGCCATTGGTGGCCCGGCACGTCCAGCACCACGTGCGTGCGCAGCTCGTGCGTTTTCCCTGCCATTTCCAGCAGCTGTTGCACCGCGTTTTCGGCGGTGTGCGGCTTGCCCAGCAGACGCGCGCCCGCGCTATCCTGCAACACAACGCCTTGATCCGCAGCCAGAATCCACGCCGCCTTGTCGGGATGCGCGAGCCGCGTCGCCAGCGCTTTTTGCCGCGCGTGATGGTCGATGAGCTGACGCGGATCCATCCCCGCCACTGCGTCTTCCGCGTACGGCGGCGCAAAAGCTGTGAACAGCACGCCGAGGCGCTGCAACTGCGCCTGCCGATACTTGGACGTCGACGCCAGCACGAGCTGCGCCGGCAAGGGCCACCAGGTCATGGGATGCTCCGCGGGTTCGTATTCGTTCAAGGACAAATCGATCCAGTCCCAGCCGTGTGTCGCCGGGCGTATCGCGCAGCGGGCGCACTTGGCGACCCAGCGAGAAGCGTCCCACGCGACGGGTTGTTGCTGCACGGCGCCTCAGTGCAGGTTGTGGCCGAGCGCCGCTTCCACCGCCGCAACGATGGCGCCCGAACGCACCAACCGCGTCGCGGCTTCCAGATCGGGGTAGAGCACGCGGTCGTCGCCCAGCGGTTCCACGTCCTGACGGAGCCGAAGCCATGCCGCCCGCGTGCCAACGCCAGGACCGAGCGGCGCGCGCAAATCGAGCCCTTGGCCCGCGCACAGCAGCTCGATGGCGCAGACGCGCTCGGCCGCTTCCACCACGTCCGTCAGGCGGCGCGCGGCGATGGGCCCCATGCTCACGTGATCCTCGCGGTTGGCCGACGACGGAATGCTGTCCACCGACGCCGGCATCGACAGGCCCTTGCACTCGCTGACGAGCGCTGCGGCGGTAACTTGCGCAATCATGAAGCCGGAGTGGAGGCCAGAGCTGCGCGCGAGGAACGCCGGCAGGCCGGACGACAGCGCCGGGTTGACGAGCTGCTCGATGCGGCGCTCCGCCATGGACGCCAGCGACGTGAGCGCCGAACGCGCCGTGTCGCAGGCGTGCGAGACCGGCTGGCCGTGAAAGTTGCCGCCCGAGACGATGACCGAGCTCGCCGAGTCGTCGTCGTCATCGGGGAAGATCAGCGGATTGTCCGTGACGGCGTTGACCTCGATCTCCAGCGTGCGGCGCAAGAACGCGATGGCGTCGCGCACGGCGCCATGGACCTGCGGCATACAACGCAACGAGTAGGGATCCTGCACCTTATGGCAATTGGGGCCGGCGTGCGACGCAATCAGCGGGCTGTCGTGGCAGAGCTCGCGGAGATTCTGGGCGGTCTCAATCGCGCCCGGATACGGCCGCACGGCGACGATGCGCGGGTCAAAGGCGCGCACGGAGCCGAGCTGCGCTTCAACGGTCATCGCGCCGACGATGTCCGCCGTCTTCAGCAGGTTCTGCGCCCGCGACCAAGCCAGCAGGCCGATCGCCGTCATGACCTGCGTGCCGTTGATGAGCGACAGCCCTTCCTTGCCGCCGAGCTTGATGGGCGCCAGCCCCGCGCGCCGCAGCGCCTCAGCACCGGGCAGCCGCTCACCGCGAAACATCGCCTCGCCTTCGCCGATCAGCACGAGCGCCAAATGGGCGAGCGGCGCCAGATCGCCCGACGCGCCGACCGAGCCCTGGCACGGCAGCACGGGCAGCACGTCGTGTTCCAGCAGCGCGCAGAGCGCGTCCACAAGCTCTGGCCGCACGCCGGAATGGCCCTTGGCCAGCACAGCGGCGCGCAACAGCACGACCGCCCGCACGATCTCGGGATCCAGCGGCGCGCCAACGCCCACGGCGTGCGACCGCAGCAAATTGACCTGCAGCGCTTCAACTTGCTCAATCGGAATGACAACTTCCGCCAGCGCGCCAAAACCGGTGTTGATGCCGTACCGCGGCACATCGTGCTCGCGCAGGAACGCGTCCACGACCGCGCGCGCGCGTGCAACCCGCGTGCGACCCGTTGGCCCAAGGTGTGGCAGTGCCTCGCGATTGGCAATCGCGACCGCGCTCGCCAAGCTCAGCGGTTCCGACAGATCCACAGGATGCAGTGCCATGAGATGCCTCGGGTCGATGGCCAAATACGGCTGCCGCCGGTGCGCGCCCGGTCAGCCCGGCGCGCCCGCGTCTTCCTCGCCGACGCCGTGGCACTTCTTGTACTTCTTGCCGCTGCCGCACCAGCACGGATCATTGCGGCCGATCTTCGGCTGCGCCCGGCGGTACGTCTCCACTTTCGGCTGCTCCGCCGTCGCCGCCAGCGTCTCCGCAGCATTGTCGTCATCGCTCTCGGCATCGCCATGCGCCTGGGAAGCCGCCTGCAGCGCGCGCAGTTGCGCGGCCTTCTGCGCCGCCAGCGCCTGCATCCGCGCCTGATCGCCCGTGTTCGGGGCGGCCTGCTGGGTGTGCGACGCTTCGTCGTGCAAGCTCTCCACGTCGTGCTGCTCGCGCATCGCCTTCGCCGCGCGCAGCCGCTTCGCTTCCGCTTCCGCCGCCATCTTGTCGATCTCGCGCCGTCCCTGCACTTCCACGTGGTACAGCGCGCGCGTCAGATCCGCCTCGATGCGTTCGATCATCTGCCGGAACAGCTCGTAGCCTTCTTTCTTGTAGATCAGCTTCGGATCTTTCTGGGCGTAGGCTTCCAGGTACACGCCTTCTTTCAGGCCATCCATGATCTTCAGGTGTTCGCGCCAGTGCGTGTCGATCTGCTCCAGATAAAGCTGGCGTTCGACGACGATCCACTCCTTCTCGGCATTCTTGGCCAGCTCGGCTTCATCGACGACTTCCTGGTCCTCGTCCTCGTCGTCGCCGCGCTCCGGCGTCATGCTGTCCGCGATCCGGCTGATCTGCGCGTCCCGCCGCTCGATGAACTCGTCGCGCAGCGTCGTTGAAAGCGACCGCACCAGCCCGTCGTAGTTCCGCTGCACTTCGCCCAGATCGAGATCGAGGTTCGTCAGCTGGAACACCGCGTCTTCCAGCGGCTCCAGGTTCCAGTCCAGCGGGTTCTGGCCTTGCGGGCAGAACTTGTCCACGAGCGTCAGCACCACGTTGGCGATCGCATCCGTGACGAGATCCAGCGTGTTATCCACCGCCAGCGTCCGCCGCCGCAACGCGTAGATCGCCTTGCGCTGGAGGTTCATCACGTCGTCGTATTCCAGCACGCTCTTGCGGGCGTCAAAGTGCTGGCCTTCCACGCGTTTCTGCGCGCCCTCGATGGCCTTGGAGACCATGCGATCGACGATCGGCTCATCTTCCGGGATCTTCAGCCATTCCATGATCTTGCGGACGCGATCGCCGCCGAACACGCGCATCAGGTCGTCGTCCAGCGACAGGAAGAACTTGCTCTCGCCGGGATCGCCCTGACGACCCGCGCGACCGCGCAGCTGGTTGTCGATGCGCCGGCTCTCGTGCCGTTCCGTACCCATGATGTACAGGCCACCGGCCGACAGAACGCGCTGCTTCTCTTCCGCGCACTCGCCGCGGAAGCGCTCCATCGCGCCCAGGTACTCGTCATTGGTCTCGTCAAAATGCTCATGCACCTTGCCGGGGCCAAAGGTCAGCTGGCGCGCCAGAAGTTCCGGATTGCCGCCCAGCAGGATGTCCGTGCCGCGACCGGCCATGTTCGTGGAAATCGTCACGGCCTCAACACGACCGGCCTGCGCGACGATCTCCGCCTCGCGGGCATGCTGCTTGGCGTTCAGCACGTTGTGCTCGATGCCGCGCTCGGTGAGCAGATGGCTCAGGAACTCGCTCTTTTCCACGGAAATCGTGCCGACCAGCACCGGCTGGCCTTTCTCGTGCGCCGTCGCGATGTCGTTGATCACCGCCTTGAACTTGGCGCGCTCGGTTTTGTAGATCACATCGTCGTGGTCCAGGCGCTTGCGCGGCTTGTTGGTCGGGATGACCAGGACCTCGAGGTTGTAGATCTTGCCGAACTCCTCCGCTTCCGTCTCCGCCGTGCCGGTCATGCCGCAGAGCTTCTCGTACATGCGGAAATAATTCTGGAAAGTCACGGTCGCCAGCGTCTGCGTCTCCTGCTGGATCTGCACGCCTTCCTTGGCCTCGATCGACTGGTGAATGCCGTCCGACCAGCGGCGACCCGGCATCTTGCGACCCGTGTGCTCGTCGATGATGATGACTTTGCCGTCTTCAATCAGGTAGTTCACGCCGTTGCGGTACAGCGTGTG
>CAINLT010000427.1 GCA_903850505.1 uncultured Myxococcales bacterium | reverse complement strand
GCGGAGATCGAGGCGCTGCGTCAGGCCAGCGAGATCACGACTGAGGCGCACCACGAAGTCATGAGACTTTGTGAGCCGGGCCGCAATGAGTCGCAGTTGCAGGCGGCGCTCGAGTACGTTTTTCTCGCGGGCGGTGGCGAACGCGTCGGCTACGGGTCGATCGTGGCGTCCGCGGACAACGCGACGATCCTGCACTACACCGAGAACCGGATGATCATCCCGGACGGCGCGCTGGTGCTCGTTGATGGCGGCTGTGAGGTCGATTTGCACACGGCCGATGTCACCCGCACTTTTCCGGCCAATGGCAAGTTTTCAAGGCCGCAGCGAGCGGTTTACGAGATCGTGCTCGCAGCGCAACTGGCCGCGATCGACACATGTCGCACAGGGAAGACGTTTCACGACGTCCACGATGCGGCGGTTCGCACGCTCACGGAGGGCATGGTCACTTTGGGCCTGCTGCACGGCGACGTGGCGACGCTGATCAAGGAAAACACCTTCAAGAAATACTACATGCACGGGACCAGCCACTGGCTGGGCCTGGACGTTCACGACGTCGGCGGCGTGCACGACGTGACGAGCCTGGAGGCGCAGAAGGCCAGCAAGCCGCTGCTGCCGGGCATGGTCCTGACCGTGGAGCCGGGCTTGTACATTGCGATCGACGACCTGGATGCGCCGGAACCGCTGCGCGGGATCGGCGTGCGGATCGAGGACGACGTGTTGATCACGGAGGATGGACCGGACGTGCTGACGCGCGGTTGCGTGAAGCAGCCGGACGACATCGAGGCGATGGTCCGAACGACGCCCCGGTGGGTGAAGCCGGTCCTGATCTAGGCCCAGGATTATCGGTCAAAAACTGGACGCCTTTGCGTCCTAAGCTACCGTTCCCTCCAGCTGTTCCCGTGCGCCCGGTTGCGCCTCACGGACAGCGTTTGGGGGAAGCGCATGATTTCCGGCAAGCTCGACAGTCCGCGTGATTTTGGCCGTTACACGCTCATCGCCAAGATCGCTTCCGGCGGCATGGCGACGGTCTTCCGCGCCGACGCCAAGCCCGGCGATGAACTGGAAGGCCGGCCGATCGCCATCAAGATCCTGCACGATCACCTGGCGGAGAACCCGGAATTCGTCCGCATGTTCAAGGATGAAGGCCGCATCGTCCGCGATCTGGACCATCCCAACGTCGTGCACGTGTTTGAAGTCGGCGAGTGCGACGGAATGCACTACCTCGCGATGGAGTACATCGACGGCCGCGATCTGGCGCAGGTCCTGCTGGCGCACCGCCTGAACCACATCCAGGTGCCGTCGCCGGTGGCGTTCGAGATCCTGCGGCAGTCGCTCGTGGCGCTGCGCTACGTGCACGACTACAAGGGCAACAAGAACCGTTCGCAGGGCATCGTCCACCGCGATGTGTCCCCGCAAAACCTGCTGATCTCGCGCGAACCGCTGATCAAGCTGACGGACTTCGGCATCGCGCGCGGCGATCACCGAAGCGATCGCACGCGGACCGGGACGATCAAAGGCAAGATGCACTACATGGCGCCGGAACAGGCGTCGGGCGAGCGCGTGGATGGCCGTGCGGACCTGTACGCGATGGGCGCGGTCGCGTACGAGATGCTGACGGGACAGCCGCTTTTTGGCCCGGGCACGACGGAAGTCCTGCACATGCGCGCGATTCGCGGCGATTTTGAGTACGGGCCGAAGTTTGAGCGCCTGCCAGAAGACGTGAAGACGTGGCTGAAGCGGTGCCTGGCGAACGTGCCGGAGATGCGTTTCCAGACGGCGGACGCGATGCTGGCGGCGATGGAGCAGTTGGCGAAGGCGTCCCGTGCGCACTACAAGCCCGATGCGCTTGTGAAGCTGCTGGACATGGAAGATGCCCGCCGGTCCAAGGGCAAAGAGAAGAATCAGCGGCTGATCCTGGAAGATGCGGCGGCGTCCAATCGCATCCAGCCGGGCGCGGTCATGCAGGCCAACGCGTTGCCGCCCAAGGTGGTGCCGACCGGCGCGCGCGTCGAGCTGGACGCCAATCAGCGCGTGTCGCGGCTGGGGCATGAGCGCGGCGACAGCAAGGTCGATTGGAACGCGAAACGCGACGTCCAGATGCGGCCGGTGACGGTGGTGCGGGACATGGGGCCGAAGGTCGAGCGCGTGCATGTGCGCAAGGACCTGATGCCTGCGGAAGCGGCGATGGGCAAGTCCTACGCGCCGGAGAATGTGCCAGCGAAGGTCGTCAAGGGCGCGCACGTGGAAGCGCTGACGCCGGGCAGCCTGGCCTCGCCGCGGCGGATGGACGATGAGCCGGACGTGGAGAGTGCGCCGCCGCCAGTGAAGCCCAAGGCCAAGCGGACGCCGCAGCCGGTGCAGGAACAGCCGGGGCTGGCGCTCGCGAGCGCGGTGGCGTGGTCGTGTGCGGCGCTGCTGCTGTTTGCGGTGACGCAGGAGTTGATGGGCGCGCAACTGAAGATGCCGGAAGCGCAGGATCTGCGCGTCGCGAGCCTGTGGGACGATGAGCCGGCGCCGACGCGCACGGACGCGCTGGCGCGTTCGGGGCCGCACGCTGCCCCGCCGAAGATCGACGTGGCCAAGCCGCAGGTGCGCAAGACGGTGCTCGCGGAGAAGGACGCGGGCTCGCACGAGGACGTCGTGGCGGTGCAGGAAGCGCCGGCGATTCCAGTGCGCAAAGTGGCGGGCGGCGTGATGCCGGACATGCCCGTGCCGCCGGCGGAGAAAGAAATGGAAGCGGCGCACGCGGAAGCGGCGGTCGCGCACAACGCCGAGCGGGTGGCGTGGGAAGGCCGGCCGGTGGAACACGTGGAGCGCCCAGGTGTTCCCGAACGCGGCGACAAGCCGGGCAAGCCGGCCAAGCCGGTGACGCTGGCCGAAGCGCGCGGTGCGATTGATGCGGCGAGCAAGCTGGGCTACCTCGTGGCGGGCATGCCCAACCTGCCGGTGAAGCCGAAGCACGCCGTGCCGGCCGATGCCGCGACGCCGACCGCGGCCAACGCTGCCAAGGCAGCGCCGATCGTGCCCAAGCCCGTCGTCGCTGCGGCCAAGCCGGCCGTGGTGCCCGCGAAAGCGCCCGGTGCGGTCGTCAAGGCGCCGGTTGCGCCGGTCAATGCGGCCAAAGCCAACGCTGCGCAGGCGCCGGCCAGCCAGAAAACCGCTGTTGCGGTGGTCAAGGCACCGGCGGTCGTCGCCAAGGCTGCAGCGCCTGCTCCCAAGGCCGCGGCCCCCGCTGGGAAGCCAGCCGTCGTCGCAGCAAAGCCTGCTGTGGCTGCCGCGCCGAAAGTTGTGAGCGCAGCCAAGCCGCTGGCGCCAGTCGCCAAGGGTGCGCTGACACCGGTCAAGCCCGCGCAGGTCATGGCCAAGCCCGCCGTTGCCGGCAAGCCAGTCGTCGTCGCCGCCAAGCCGATCGTTCCGGCCAAGGCGCCCGCGGCGCTGGCCAAGCCGGTCGGCGCAGCCAAGCAGACAGCCCCAACGGCCAAGCCCGCCGTGGCGGTTGCCAAGCCGGCGGTCAAGCCGCTTGCGCCCACCGCCAAGGCCGCCGTCGTGGCTGCCAAGCCGGCTGCCGCCAAGCCGGCGATCGCTGGTAAGCCGACGCCCGGCGCCAAGCCTGTCGTCGCTGCCAAGCCCGCTGCCGCCGGGAAGCCGGTCATCGGCGCAAAGCCCGTCATCGCGCCCAAGCCCGCTGCCAAGCCCGCCGCCGTTGGCAAGCCGACCGTTGTGTCTGCCAAGCTCGCCGTTCCGGCCAAGCCGGGCGTGACGGCGAAAGCCCCTGTGGCCGCTGGCAAAAACGTGCCGGCCGTTGCCAAGAAGCCGGCGCCTGTCCAAGCTCACTGAGTCGGTCGGTCCTGTCGCCGCCTGTGAGCTTCCGCCATGCCCGAGTCCAGCGCTATCACCCACGGAATCCGCGTGGACGTCGTCTCCAGCTTTGCTGCTGAACAGTCCGCGCCCGAGGAAGGACACTGGTTCTTCCTCTATCAAATCACGATCCTGAATCGCAGCGAGCGCACCGTTCAACTCGTCTCGCGCGAATGGCGGATCACCAACGCGGACGGGCGCACGGAACATGTGCGCGGCCCCGGCGTTGTGGGCCAGCAGCCCGTGCTGCGGCCGTCAGAAGGCTTCCAGTACGTCAGTGGTTGCCCGCTGGACACGCCCGTGGGCACGATGGCCGGCGCGTACCAGATGGTCGATGAGGACGGCGAGCCGTTTGACGTGGAGATCGCCGCCTTCGCGCTGGCGGATCCGATGGCGTTGAACTAGCCATCCTCACTGGCGCGGGACACGCAAGTCAGCCAAAGAGCCGCCGCATTTGGGTCCGTGCCGCGCGCCAACGTGGCTAACCGTGCTTCGGCTGCCAGCCGTCCAGCAAGCGCCCAACAAAATCCAGCCGGTCCTGGCCCCACACGAGATGGTTGCCCACGAAGAACGTCGGCGCGCCACATGCGCCGCGCTGCAGCGCTTCCGCAGTGGCGTCCACCAGCTTCTGCTTGACCTCGGGCCGGTCGCAAGCCGCCAACAGCACCTCGGCGTCCAGTCCCTGCGTTTCCAGCAACTGGTGGAGAACCAGCGGGTCGCCGATGTTCTCGTCGTGCGCCCAGTAGGCGCGGAACAGGTGGCGCGCCACGGCGATCTGCATCTCGCCTTCGAGTTGCACAAGCACGCGCATCGGCCGGATCGTCATCATCGGAAACGTCGTCGGCCAGTTGAACGGGATGCCGCGAACCTCCGCCCAGCGGTACATGTCCTTCTTGAGGATGTCCTGCTTCTGCGGGGAGCCGTTGGTGAACGGCACGATCTCCGCCTGTAGGCTCTTGAACAGGCCGCCCAGGAAGAAGGGCCGCCAGATGACTTCCGCGCCGTGGGCCGCCGCGACCTTGCCGATCTCGTCGTGGGCGAGGTACGCGTACGGCGAGGAGACATCATAAAAGTATTCAACGCGTTTCATGATGACTCCGGTTCAGAAGTTGAAAGACTCGCGACCCAATTCGGGGTGCCAGCCTTGGGCAGCGCGGACAACGAAGGGCAGGCGATCCTGACCCCAGAAAAGCTGCCCATCGACAATAAAGGCCGGCGCGCCAAAGACGCCTGCCGCGATCGCGCGATCCGTGCGTTGCCGCAGTTCGTCCTTGATCGCGTCGGTCTGCGCCAACGTCAAGATGGCGTCGGCGTCCAGGTTCAGGGCCATGAGCCGCTCGCGCAAGACGTTGACGTCACTGATGTCGCGCGACTCGACCCAATAAAGCCGGTAGAAACCATCGATGACCGCGTCCCAGTGTTCCCGCGGCGTCGCGAGCAGCGCGCGCAGGGCTTCAACTGGCCGGTTCGGGTGGCGGAACGGCGTCGCCAACGGCACGTCAAACCACGCCGCCCAACGAATGACGTCGAGGCGGTTGTGGCGCGCTTTGGGCGGCGACAGCGTCGTTGAGAGGTTCTGCGCCTGACCTATCGCCCGAAACACGCCGCCGAGCAGGAACGGCTGGGGCGTGACAACAGATTGCGAATCGCGGGCCAACTGGTGGCGCTGCGTCGACGCGAGATAGGCGTAGGGGCAGGAGAAGTCGAACCAGAAGTCGATCGGCAAACCCATGTTGGACCGCCGGAAGGTCGATTCCTGGATCGACCCGAAATTACTTGGCCTTGGCCAAGAAGGTCTTCAAACCAATGGTCTTTTCTTTGCGGGCGCGGCGCAGGGCCTTGCGCTGCTCGGTCGTCAGGCCGTTTTCCAACAGCTTGAGACGGGCGCGGCCAGCGCGCTTGAGCGCCTTGGCAAGGTTGCGATCGGCAAGGTTC
>CAINLT010000426.1 GCA_903850505.1 uncultured Myxococcales bacterium | reverse complement strand
GCGCTCGCCGACCAACTCGACCGCGATCTGGCGGCGGGCGATATTCCGGGCGCAATCGCGCACTTGGGCACCGTTTCCGTGGCGGCGTCGATTGCGGCCGCCGGCCTGAGGCTGGCGCACCTGGGCCCGGCGGCGGCGGAAAAGGCGATGGCCAGTGCCGTGGCGCTGGAGCGTTCGCGGCTGGAACGCGGCTTGGCCTTCCTCGGAACACTCGGCAACAACGCGCCTTTTGTCGGCCTCTTTGGCACCGTCATCGGCGTCATCGGCGCCTTCGAGGCCATGGGTCACGGTCCGCAGATGGGCGGCGCGGCGTCGCAGCAGGTCATGGCCAGCATCGCGGAAGCGTTGGTCACGACGGCGGTCGGCATCGCGGTGGCCTTGCCGGCGGTGGCGCTCTTCAACTGGTTCCAACGTACGATCGCGGGGTTGCTGGGTGGCTCCGAGGCGCTCTCGCAGCTGGTGCTGGCATACCTGTCCGCACGCAAGGAGGGCTGAATGGCCGGCAACGCGCCGCAGAACGACGGCATGATTACCGGCATCAACGTCACGCCGATGGTCGATATCATCCTAGTTTTGCTTGTGATCTTCATCGTCACGGCGCGCATCGTCGTCAATCCTGGCGTGCCGCTCGACCTGCCGCAGGCGGCGACCGCGAGCGAGGTGCAGGTCGTGCTGTCGGTGACGGTGCCCAAGACCGGGCTGCTCCAGGTGAACGGCGAGACGCTGCAGCAGGACGCAGACCTCGTTGCGCGGGCGCGCGCGATGCTGGCGCAACACCGCGATTTGCGGGCGCTCATCCAGGCCGATGGCGACGCGAAGCACCGGCGCGTGCTGGGCGTGCTGGACCTGCTGCGCCAGGCGGGCGTCGCGCATGTGGCCTTCGCGGCGGAACCGGTGGCGCCGAAATGATCAACCAGCCGCGCATCGTCGACATCGTCTTCGCCAGCCGCTCCGAATGGGCGCGGTTGCGCGTGGCACTCAGCGTCGGCGCGGCGCTGGCCTTGCACATCGCGCTGGTTGCCTGGCTGGCGGGCCAGAAGTCGCCGCCCGAAAAGCCAAAAGAGCGACCGCCGTTGGAGGTGTCGATGGCGCCGCCGCCTCCAGCGCCGCCCGCGCAGGCTGCGCCGGTCCAGCCGCCCGATCCTTCGGCCCAGCCAAGCGAGCCAGCGGCGGCCCAGCCGCCGGTCCACCACGTCGCGAGCAAACCGGCTGCGGCGGCTCGGGTCTTGACGCGCAAAGCCGAGCCCGCTGCCGACTTCACCGGTTCGGCGTTCGTGACCGGAACGGCAGCCAGCGCACCGGGCGGCGTGACGCAAGCTGGCGGAACTGGGACGGAACCGGGCGGCATAGGCACGGCGGAGCACGGTGCGCCAGAAGCGCAACCGCCGCCGCCCAAGGACCTCCACGATCTGTCGCGGCCGGTGCACCTGCACGAGGACGACTGGCACTGCGACTGGCCGACGCAGGCCGACGACGCCGGCATCGATCAGCAGACGGTTGTGCTGCGCGTCGTCGTGGCGCCGAGCGGCCAGGCGGTGACGGTGCAGATCGTCACCGATCCGGGCCACGGTTTCGCAGCGGCAGCGCGTCTCTGTGCGCAGCGCACCCTGTTCCAGCCGGCGCGCGATGCACAGGGCCGTCCTGTGCGCGCGACTTCACCGCCTATCCGCGTGCGTTTCACACGGTAGCGACATCAACATGCAAAGAAAGGAAGGCATCGCCATGGAGTTCCCATCGCCACCGGATCGTCGCCCGCGTGGCCGCCAGCGTTCATTTCATTTGCGGCAACCTGAGCCGCGCGTGTACCCTCGTTGCCCCCTTCGCGGTCCTGTGAGCGCGCCTGGGTTTGGAGAACCGATGCCTATCAAATTTGTAGGAATTCTTTGCCGGGCGATGACCATGCTGGCGCTGCTGCTCGGCCTGGGCTGTTCCAGCGGCTCGGCCTCCGCCGCGAAAAAGGGGGCCGTCACGGCGGACGTTGTCAGCACGCCCGGCGACATCGCCACGGCTGGCGCTCCGACATTCGTCAACGATCCGCAGGACAAAGGCCCGGCCGTGTCCTTCCAGGGCACCTGGCAGGACGCCAAGCAGCTGCTGCATGTGACCGTCTGGGTTCACGATTTCCCGCACCTGGTCGGACTGGCCGGCCACATGCGCTACGACCCGGACGCGCTCAAGCTGGTGACGGTGACGCCGACCGGCGTGCCGGTGGGCGACACGCCGGATCCGCTGTATGAATCGCATGCTATCGCCAAGGACTCGCCGGCGGGCCGCATCCTGGCGGGCGGTGCACGTTTCATGACCAAGCCGAGCATGTACACGCCACTGGCGGACATCGCCGTGTCGAGCGAGCTGTGGCTGACGCTGGACTTCCAAGTCCTCAAGCCCGGAAGTCACAAGCTCTTTTTCGATCCGGACACGACCATGGCGCGCAGCGCGGACGGCAAGCTCGTCGTGGCGAGCTGGGGCAGCGCCACCATCGCGTGGGGAGGTGGCAAATGAAGAATCGCCTTGTTATTTGCCTGTTTGCCGTATCGACCCTGGTGCTGACCGCCGCTTCCGCGCTGGCCGCTCCGCCGCGCGCGCCGCTGCCCGCTCTCGACGTCCAACCGCTGCCCGGCACCGGGTTTGCCGCCCGCTTCCAGGCGGGGCGCGCCGAAGCCGAAATCACGCGCACGCACCCGCTGGAACTGCCTTCGCCCATTCAATATCGCGCCGCGGATTTCGCCGCAGTCGCCGGAAATCCTTGGACGATCACGCACCAGGACATCACGGTGGACGTCGACGCCACCGTGCCGTCGCTCAAGACCGACATCGTCCTGACGCTGCGCGCGCACAAGGCGGGCATCGCCGACCTCGGTTTTGTCAGCGACCAGCCGGACACCGTGACCGCGACGACGGACGATGGCACGGGGTTGACGACGGATTTCGCGGCGTTTCAAGGCACTTCCGGCATCCTGACCGTGCACTTGGCCAAGCCCCTGCCTCTCGAAGTCGACTTCAACGTGCATGTCAGCCGCAAGGCCAAGCTGACCTGCGGCGCCGTCGGCATCGGCCTGATGGCCTGCAGCTTCGATTCGACGTTCGCCTCGGTCGTGCTTTACGATTACGTTCTGCGGCCTTCCGACTTCATGCACTCGCCCTTCCCGAGCGACCTGCACATCGTCACGACCGCCGACAAAATGGGCGCCGCGCCCGGGCTGCCGAGCGGGCCTTCGAACCTGCCGGACGGGCGATTGGTCTGGCATTTCAAGCAGGTCGAGCTGACGGAGAATGCCGGTTTCAGCATCGCGGCTTACAAGCCGTTCGTCACGCCGGCCGCCAACGGCATGCCCAACATCCGCATCTTCTCGGTCGGCAATGCCGCCGCCAATGCGCCGGACATGACCAAGCTGGTGCAGGACGTCATCGCGTTTTATGCCAAGAACTTCGTACCCTTTGCGTGGAAGGAGCTGAACCTCGTCCAGCTCGCCAGCAATTTCAGCGGCGGCTATTCGCCGCTCAGCACGATCTTCCTGCTCAGCGACGCCTTCGGCCTGGCGCCGACCGATGGCCCGTGGGAGGAGATGGCCCAGCTGATCTCGCACGAGATCGCGCACCAGTGGTGGGGCAACCTCGTGGGAATGCTGGGAAATGGCGACATCGCACTGTCCGAGTCACTGGCCGAGTATTCGAGCTGCTTCTACACCGAGCAGGCGTTCCAGAATCGCAGCCAGATCATCACCAACAATCTCAGCTACGTCTACACCGTCACGCCCGCGCAGGACATGGCGATGACGTCGGCTAGCGTCTACGGCTCGCCAAAGTACTTCGACATCATCTACCACAAGGGTTCCGCGGTGATGGACACGCTGCGCCGCGAGCTGGGCGATGACGTGATGGACGCGGGGATGAAGGAATACGTTGCCGAATTCAACCACGATTTCGCGCACGTGGCCAACCTGCGCGCGGCGATGGAAAAGGCTTCTGGCCGCGATCTGAGCGTGTTCTTCGACCAGTGGCTGAACCGGCCGGGCCGCGTCAACGCCGAGCTGGCTTCGCGCATCGTCGCCGACGGCTCGGCGTGGAAGGTGCGTGTGCGCATGCGCCAGCTCGACGACCCACCGCGCACGTTCAAGTTGCTGATCACCGTTGATTTTCCCGACAACACCAGCCAGGACTTCACCCAGCAGGTCACGCCGGATGCGACGGGCGAGACGATCATCGAGCTGTCGGTGCCGCAACATCCCGTGCGTGTGCGCGTGGATCCGCAGCGCATGCTCGTGCGCGCGTTCTCGGTCGGCACGCCGGGCGATGCGAACATGACGGGCCTGTGCGACGGCGCGGACCTGGTCGAACTGGCGTTGCGCAATGGCCACAAGATCATGGTCACGCACCAGGGCCAGACGTACTTCTCCGGTGATTACAACTGGAACGAGCTGTACGATATCAACAGCGACTACGCGGTCAACCCGGCGGACGAGACGGCGCTGGAAGGTTGGATTGGCACCGAGGCTGAGGCGTTTTGAGTTCGCTGTCCCGCCGACCTCAGCTGCTGGACCCGCCGGACGAGCACGGTGGCGATGACTGGAACGCCGACAATCCGCAGCCGCTGGATTGCTTCGCGTCGCGAAGCCCCGGGCCCCCAGATCCTACTTGAGCTGCCGCCGGCACCGTGCATCGGCGACCGCAAAGCGGACGACGCCGCTCGACTGCTACATGGGAAGCTTTGCTCTCGCAAGAAGTTCGCCGAATGGCTTGCCGCCCACGACGCCATTCATCATTCGCCAGTTACGCCCGTCGCGACGGCGCAAGCGGGATTCGGAGCGCACTCCAACGGGCACAAGCCAATGCCCAAGCCAATGACTCGGCACTTCTCTGCCGCGAAGATCTGGAAGGAAGACGATCCGGCATTGGTCGGGCAGTCCGACCGGACGTACCTGATCCGTCGCCTTCATTCAGCCCTCGCCGACCCAACCGGCGGCACGCCGTATCCGGCGGCACCGCCCCCCGGTTCCGACATCGCCGACAGCTGTGCGTACTGGGAAACTGCCTATTACCTGCGGAGCAGGAGGCGAAGTACGCGACGCTGTTGGTGCTGCGCAAGGCCCGCGACCGGCACGCCTTGCCGGGTCGCAACGAGGCGTGCTGGTGTGGAAGTGGCAAGAAGTACAAGAAGTGCCACCGGCAGGGGGACGAGGCGAAGTAGACCCTACGGCGCGCCTGACAAGGTTCCCAGGGGCTCGGCGATCAGCGCAGCCGCGATCGGAAGTCGTCACGCGTGCAGGGTCGGCGCCAGGCCGACGTACTCCCGCGCGCCCACCTCGCCCAGCATGAACGCCGCCACATCGGCGCGCGCGATCTTGAGGCCGCCCACCTTCTGGTCCGGCAGAACCGCCACCACCGGGTTGCCGGTCGCCTGATCCACCAACTGCGCCGGGCGCACGAGGGTCCAGTCCAGGCCGCTCGCGCGCACAACTTCCTCAGCGCGCAGGTGATTCGCGTACGGCTTGGCGAGAAACAGCGGCAAGATGATGCGGCCAAAGACGAAAGACGCGGCGGTGATGTGAGCCTTGCTGTCGCCCACGCCGCCCGCGGACAGCCAGACGAGCCGTTTCACGCCCGCGTTTTGCATGGCGCTGACCACCGCGCTGGCCGCATCGGCGCACACCGGATCGTTCTTGGTGCGCGGGCCGAGCGCGCTGAGCACAGCGTCCTGTCCGCGCATCAGCGGTTCGACATCCGCCGCAACAGTCGCCTGACCTTTCACAGCCTTGAAGTTCGGATGCGAAGTCGTCACTTGCGCCGGATTGCGCACCAACGCCGTCACTTCGTGTCCGGCCGCGAGCGCTTGCTGGACCAGCAGCTGTCCCGTCGCTCCCGTCGCCCCAAGGATCAATAGTTTCATGCCTCTCTCCTAATGCGCGCCGCAGCTGGCGGTCCGGCGACTCCGGCACCAAGTCGAGCCTAACCTTGCGTTCCCTGGGCTGTCCAGGTCCGCGTCATCGTGTCCTCGTGGCACGCTTGAACCCGGCGTCGACACGCCGTACAGTCCAGCTATTCTGAGACCCTGACAACCGAGGAGCCAGCCATGGCACGCGTCGAAGCGAATGCAATCGTTCGTCAGTTCTCCCTTCGCGGCATCGCGTGCGAGACCGTGTGCCCCGATGCGGGCGGCATGTGGATCACGTCCATGTTGGGCGTCGTCACGCGCGCCTCGGACCAGGCGCCGTGGCACTGGTCGATCATCCGTTCGCGCGTGACCCAGGCCGGCGAAGGTACACTGAGCACGCGCAAGGACATGGAAGCGTTCTTGGAGTGCCTGTCCGCGCTGCCGATGGCAGGCGAAGCCGAGCGCCGGTCCACCGCGGCCGGCTGACTTCAGCTGTCTCGGGGAGCTGGAGACCTCAATCAGAACGGGTACATCTGCACGCCGGCTTCGATGGTCGCGCCAGCACCCGACGTGCCGACGGTGCCGCTGTTGCCGCCAACTTCCAGGAAAAACGACATCTTGGCGTGCAGGAAGAACTCGAAGCCAAAGAAGCCGCCGCCGCCGTAGAGGCGCACGAGGTTGAGGTAAGCCGGCGTGCGGCCGATGAGTTCCGCGCGGTCACCCGCGGCCATGGAATCGCCGAGGTCGGGCTGGCCAAAGACCATGATGCCGCGCACGCGCAGGCCGAACGGCTTGGTCACCGGCACGTACACGCCGACGCCCTGCGTCCAGTGGCCGCCCCAGCTGCCGTCGTCGTAGGACAGCCAAATCCCTTGGCCACTTGCGGGCCCAAGAAGAGCGGCACCGCCCGCGAGTTCGTTCTCCAGATCCTGCGCCTGTACGCTGACCGCGAAATGCAGGTCGCTGACCAGTACGACCTTGCCGGCGGTCGGTTCACCAAGGACAACCTCGCCAACCTGATGCCGAAACTGCTGGCCGAAGGGCTGGTGACGCGGACGACCGACGGGCGCTCTGCGTGGTGGGCGGTTACGTCAGCTGGCCTCACCGGAGCCGCGCTTGAGCAGCACGCGCCCGTGCCGAAACCCAAGCGGACACAGAAGCCTACGGCCACGCAGCGTGGTTCCGAACAGCAGCCGGAACCCGAGGTGCACCACCAGTAGGCGCCTGTTGTCGCGCAGGTGCAGATGCCCGAGCCGGTGCCATCGCCAGCGATCCTTCCCGCGAGCGAGCCCGTGGTGCTGACCGACGCCTTGGAGGCCGAGCCCCAGGCGCAGTCCGCGTCAGTTCCGCCAGTGCACGCCGGCCCGGTCGTGACTTCGTCACCGCACAACGTCCCGCCGCGCGGGGTCTTTGGCTACGCGCGGGCGTGGGCACAGGCTGCAAGGTCGCGAGTCAGTTGAGAGTGCGCCCTGCCCATGCACGCGCTCCCAGGAGTTGCTGGCGTTTCCGTGCGATCCGACGGCGACCTCCGCGGTTGTGCCGTTCTCGCCGGTGCACGAGAATGGCTGCCGCTTCGCGCGACGGTAGTCTCCCGTCAGTCCGCCCGCAGCCGTCGCCCGCCTTGAAGGATCCTCATGACCACGCTGCCACCCTGCCCAGCCTGCAACTCCGCGTTCACGTACGAGGACGGTAGCAACTTCGTCTGTCCGGAGTGCGGTCAGGAGTGGCCTCAAGTCGCCCCCGTGGCCGTGGACCCGCCCGCGCGCATCGTCAAGGATGCGTTCGGCAACGTGCTCGCGGATGGCGACTCCGTCACGGTCATCAAGGACCTGAAGGTCAAGGGCTCGTCGCTCGTCGTCAAGGTCGGCACGAAGGTGCGCGGCATTCGCCTGGCGGACGGCGACCACGATATCGACTGCAAGATCGACGGGATTGGCGCGATGGGGTTGAAGTCGGAGTTCGTGAAGAAGGCTTGAGCCCGCGTCCGCAGGTCGACGTCGACGATGTAGGCCGGCCACACCGCCGCGTAGCGTCCTGGCTCCACCCACTGGAAGCAGATGACGGGCGCTCCGAACGCGTGCGCGTCCAACAGGGCGCGTTGGCGCGCTGCGTCGCCCAATATGCGTGGCTGCGTCGGCAAGCGACATCAGTTGTCGGCTCGACGTGCAAACTGTCGACCTGCCGCAAGCAGGGCGGCTCGCGAGATATGCCACTTGACACTTGCAATGCCAACTGTCACTATCAGAGCACGCGCTACCGTCGCGTCGCGAGGCACCATGAAACCGACCGAGCCAAACGACACCAACGTGCCCGCCCCCAGCGCCGACTGGCTGACCCACGACGCCCTCTGCGACGCCACCGGCGAGAGCCGGCGCACGGTGCGCTTCTACATCCTCAACGGCCTGCTCTCGGCGCCGGTCGGCGCGGGTCCGGCGGCGCGTTACCCGCAAGGGCACGTTCAGCGCCTTCTGCTGATTCGCAAACTGCAGTCGGACGGCATGCAGCTCTCGCGGATTCGCGACCTGCTCGAAGCCATGCCGGACCAGGACGTGGCCAAGGCGCTGCAGCAAGCGCCCTCTGCGCCGCACACGGGCACCGCGGCGCCGATGTCGACTTCGAGCGCGCCGCACAGCGAGGACTTCGACGAGGTGTCGCCGGTGGGCGTATCGCGCTCGCAGTGGGAGCACATCGTGCTGGAGCCCGGCGTCGAGCTGCACCTGCGCCGGCCTCTCGGCGTCTCGGCCAACCGACGCGTGCAGAAGATCCTGGAATTCGTCAAGAAACAAGGACTGCCCTTTGAAGCAGGGCAAGGGAGCAAGCGATGAACAGCGACGAGCAGACGTGTGGCGTGACGGCTCTGGAAGTGCAGACGGATCGCGCGCTTGGGCGTGCCGGGCATCGCAGCTTGCGCTACCTGCGCATCGGCCTGCAGGCCGCGCTGGCGGAGCGCCGGACGGAGCGGCGGCCGGTGCAGGTGGCGTTCGCGCTCGACCGCTCGGGGTCGATGGGCGGCGAGAAGATGGTGCTGGCGCGCCAGGCGGTGTCGGCGGCGTTGCAGCGATTGCAGTCGGACGATCACTTTGCGATCAGCGTGTTCGATGACAGTATCGACGTTGTGGCGCCAGCAGGTCAGGCCACGCCATCGGGGCTGGAGGCGGCGCGGCGGGCGCTGGGCGCCATCGATGCGCGCGGTTCGACGGCGCTGTACGGCGGTTGGGACGCAGCCTGCCGCGAGTTGGCATCGGTGCGTCGGCCGGAGGCGGTCGCGCGCTGCATCCTGGTGACCGACGGG
>CAINLT010000425.1 GCA_903850505.1 uncultured Myxococcales bacterium | reverse complement strand
CTGCTCGACCGCACGCAGATCGCCAGCAATTGGGCGGATTTGACCGACGGCTCCATCGCTGTCTCGATCAGCCTCGACGAGACCGGCAAGACGCCCGCCGTCGCCTCCACCGGCACGAGCTGCTTCACCAACCCGATTCGCGTCTTCACCAACACCAGCAAGAACGGCACGGCGTTCTCCACCGCGGTCGCGGACACGTGCAACGGCTGGACGTACAACGGCAGCAACCTCACGGCGTACCACCAGCTCGATGGCTATGGCGACTCCAGCAACAACCAATGGACAGAAGGCTGCGCCAACGACTATTGCGACCGCGTGAGCCACCTCTACTGCTTTGAGCAGGCGGACACGCTGGTGCTGAAGACCAGCGGTTACCACACCAACGGCAAGTACTTCGTCACCAACGCGACCTATGCCGGCGACTTCAACGCCGCGGGCGGCTTCTGCACGGCGCTTCTCGGCCAGACCGCTTACATCGCGAGCACCTCCGTCTTCCTGCCGGATACCGAGCCGTACACCGTTTGGGACGGCAACGGCGCGGCGAGCAGCACGTCGGTCAATTGCTCGCTGTTCAGCAGCAGCCTGGCTGCGCAGAGCGGCGTTGGCGTCCAGGGCGGCAGCACGCCGTGCAATGTGAGTCGCGCGGTCGTCTGCAGCACGGACCCCAATGATTGCAGCGGCGGTTCAACGAACTGCGGCTTGTGGGACTGAATCTCATGATTTTGCTGAAAAATGCCGAAGTGTACGCGCCCCAGCGTTTGGGGCGTCGGGATCTGTTGGTGGCGGGTGGCAAGGTCGTCGCGCTCGCGGAACGGTTGGACGCGCCGCACGGCTGGCCGGTCGAGGTCGTGGATCTGCAGGGGCGGATCGTGATTCCCGGGCTGATCGATGGCCACACGCACCTGACGGGCGGCGGTGGCGAGGCAGGGGCGGCGACGCGCGTGCCGGCCGTCCAGTTGACGCACCTGACGCTCGGTGGCGTGACGACGGCGATTGGCCTGCTCGGCACGGATGCGCGCACGCGGACGATCGCGGAGCTGCTGGCGTGCGCGCGCGGCCTCAGCGAATTGGGCTTCAACGCGCTCTGCTACACGGGCAGCTATGAAGTGCCGCCGACGACGCTGACCGGCTCCGTGCGCGGCGACATCGTGCACATTGACCGGATCGTGGCGTGCGGGGAAGTCGCGCTGTCGGACCACCGCTCCTCGCAGCCGACTTTTGACGAGCTGGTGAAGCTCGCGGCCGATTGCCACGTCGCGGGCATGATGACCGGCAAGGCCGGGCTGCTGCACTTGCACATGGGCGACGGCAAGCGCGGGTTGCAGTTGATTCAGCGCGCATTGGACGAGACGGAGCTGCCGCCGCGGACGTTTCACCCGACGCACGTCAACCGCCAGAAGTGGCTGTGGCAGGACGCGAAGGCGCTGGCGCGGCGTGGCTGCACGGTGGACGCGACGGCATTTCCCGCGGATGACGAATCGCTCTCCGCCGCCCAGGCGATGGCCGATTGGCTCGACTGCGACATGCCGCGCGATCGTCTCACGATCAGCTCCGACGGCGGCGGCTGCCTGCCGACCTTTGACGGCGACGGTGTGCTGCTGCACATGGACGTCGGCCGGAGCGCGGCGCTGCTTGAAGAGATCCGCGTGCTCGTGTTGGATGGTCGAGCGCTGGAAGACGTGCTGCCGTTCGCGACGAGCAACGTCGCCCGGCTGTTCCGACTGGCGCAGAAGGGCCACATCGCCGTGGGCGCGGATGCCGATCTTGTCGTGCTCTCGGCCGCGCATACCGTCCAGCACGTCCTCATCGGCGGACAGTGGTTCGTGCGCGACGGTGTCGCCAGCCGTCGCGGTTTGTTCGAGCGCGCGGACACAGTGTGAGACAATGCGAGACATATGCGAGACAGTTGTGAGACGGTCTGAGACATTGTGGTCGCCGTGGTGGAATCCGCGGGCAGTGCTCTGTCACGAATTTGTACTGACGCTGCTGTGAATTTACAGATTATCCTGAATCTGGCACGCAACGTGCATGACTCCCCTGCAGATGGCGCGTGCCCCACCGTGCGCCATGCTTCAGGTCGCTACAGCGCTCCCCGTTCGAGCCTGTTCGACCTCGCGCTGCGTGCCCCGATCACGCGGCGGAGCGACCTGCCCCACACGGTCGCTCTGCGGTGAAGTGCCGGCCAGCCCCCACGCTGGCCGGCGCTTCACCGAAGCGGAATCGCGCCGCCGCCAAGCCGTGAATCGTGTTGATCCCGCGTTTCGCGCAGCCCTGCGCCGATCGGCCGGCCCGTCACGGCGCCCGCTGGACGCCTCATCTCGAACTTCGGTGCCTGTGTCTACCGCCGCGCGCGCCTTTCGCGCTACACTCCGGGCTCGCGTCGGCTCCGGTCCGACCACAGGCCGCCATGTCCGCTTCTGCCACGATTTTCCGCGAAATTCGCAGCGCTGAGTCCGATGCGTGCGCGCGCGGCCTGCGCCGGGTCACGCTGCGGCTCGCGACCGATTCCGTGCATGGCAAGCCGCCCGCCGATTGGCAGGCCCAACGCGACGCGCTGGTCGAGCTGGAGCCGCGTTTTCTGGAGCTGGCGCAGTCGGCTGATGACGTGTTGCGCGAGCTGGTGGCGGATTTGCTGGGCGCCTGGCTCGGCGATGCTGCGCTGGCCGCGTTGCTTGTGCTGGCGCGCGACCCGGCGGAGCGCGTGCGTGCGTCCGCGGTGGGCGCGCTGGAGTCCTGGCCGCACAGCG
>CAINLT010000424.1 GCA_903850505.1 uncultured Myxococcales bacterium | reverse complement strand
CGCAACCGCTTTCCGATCCGGATCTGCGACAACGGCGGCACTACGTCCGCGTGCATGGCAGCCGACAATTGGTCGCGCGCCGGATCGAGGATCGCCTGCGCAAAGCCGGATTCTCGGTGCAGGATCGCGCAACATGCCTGTCGGCGGGCGAGTCGCTGGACCTCGGGTTCATCGTCGGCGCGTCGCAAGCCGGACCTCTCCACGAGATCGCCGGACAGCTGATGGAACTGGAGAAGGTGACGTCCGTGCTGGTCCTGGCGCTCAGCGAGTAGGCGGTTGGCCATTTGCGCGCGCACGGTCGCCGGTGGTATCTTGTCCCAGTCCAAGCGCCCTGCCCGCGCCCGCGCGCTCCGCGTCTTGACACCCCTTTGACGAGGACGAATTCCCCATGAAGCGCAGCGTTATTTCCTGGATGATCCTGTTTGGCGCGTCGACGGTTGTCGCTGCCGGTTGCGGCAACACCGTGGAGACGCACGCCGATGAAGATGCGGTGACGGATGCCGCGACCGATGCCATCAGCACCGGCGAAGGCGTGACGGCGACTGACGCCAGCGACACGAGCAGCGGCAACGACGTAGAGACCATCAGCGTCCCGACGACCTTCACGCCGGTCTGCAAGGCCGACGGCGACTGCCCCGATGGCGCGTGCGTCACCGGCGTCTGCGTCCTCACGCCGACCGAGGTGGGCAACCTGACGGATCCCGCCAACGACTACGAGCCGTCGACGGAAGTGCTCGAGACGGGCTGCGTCGATCAGTCCGTCGCCGACCAAATCAAGGGCTTGCCGGACATCAAGACCGTGACGGCATGGGGCCGCGTCGACCGTTTCGGCGGCGGCGATATTACGTCCAACATCGAAGTCGACGTCTTCAAGCTGAGCGATTTCCATCCCGAGGCGTGCGCGGGCATCGTCGATTCCGACCTGCGGCAGGCGTGCTTCAACGATCCAGCCAAGGTCGGGACACCGCTTGGCCACACGATTTCCCTCGATCCGGATCAGCCGGCGGTGGACGCGAAGATCGACGTGCAGTCCATCAAGAAGGCCGGCGACACGTGCGAGATGCACTTCGACTGCCCCAACGGCTACGAGTGCCGCAAGGTGAAGACGGACACGTCGAAGATCTGCATCAAGGCCCACGGCGTATTCGCGATCGAAGGCGTGCCGACGAACACGGAGCTCGTCTTCCGCGTGCGCAAACACAGCCAGGCGGACACGTGGCATGACAGCTACTACTGGGATATCGTGCTGTTTTCCGACCACTTGGACACCAAGGGCGCGGGCCATCAGCCGACCCGATACATCGGTACGGACACCTACCACGTCAATCCGACGATCGTCGGCGAAGGCCAGTGGCAGCTCGTGCCGACGACGCTGGGCTTGGGCGACATCCAGGACGGCAACGGCGTGGTGGGCGGTCGCATCCGCGATTGCGGCAACCTGAAGCGCGGCGGGTACCCGATCCACGACGCCAAGGTCGGCCTGGGCATTCCGCCGACTGGCCTCGCGTTCTTCAACGACAACGAAGATGACACGGTGCCGATCAAGAACAAGCAGTCGACTGACACGCTCGGGCGCTTCGCCGCGGTTGATCTGCCGCCGGGCGCGAACCGCGTCTCGGCGACGGTCATGGTTGGCACGCAGACCATCAAGCTGGGCAGCCAGGACGTGTTTGTCGTTCCGGGCTCGCTGATGATTGTGTCGCTGCCGGGCCGCATTCCGGTGCTGACGAAGTAGCGTCGGACACAGCCTAAGGCTTTGTCATGTGCATGAAATAACGAGGAAAAGGCCATGCGAATGCTGCTTCTGATGTCCGCCGCCGTGGCCATGACTTCCGCGTGCCAATCGCCGCCGCAGACGGTGGAGCGCCCCAAGCGCGTGCCGACGGCGGGGACAGCAACCCTGCCCCCGACGCCGGACCTGAACCCACCGCAGGCGCCGGAGCGTTATCCCGATGGCGCGTGGTCGGTGCACGGCCTGCTTTCAGCGGACAAGGCCAAGCTCGCCGCGATCGATCCGGCGAGCCAGGCGCCCGCGAGCCTGCAACTGCGCGGGACTGTCGCGTCGCTGCACCCCTGCCCGCTCACGGAGAAAGTCTGTCGGCCGGCGCCGTACCTGGAGCTGAGCGACAACAAGACCGGTCAGGGGCGCCGGTTGCTGGTGGCGGGCGAGCGGGACCTGGACGCCCGGCATT